>JBLIMP010000016.1:0-26353 GCA_047638855.1 Cellvibrionaceae bacterium | reverse complement strand
AATGTTTTCAGCCCCTGTTTCTAAATTGTTCAACGGCCGGGTCAACCGCCGACTCACGAGTACACCGGCAATCGAGCCTACAAGTCCGCTTAACACTGCGATTTGAATAAGCTCTCCCGGTAGACGAGAGCGCATTTCATGGCGAAAGCGCCTTAATAATTCATGTTGCTGTTCAGGAGAGATGCCACTGTCTTCAAAAATAGCAGAAAGCTCAACATCATTGTCTCGATATTCAAGAATGCCAAACTCATTTAGGGCAACAAAGACCCCAAAAGGCAGCAGAACAAAACTGATTTGCACAATAGCGAATGTTAAAGCGATACGTATCCAAAGCCGGTTAAACATGGCAGTTATCTACCCCCTTCTATCCTTCAAACCTATACCCAATCCCATATACGGTTGAGATATAGATTGGTTTTTTCGGGTCCAATTCGATTTTTTTGCGAATATTTTTAATATGACTATCAAGTGTCCGTCCTAAACCTGCATAGTTGTACCCCATCACCTTTAGAATAAGATCGTCACGGGTAAAAGCATACCCAGGGTTTTCCATCAAAATACGAAGCAAGCCAAACTCAGTAGGGGTCGTATCAATATGCTCTTCGCCAAGAAATAATTGATGTCTGCCTAAATCAAGCTTTAAGTCGCCAAATTCAATAATAGAAACGGAACTGTCCCCGTTACTTTCTTTGCCTAATTCTATTCGCCGCAGTTGAGCACGTACACGGGCTACCAATTCGCGTGGGTTAAACGGCTTGGTTACATAATCGTCTGCCCCAATTTCTAGCCCGATAATTTTGTCTGTATCATCAACTTTGGCGGTTAGCATAATAATCGGGGTTGCTTTGAGGTTATCGTCTCCCCGTACAAATCGGGTAATTTGTAACCCATCTTTGTCGGGTAGCATCAAATCTAATACGACAAGATCTGGCCGCTCAGATCGAATCATTTGCTGAGCTAGTACGCCGTTTCCGGCCGTAAGTACCGTAAACCCAGCTTGCTCAAGGTAGCTACGTACAAGTCGCACTATATTGGGATCATCGTCAACAACTAAAATTCGAGACATATAACCTGCTTAGCCAAGTGTGCCAATTTAATTTATTGGCCCGGTAACAAGATGTTGACCGCATTTACATTAATCGCATAGTCGTACACGAGATCTCCACCCGTTGACCCAACGAAAAGATATAACCCGAAGATTGCGGATATGATAAGGAGATACGCCCAACCATCACCTACATCACTTCCTTTTTGGCGGGCGCGCCAACGCCAAATAGATACACCCACTAAAAGGAGGGTAGCTGCCAATGCGGAAAACTGGTGGGTTTCAATGACTTCAAGCAGAATCGTCTCCTCATACGGGGCATGGGCGATTAGCCCGGTAATGGCCGTAGGCACGGCCGCAATTGCCGCAATCCAAAACATGAGCCATGAAGATTCTTTAAGTGCTGGCCACGAAGAGTTAAACCGTGCAATCCAGGCGGTGATCACGCTTATCGTGACCAGCGCAATCGGAAAATGTACAAAAATCGGGTGTAAATCCATAACCTTTTAAGGTGGTAAAGTCACAGTGTGGTAAAGGCAAATTTTAGCCTCTCATCCTGCGACTCTCCAGCCTCTCTCCTTTTTATTCGTATCTCAACGCTTCAATCGGCCGTAAACTGGCCGCCCGCCAAGCGGGGAAAATTCCAAAAACCAACCCAATTGTCATCGAGATGCCTGTTGCCAAGCCAATCGTATCGAGCGTAACAGATGTAGGAATATCGCCGATGGCAGTAGCCAGTGCGGCTAATCCGTATCCTAACCCAATGCCGATCCCACCACCAACAAGTGATAGCACAACTGATTCCAGCAGAAACTGCATCAGAATATCACGGCGTAATGCTCCAATTGCTTTGCGAATTCCGATCTCTCGGGTTCGCTCAGTCACACTAACCAGCATAATATTCATAATGCCAATACCACCGACAACAAGCGAAATTCCCGCTATCGCCCCCAAAAACAAGGTTAATGCCCCGGTTATTGTGCCAATTGTGTCTAGAATCGTGGCATTTGAAAGAATACGAAAATCGTCTTCACTTGAATAACTGATTCCATGCCGCTCGCGCAATATTTCAGTTAATTCTTCCATCGCCTGTTCAGTGACTTCATCTGTAACGGCCGCCGCTACAATCCTGTCAACCGCTTTTTCCCCACGTCGGGTTCGTTGAACGCCGAGCCGTTGTTGTGCTGTTGTAATAGGGATGAATACAGTTTCATCAGGATTGCTACCAAATCCTTGACCTTGCTCTTCAAGAACCCCCACAACCTCATATCCGACACCACGGATACGAACTTCTTGCCCAATTGGGAACTCTTCTCCAAATAGTTCAGCCGCCACTTGTGAACCGATAACGGCCGTGCGCGCGGCCGTATCAACATCGGGCTGATATAAACCGTCACCGGCTAAAAACTCTGTCAGATTATTGACCGTTAAATAGTTTGCAGTGACACCACTCACACTCGCCTGCAAATCCCCATTTCCATAGATCACACTCTCATTGCGGTTGATGCTAGCCGACACAGTATCAATCGAAGGCGCATCATAAGGGTTGGCTAATGCCTCAACATCCCCTAGCGTGAGTGCCGGATAGCCGCCAGAGTTGTCGCCATCAGTGAAAATAGTTAGCAGGTTAGAACCAATCGCTTCGATGTCGGCCGTGATCGATTCTTGTACCCCATCTCCAATAGAAACAAGCCCAATGACCGCACCTACGCCGATGATAACACCCAGCATCGTCAAAATAGATCGTAGTGTATTAGCCCGTAAGCTGTCTAAAGCCGTTAATAGTGATTCAGTAAAATTCATAATTTTTTAAGAGGATGAAACCTATCGTTTCTATATTTGTTCATCCGAAATAACCAAACCATCCCGCAACGTAACAATTCGCTTTGCCTGTTCTGCAACCTCGCGATCATGTGTAATCATCACAATTGTAATGCCATCTTCATGCATTTTATTAAAAAGTTGCATAAGTTCTTCACCCGTTTTGGTATCGAGTGCACCGGTTGGCTCATCGGCCAAGATAATATTTGGCTCCATCACAATCGCTCGTGCAATGGCAACACGCTGTTGTTGACCGCCCGAAAGTTCATCCGGCTTGTGATCGGTTCGATCTCCCAGCCCAACAGTTGTTAAGGCTTCTTTTGCCCTAGCATTACGTATTGAGCGAGCAACCCCGGAATACATTAAGGGCAAAGCGACCTGTTTTAGGGCGGTTGTGCGCGGCAATAGGTTAAATTGCTGAAACACAAACCCAATTCGCTGATTTCGAATGCGTGCCTGTTGATCATCACTCATCTCACTGACATCAATTTGATCAAGCGTATAATTCCCGGCCGTTGGTATATCTAAGCAACCAATGATATTCATCAATGTGCTCTTCCCCGATCCAGATGCCCCCATAATCGCCACATATTCCCCCTCAGCAATTTCTAAATTTATCCCACGCAAAGCATGAACTGTCTGGGTTCCCATCGTATAAGATTTTGTAATATTGGTTAAACCGATCATAGCTTAATCTCCCCCTGGTCCACCTGGACCACCGCGGATTTCCACTTCAGGAGGTGGAACATAACCGATCGCTACTTCATCGCCTTCATCTAGTCCACCTATAATTTGGGTGTTAAAGTTATCGCGCAAACCGATTTGAATTTCTACTTCTTCAAGAATCACGTTGCCATCCTCATCAACTCCGGTTACACGATCCACAAAGAATGTTCCATCCTCACGATTGGCTCGAATCGCCTGATTCGTCACGAGTAAGACACCTTCTATTTTGGCTGTAAGCAATCTTGCTTCGGCCGTTAATCCATTTAAAAGCTCTAAGTCAGAGTCTTCAATAGCCAAATTGACTTCATAGTTGATTGTGCCCGAGTTATTGGTTGTATTGAGTGGTGCAATCGAAACGATCTTTGCTACAAGCTCCACGCCTTGATAAGCGTCAAAAGCGACTGTTGCTTCCTGTCCAACTGAGACTGTTCCAATATCAACCTCATCAACATCTAGCACCACTTCCAAACTGTTCATATCAATAATCGACATGACAACGCCAGATCCGATTTCACCTGGTGTCACATTGACTTGGGTTACAACGCCATTAAACGGAGCTAGAAGAGTCGCCTTTGCAAGTGTGTACTGTGCCCGCTCTAACCCTACCCGGGCTGTTTCAACTGCCACCTCTTGACGTGTAATGGCAGACTCAGTTTCCCCTTCTTGCAAGTTATCAAGCGTTGCTTGAGCCTGAGCCAACGTTGCTTCGGCCGCCATTATTTGCTCTTCAGTTGCTCCAGCTAACAGCTTCTCGTGGCGTGCGAGTGCTGCATCTAATGCCGCGCGTCGTGTCGCTACTGTCGCCCCTTGAGCCACTACATTGCTATTACTGCTACCTGGTTGTAAGTTGCTTAGCTGCTCTTGAGCCGCCACCAAATTCGCCAACGCTTGTTGTGCTGCCGCTCGCGCATCCGCATCATCCGAAAAAGGGTCGCAGTCAAACTGCCCGCTTGTTTCATTCCATTTACAATTAAATGTCGATCGATGAGCTTCTTCCGCTAACTTATAGGCTGCTTCTGCATCAGCCAATGACTTTTCGGCCGTAATCACTTCATCTGCTGGTCCACCTGCTGCTAATTCACTATAGCGTGATTGAACCGATCCTAGATCAGCTCTTGCAGCATTGACGCTGGCCTCTGACGAAGCAATCTGTGTGTCAGACGGTCCAGCCAGAAAATCATCCAACGCAGCTTGGGCACTTGCCAAACTAGCTTCGGCCGATAAGATGTCATAATCTGCCGCTGGCAGAAGGAGTTTGGCTAGATTTTGTTCTTGAACCGCTAATGTTTGCTCTGCTTCAAGCACAGATCTTTCTAAAGAAGCGATATCGAGTTGCACCAGCAAATCACCTTGCGTAACCAAATCCCCTACTTTTGCATTGACCAACGCCACAACTCCAGTTGTCTGCAATACCAAGTCAGCTTCGCGTTGAGCAATCAATTGGCCGGCCGCAGTTGCTCCGGCCGAAAGATCCCCTAGAAAAACGGTAGTGTATTCTGGTGCATTATTTCCAGTTGTGTCTGAATCAGCCCCAGCTCCGCTGAAATAGCGGTATCCGAAAAACCCGACTAGGCCGAGGACGACAACGATTATTATTCTAAAAACCCATTTATTCATAATATTAAAAAAGAAGTTGCAAAATGCAATTTTCAGGTTGCATTCGCCGCGATATAACGTTTGTTAGTTTGCTGATAGGTATGAGCGTAAGAGGCTAAGGGCTGACGATTATATCCCCTCAAAAGGGACCCCGTAAAACAGGGAATTGCATCGTCAGTTTAAGAGGAACGGGGGAGACATCTTCGTTGTTTTATTAAATTTCCGTTCCTAAGAGATTGCAGATGTATCAATTTATGCTGCTTAATATCCTATCCTCCAGGAGGTCCACCTTCTCCTGGGCGCCGAACTGGGACTGTATAATCCACAACCAGTATGTCTCCCTCACTAATACCATCGATGATTTGAGAGAATTGTGAATCCCGCAGTCCAATACTAACTTCTGTTTTTTCTATGCTGACTTCGCCTGCATCATTTGTTGTTTGAACATCGACGTAAAATCGGCCGGATGATCGATCGGCCGTAATCGCTCGATTCACAACCACCAACACCCCATCACGTTTCGCTGTCAACAGACTAGCATTGGCTGTCATTCCAATCAATATTGGCAAATCTGTGTCAGCCAATTCAAGATGTACATCGTAGCTTGTTATGCCGGTAGATGTTGAACCTGAGGAAGGAGCAACCGCTTGCACCATGCTACTGAGCTCAATGTCAGGCCAAGTTTCAAGCGAAATAGTTGCTTCCTGCCCAATTGAAATGGCCGCAATATCAATTTCATCAACTTGAAGCACAATTTCCAAATCATTTGGATCTGCCATCTCAAGCACAATGCCTGTAGCCGTCTCCCCAATATTTGTGTGGATAGCGGTCACAACGCCGTCAAATGGAGCCGTAATCACAGCATCATTAAGGTTAGATTGGGCATTCGCTACTGAAATTTCAGCCGATTTTACATTGGCTTCAGCAATCACAATATCTTCAACTTTGGCCCCCGCTAATAACGCTTGTAGTCGAGCATCAGCTGACGCAACCGTAGCCTGTGCCGCTGCTAAATCCGCAGCAGATGCGGCCGCCTGTAGGTCCGCCAAATCAGCCTGACTCCCGGCCGCACGCGCGCTAGCTGCGGAGACAGCCTGTTGCTGCGCATTAATTGCATTCGCATCTGCTCCAGTTTGCAGGCGGTTAAATTTCGCCACTGCAGCACTGTAGCTCGCCTTGGCAGCTTCATAGGCATCAGCTAGTCGTTTGTTCGCCCGATCCCCCACTTTTACCAAGGTGCTTTCTATATCGGCCAACTGATTCTCTGCCGCTACCAATTCGGCACGTGCCGCTTCGATATTAGCCGGTGTTACTGTTTCAAGAGTTGAATTCAAATTGGCCTGGGCCGACGCGATTGAAGCTTGCGCTGAGCGTAAATTTGCTTCTGCGACAGCCACGTCATATTCATTCGGGCCAGTCTCTAAAGAAGCTAAACGGGCTTGCGCACTGGCAAGATTAGCTTCGGCCGACAACCTGTCGGCTTCAGATGCTGGCTCTTGCAATTCAACGAAGGCTGCTTGCTGGCTAAGTAAATTTTGCTGAGCGTTCCTCAAAGTAAACACAAGTTCTGTCGTGTCAAACTCCATTAAAACATCGCCCGCTTTTACCTGATCCCCCACTCGAACATTTACATTGGTTACAAGTGCTTGAATAGTCACAGCTAATTCAGCTCTTGCGACTGAATCAATTTGGCCACTGGCTGTGGCAGCTGACGAAATATCGCCGATTAATGCGACAACTGTTTCTGCTTCATCGTCTGCGCCACCCCCTGCATTCTCGCCTGAGCAAGCGATTAAGAATGAAAGAAGTAGTAGACCCAGAAGAACTGTTAAATGTTTGCGCAATTTAATTTTGAGCATAAATATCCTTATCAATAGCTGTATTTTGGACAAGAATATCTTCTAAATATGGAAACCTTGTGGAGGTGGGGTGGAAATAATATGATATTTATAAATAGGCATAAAGGTAACCAGAAAACAAAAAAGAGCGAAATTTGATTAAAACCAAATTTCGCTCTTTTTGAATCAGTAGGCAGAATTTCTGCCTACTGATTATGTTATATTTAATTTAAACTAAATATAGACTAGTAACGACGTCCGCCGCCGCCGCCGCCGCCACGATCGCCACCGTAGCCACCGCCACGGTTTCCACCACCGCCGCCGCCACCACGATTGCCACCGCCGCCGCCGCCACCACGATTTTCACGTGGGCGAGCTTCGTTGACTGTTAGCGTTCTGCCATCTACTTCAGAATCATTAAGAGCAGCGATTGCTTTATCAGCACCCGCGTCATCTTGCATTTCTACGAAACCAAAACCGCGTGAGCGATTGGTTTCGCGATCCATGATAATTGATGCGGAATCGACTGAACCGAATTCTGCGAATAGGTCTTCTAGCTGACCATCGTCCCATGAGTATGGCAAACCGCCAACAAACATTTTTTTCATATTGAACTATCTCCTAAGTGGCGCTAATTTCTACGCCTTAACTAATTAACCATGGTCATGTTCTAAATGTACATGACCATGTTCGATTTCAACGGCCGTTGCTGACCGAATATCTACAATTTCAACTTTGAAACAAAGTGTTTCACCCGCTAAAGGGTGATTTTTATCCAGAATAATTTCCTCATCACCGATTTCGTGTACAAAAGCTTCAGTTTCTTCGTTGGATTCATCATCCTTCAAATGAAGCAGCATACCTTCTTCGATTTCAAAATCATCTGGGAAAAGGGTCCTTTCCATTGCAAAGAACCCATCCTCGTCGTATTCACCGTAAGCATCTTCCGGCTTCACTATAACCTCTTTTTCATCGCCAACCTTAAGCGTTACCAGTCGATCTTCAAGGCCCGGAATAATATTCGAGTGGCCGTGTAGATAAACTAGAGGTTCACCTAGTTCAGAGCGATCAATTTCCTCACCGCTATCAAGCGTAAGAGAATAATTTATGCTAATCACCATGTTGTTAGTAATTTGAAGAGAAGAATTCATGAAGAGGGGCTGTTTGGTTCGGAAATCGCTATCCTTTCCTTATCATCTACAAATATATGATTAAAGGAGAAGTGTACACCGATTAATGTAGAACTCTACTTTGAGCCAAACAAATGCTATCAGTTAACAGAGTTTTAAATTACCTGTTGGTTATAAAAATAATTAATCCAGAAAATTAAAGCCCGGATGAATACTGACTCTGTCTTCTTCTAGCCGAGGATTTACAAGTGGAAGCATACATGATTAATCGCACAAGGTCAATGGGCAGAATTATATTGGTTTAATCCTTGTGTCATTCAAAGAGGTTGTTAATTGAGTAAGCAAGGTCAAAGTGCTTTTTGAACTTGCTTACTCAATTGCTCAGAAGTGCTTCGCCTAATCTATGGTGCTTTTACTCACCGATTGGGAATCCCCCAAATCCGTTCCTGATTTTGTAGTGACTTGAACAAAATTGCGACGAGCTTTTTCAGCAACTGAGACAACCGTGACGATGTCAATGTCTTTGTCGATTAAACCGAAATCCTGAAGTGTCCAAATTGTTGTGATTCGGTCACTTAGGTTAGGCCATTGATCTTTTGCCCAATGGTATCGCTCACGACTGAATTGCCAGATTGGTTCTGGAATTTGTTCGAACTCAAAACTTTTAAATGCTTCCCAAATTTCATCATGCTCTACGGCTGGGAACAGAATGTTAACCATGGCTCTCTGAACATCTTCGGCCGTACGGTCATTCTCGTCACTGATCCAATTGAGGTGATAAGCATTAATAAAGATAAAGGTTCCAAAACGAGAATACCATTCAATTTTGTCTGCAATTTCGCTTTCCAAATCGCGAGCTGCTTGATAGGTTTCTTGCAGCTCTTCACTGGGTTCTTCAATATGATGGTCGTGCTCATTGTGTTCATGCTCAAAGTGAATCTCATCTATATTGTAAAGATAACTCACCATGCGACGGATCCTGCTGGGTGCAACGTTGTATTGTGGTAGCAAGTCTGAGCCGATCAAAGCATTTAAAGCGTCTACTAGACCCCGCTGGCGAGCCTCGTCATGGGCACGTTCAACTCCGCTCGCAAACTCTGTAACTTTAATACCGGGTAAGTCCTTAGAAGCGGCTGGGATTCCTTTTGACCGTTTAAGTCCACCGTTGGCAATATAAACTTGAAATGCTGTGATGATAATGCCACTGATAATGATGACTAGTAACGCGTCAGATTTTTGAGTAATTAGGATGAGACCCATGATATAACTGGCAATCATTCCTCGCAAACCTGCAAATTTCAGCGAGCGAGCCTCAGTTGACCCCGGTTCGATTGATCGGCTTCTCAAAACATCGTCCCGCACGAAGTACACTGTTGTGCTGGTAATGATAAAAGCACTGACAAAACCGAATGCATAATAGGCTTCAACTACGACAACTTCACGAATAATGGGGATAAAAACTGCTGATATTCCCCAAATGACTGCGATCCCAACTCGATCATCTTCAAAGAATTGAGGCAAACGGCCTAACCGAGCCGCATTGGCCGCAACTGCAGCACCACCGATGTATCCACCTCCCTGGGCTAAAAGTAAAATAATGGCGAGTAGAACACCTGCAATAAATAGAAAGGAGGCACCCGGTGTACCCTCTACAGCTCGATTTAATGCAGTATCAAACGCCAATCGTTCGGATGTGCTTTTAACGAACTCCTCTTTGGTAAGTACTTCTGCATGATTTTCTGGATCTAGGTTGCCATCGCTTGCGATTTGAAGCTCATAGCTTTCATATCCTGCTTCGGCCGCGCGAATTTGATCATCAGTTGGCACCATATCTGCTTCTACTATGCCATTGCCCAATGTTTGTGCGGCGATAATTTCGTATTCAATGAGTAAGGTTGAATATCCTTCTGTTGCTGGAATGTCCCACCTTGCTGCCCCGAAAAGCTGAACAACACCGGTAGTAATTAAGAAAACGGCTGCAAGTGTTAGGGCGGTATTAATGACTTTCCATTTTGGTCGCGCTGCGTGTTTGCCACTGGCGGGAATGACTTCATAACCGGAGAAGCCAAGCATTGCACTTGACATAGAAGCCATTAGCAATTTGAAGAATACAAAGCCGGTGAGAAGGCTTAAATCTTGTTGAGCACGAACGACGTGCTCAACAATACCATCTGCTTGAAGGCGATTAACGATTCCATTGCTTATGAAAGACCAACCGGGATTGCTTGCGGCCGCGAAACCAACAACCGATAGCGCAACGATTGTGAATATGGTGAATGCCCCTCCACCCAAAAGAAACAATGGGACAGCTTTCTTTGGCCCTACAGCTACAAGGACGGCCATAATGAAGAAAGCAAATATTTCAGCAAAGACAATTCGATAAGCCACAAACTCAGGGAAAATGAGCATGATGACATCAGCTGCTGAAATCGAACTAATAATGATTGTCAGGATTGCATCTACAAAGAAAAGGCTGGTCCCTACCCACGAAAGCCATCGCATCTTTGGTGGGCCAATCGCTTCGACCAATGGACCACTGCCTCCTGCATTGGGTCGCAGATACGCTCCGGCTTTGTAAGCGGGCACGATGCCTAAAAAGAGCAGAATAGATAATATGATGAAGGCATAGATAGCGACTTGATGATAGCCTTCGGCGCCATGAATGGCGAGTAGAGTTTGGTAAGCAGCTACACTGAAGGCATCGGCCGCAATTTCGAAGATGAGGGCCAAGACTCCTAATCCTGAGCCTCCTAAAAGAAGTCCTTCAACCATTAATTTAGGCAATAATCGCTTGGCCTCTTTGTTTTCTTCTGGATTAATGTAACTTTTTAGCATGAATAGTTAGATCCTTTTTGATTCATCCCTTATTTTTTTATGTGAAAATTAAATACAGGTTTCAGTACGTACTAAAGTGACTTTGAGTATTATGAAATCGGTGAAGTTTGAAATGGACATTTTGAATGATGAGTGGGGTACGTTAGTTAATCCGAAGGATGATACTATAAATTTATCTGTCTTCGAGAGGATAAACAAGATTCATGGCTTTAGCCCATAGGCAATTGTGTCTGTTCAAATTTGAGGTACACCTGATTTATTTCTAGATTTGACCCGATATTGGCAAATCTTGTTCGACAAATCTTGAAAAATGTTCGATAATGCCGAACGATATCCTGTATGTGTTGTAGAGTTACATCAATTGCGTCAAGTTGACAATCAATTATGTCAACAGGCGTTCGGTATAAACGATTGGTAACTTGATATATCTGATATATACGATTATTGTTCAGTATTGTTGTAATGTTGCAACAGCGCAACAAAACTTTTTAAAGTTTGGAGTTTTTATGTTAGGAACAATTAGGAAAACGGGTGATATTCTAGAGCTTTTCGGCCGGGATGCCCCTGAATGGGGAGTAAGTGAGGTGTCGGAACGCCTAGGTTCTGCAAAATCGAGTACCCACGATTTAATGTCGTCATTGGCTGAAATCGGCCTGTTACAACAGACGGATAAAGGTCGTTATCGACTAGGGTGGAAGCTGGTTGACTTAGGGCAAACGCTGCTGGCAACGACTGAGCTGCGAGCAGTGGCTAGGCCAGTGCTTGAAGAACTTTCGGCCGAATACCGAGAATCTATCCAGTTAGGATTAATGGATGCTGGGATGGTAATTTACCTCGATAAGGTTGAAGGCAAGCAGCCGATACGGGTTGAGCTAAACGAATTTGGACCCCGAATCCACCCTCATTGCACAGCGATCGGCAAAATCCTTTTGGCCGGACAGCCATGGTCGCAAATTGAAGAAATTGTCACCCGAAACGAACTGGTGCGTATGACTGAAAATACGATTACTCACCTAGAACAGCTCAAGATAGAAGTCGCTCGTGTTCGGGAGGAAGGCTTTGCTTTTGATATGGAAGAGATGATGCTCGACTTATGCTGCGTTGCGGCGCCGGTACGTGATTTTACCGGCCGGATTGTAGCCGCTATTAGCCAATCTGTTCCTGCTTACCGATTTCAACGGAGCCGGAATGAGCTTCGTAGGGGAACTGTTAACGCCGCGCATCAGATTTCGCGTCGATTGGGCTATTACCGATAATGAACATTGTAAGTTAAGCAATGGGCTTAAACTTTCTCGTAACTGCCTGAAGTAAACGAATAGCCCGTTTCCCCATTGCTATTTCGGTAAGTCACCCCTTCGGCCGTGACTAACTCAACCATTCCTTCATGCGCCATTTCATTTTTACGAACTTCATCAAGAAATTGGTTGAGTATTGTTTCTGGTAAATATTGCAAATGCTGCCGGTAGACTTCGGCTTTTTTTAGTGCAACAACTTCCCATTTGCTACTGCGCCAGCGTAGACCCAAAATCGCACCATTTGCCAAAATGCCGATAGCCAGTGCATACCAGACCCCCGTTGAGCCAAACCCTAGCGGATGGGCAAATAGATATGAGAGCGGAACAGCGAGCCCGATTAAAGTAGCAATGGCGGCATACATCCCTGGTTTTGTGTCCCCTGCGCCGCGTAAAGCGCCGTTTGCGACCATTGAAATCGCCCCAACAGGGAGGACTAGCGTGTTGATTCGTAAATAAGCGACACCGGCCGCCAGTAATGTTTCGTCTGCGCTAGGATCAAACAAATGGATGATTTGGGGGGCGAAGATAACCATTGGAATGACAAGCACAACCATAATACTGATGCCGAGGAAAATAGCGATATTGCCTCGTTCGCGTGCTTCTTCCACCTGCCATTTGCCCAACGCCCGGCCGACTAAACTTGTTGATGCGACATTGATCCCCAACACTGGTAAAACACCCAAAGATTCAACTTGGACCCCAATGGCGAGGGCGGCCGCACCCAACGATCCAATTTCGGTTGAGGTAACAATGCCAATGGTCAGCAACCTTGCCCCGTTGCGGATAATGCCTTGTAAACCAGATGGAATCCCAATGGCTAAAACATCCCAGATTATTTTCCAATCGGGCCACCAACTGACCGGCTCTTTAGTGGCCCTAAATTTGATCAAGTTTCGGCCGGACCTGATAATAAAGATCGCTATGAAAACCGCCATGAAACGAGAAATAACCGTCCCAATTGCGGCCCCATCTAACCCATAAGCGGGGATAGGACCCAGCCCGAAAATAAAAATGTAGTTGAAAATAATATTGAGAATGTTGAGGCTACCGGTTAACACAAGCGGTGTTAATGTGTCTCCGGCCCCTTGCATGATACGGTTAATGATTAGGTTTAAAACAAGAAACGGGGTGCCTAAAAAGAGGAGCTGAAGATAGCTGATACCCAGTTCCGTTGCCTGTGGATCACCGCTTGCATTAACAAGTGACAAAATCGGCCGTGCACCAAAGTAACCGATGAATGCAAGTGGGATAGAAATAAGGATGCCGGAAATGATCGCCTGACGTACGACGAAGCTCATACGGACGGGATCGCGCGCACCACGGGCTTGTGAGATGAGGCTCATGCCACCGGCCGATACGGCCAAAAGGGCGACGAGTACAAGCAGGCGAAAGGCGTTGCTCATGCCAACGGCCGCAATTGCGATGGGGCCAAGCCGGCCGACCATGAGTGTATCGACGATGCTAACAAGGGTTTGAAGTAGGTTGGTTAATATCACGGGCCATGCAAGGCGCACGACTTCTTTAAAAATGGTGAGATGTTTGTTGATAAAGTAATTAAGGAGCGAGTAGCGGGGAGCGACACCATGACGAAATGGTGTCGCTCCCCGCTACTCGCTTCTCACTCCAAATTTTATAAGTCTATCCAATGATAGCCATATGCATCTTTTGCAATTTTGATGACGGCCGGGAAGTTGAAATGCGCACCAAAGACAAGTGCTCCGGTTTCAGCCGCATGATCAAGTAGCATGACCATGCTATCTGCCAGTATGTCTGGATAGGAGTCAAACAGGCAGTAAAAGTCGTGACGTTTGAGTTGAAGCGGGTGACGCCACGCATCAGCGACATGCAGTAACACACTGTCCCCTGACCGAATTTCAACAGCTGTATGGTCCCGCCGATGGCCAGGTGCGTGCATAAATGTGATACCGGGAATGATCGCTTCGCCCGGCTCAATGAGCACAATACGATTCTTTATAGCTTCAAGCACATTGACATATTCAGCTCGTCCGGCCGCCATTCCGCTCAGTTCTTCGGCCGTGCCACTTTCGCGAAAAAGCATGACAAAATCCTCGACCATCCCGGCCGTGTCTTGTGTCCAAAGCTGATGGGAATGGGCTGGCATCACGATTTTGGCTTGCGTGTAATTGGCCAAACCGCCGATATGATCTCCATCCCCATGGGTAACAATCACCATATCGATGTTATCGGGCGACAGGCCGATCTCTTTTAGGCCGGTGATCATTTGGCCACCTCCGGCCGTTGGTAAGCCTGCATCGATTAGAATTTTCTGTGAGCCGGTATCTACAAACAGCACGGTGCCGTGCAATGGCATCGGCGTGTCTAGTTGCAGATCATAACTGCCCAAATCGATCTCTTTTTGCAGTTCAACTGGGTCGATTTGGGGAAATGTGGCGCGTGGTGTGCGATCTTTGGCAAAATCGAGGAGTGATGTACAAGTGAAATTTCCAAGTTTGAATGTGTGAAAGTTAGACATAGTTTGATTCTAGAGATCGATACTGAGCTGGCTTATATTGTTTAAGCTTGGCCCTGGACTTGTTTTAGAACTTCTTCGATTGTTTGTTCTCCGGCCGACTCACGCAGATGGCCGATGCGTTGGTAGACTTCGGCCGATGCTTCGAAAAAACCGTTTGGGATGTTTAAGTCTTCCCACGTTTTTACCATCTCTTCCATTTCTCCGGTGAAACGCCAAGCCTTATTGTAAGCGACGCTCGTTACGCCTGCTTTTTTCTGTTCAGAGAATCCTGGTGTGTAGCGGTCCCACTGATTTTCAAGCGAATTGCGGACTCCAAGCCCCTCAGCAGCACCCATCACGGCCGTAAGCAAGGCGTTATACGCTTTTGTGCTGGCGGCAAAACACATCTTTATGCCAGATGCGGCCCCGATTTGATCGTTGAGCAGTTCTGTTTCAAGAGGTCCAGCTGCGAACCAGTTTTCAACCGTTGAAGCTTTTGGACCTGACAGATACAGCCATGTAGTGGCTGGCTTTGTGGGGGGGCCACCGATAATGCCCCCATCGACAAAATCGACTCCGGCCGTGTGCATTAAGGCGCCGATCTGTTTTGCGGTGCGTGGGGCGATAGCGTTGGCATCAACGTAGATGCCTTTGAAACCGGCGCCAATCACCATTTCGGCTACATCGACGGCCGCATGGGGTGGGCATACGCAGACAATGGCTTGGCAAGTGGCGATCATATCGATACCACTGCTCACTTCAATCAATCCGGCCGCTTCGGCCCGCTGGCGAGTGGCGTCACTGCGACCGGCCGAAATCCAATAGACATTGTTGCCGCTATTAACCATTGTTTGGGCGACAGCGACACCCATGTTTCCAGGGTTAAGTATTCCAATATTCATTTATTTAAATAACAAATTGAACAACGTCAATTTGCCCTACTTTAGCTGAACGAAATTACAAATTAGATAGGTCGCATTTATAGCTTCATATCTAATCTTAGGGTTATCTCTAGCTAAATAACCGAATTTTGGATTCTAGCGTAACGCAGGAAATCGACAAACCAAGTTGCAAATTGCAGATGGTAAAAGCCTATTTCTGTCACAATCAAAATCAACTAGTAAAAATCTATCTATTTAGCCTGTTACAAGGCATTTCCCGTCTGCATCTCTTTTTCCTTTTCCTGTTTCTCTAGTAGAATCGCCAGATTAAATGAGGAGAAAAAATGGCTGAATCGGCGGATCGTTTTGCACAATTATTAACGGAAGCAATTTATCAAATACGTTTGCGCGAGCATAAAAATATTTCAATCGTACAAGACGAGGTGGGGTATGCGATCGGCCGGGATGGGGGTTCTCCCATTGAGTATTGGCGCAAGGGGCATATTCCCAAGGAGCGGGAGGAGATTGAAGCCATCGCTAAGGTGATGATTGAGAGGGGGGATGTGGATGAAGAATGGCTGTTTGACTTTTTAGATGCGGCCGGCTACATCGCCCCGCAACCTCTCATCAATCATTATTTTAATGATTTAATGGCAACCCAACTGTTTGATAGCTCTTTGGTTGCGAATCAAGAGCCACAGTCAAAAAAAATCATCAAATCGACATTGCCACTTGCACCTACTCCGTTTATGGGGCGCAAGGCTGAGCTAGAGGCGGTGTGTGACCTAATAATTGAGCAAAATTGCCGTATGGTTACGCTTGTTGGCCCTGGTGGGATTGGTAAGACGCGTTTGGCAACCGAGATCGGCCGTCGCTTAGAAGAGAGCAACCATTTTGAAAATGGGGTCGTTTATGTGCCACTCGCTGCACTTAATTCAATTGCCGAGGTGCCTGGGGTACTCACATCGGCCCTAAACCTGCAACTTTCGGGTAGTCAAGATGCAAAAAGCCAAATTATCGGCTATTTGCAGACACAAAACCTGCTGCTTATCCTCGATAACTTTGAACTTTTGATTGATCCAGGCAGCGGCTTGGTGGCTGATCTGTTGGGGCTTGCACCACAGGTTAGTGTGCTGATCACTTCACGCGAACGCTTGAACTTGCAATGGGAGCAACTGTTTCCATTAGACGGATTGGTCAGTCACGATAGCGATGCGCCAGGTCGCGAAAGTTCAGATGCCGCCAATTTGTTTATAAGCTGTGTCGAACGCGCCAATCTCAACTATCGTTTAACAGATAGCGATAAGATAGCGATTGATGAAATTTGCCACATGGTGGCCGGTTTCCCACTGGCTCTTGAGCTTGCAGCTTCATGGACAACGATTTTGACGGTACCAGAAATTGCGGCCGAAATCGCCAATGGTATGGACCTGCTTGAAACGGGCCGGGCCGATATGCCAGAACGCCACAGGAGTCTGCGGGCGGTGTGTGCCTATTCAGTGGGGGCGTTAAAAGCGGACGATGCTGCTATTTTTCAACGGTTATCGATTTTTCGTGGCGGTTTTTCACGCCAAGCGGCCGAGGAAATCGCGGGTGCTAATTTGATGATGTTGGGGCGTTTGCTGGATAAGTCATTGGTGCGTCTGATCGGCCGGAATCGGTATGACCTACATCAGATTTTACGCCAGTATGGCTATGAAGGATTGGTGGCAGACCTGGCCGGATATCAAAAAGTGAGCCAAGCACATGCAGAATACTACAATCGTCGATTGGTTGAAATTGCGCCTGACTTAGGCAGTTTTGATCACATGGCTTTGCTAAATGATGTGGGTGATGACTTAGAGAATATACGACAGATGTGGAACTGGGCGCTTGAACAACAGCGCATAGACCTAGTTGAAAATGCAGCTGATGGGATCATGCTTTATTTCCATATGTCCGGCCGTTTTCAAGAAGGGATCACAGAGTTTGAACAGGCTCTGGCGGCAGTTCCGGCCGATTCTATGACACAAATACGTTTATTGAATCGGCTAGGATTGATGCAGATGCGGCTTAACTTAGGCATTGAAGCATACGGTTCGCTCACAAAGGCGGTCAAAATCTCACGCAAAATCAACAATGATCTAGAGATTCCGATGGCCCACAATTTTCTATCAAACATTTACTCGATTCAAGGCGATCACGAAACGGCATTGGCCCTTCTGCAAGAGAATTTATCGCTTGAGTCTAATCAGAGCAATCCGGTTTTTGAGTCGTCGACACTGAATAATTTAGGGACGATCTACGGCCGAACCGGCTATTACGATGAAGCTTTGAAAGTACTAGAAGCTTCTGAGAAAATTTTGCGCAACATGGGGCAAGCTTGGGGACTGGCCTTGTTTTATCAAATTCATGGTGAGATTGCTTACCATGCAGGTGACTATCTGGGGGCTGAACGGTACTTTTTAGTAGCTATTGAAACGTATGACCAATTGGGATTCAAGGTGGGTATGTGTCAAGCACTCATTCAATTAGGTGAGTCTTTGTTAAAAGATAAGCGATCGGTAGAAGCATCGGCCGAATTCCAACAGGCATTAGAGTTGGCAAACCAGATCCATGCGATTCAGCTTATGTTGCGGGCGATTATCGGATTGGCCCAAGTGCCACCCTTGCGCCATAACAATGAATTTGTTTACGAGATCGCTTCTATGGTCATGATCCACCCATCGGCCGAAGATGAGGTTCGGCAGGTGGCTCTAAACATGCTCGACGGCCGCGCTCGATTTCCTTACGGGCGTAGCAACGGCGAATGGTTGGTTGATGTAGTAAATAGAATATAGAGAATAAGATCTAGAAGTCAGTAATGGGTTTAGAGCGAGCGGTTTGAATGTAGACTGATATTTCTGACTAATAATTGAGAAGAATATGCACTTAAAAAAACGAAACGAAATAGCGGAACAGTATAAATGGGACTTAGAAAGCATTTTTTTAAATGCTGAAGAGTGGGAAGCTGGAATTAAAGCAGCTTTTGCATTATGTGATGAGGCAACGACGTATCGAGGAACTTTAGCCGATTCAGCTGAGACTTTGGCCAACTTTCTCGTGTTACGCGAGCGATTGGGATCGATGGTGGGAAAGGTGTTTGTATGGGGTTATTTGCCATCAAACGCAGATACAACTGACACAGAGGCGTTAGGCTATCGTGACAGGGCGATAGGGGTGGGTGGCCGTGTTTCGGCTGCTATCGCCTTTGCCGAGCCGGAGATTGTTGCGATTCCGGCCGAAATGCTGCAAGTGTGGACCATTCAAGAAACACGATTAGCCCCATACACACACTATTTTGATCGTTTGCAGAAAAAAGCCCCTTATATTCGATCGGCCGAAGTTGAACAAGTTTTAGGGTCGTTAAACGATGTGTTTTCAACCATGACCAGCACCCACAGTGTGTTGGCAAATGCTGACCTAAAGTTTGACCCAGCAATTGGGGCAGATGGGACCAAGCATGATGTTGCGCAAGGGACGATTCGAGCAGTTTTGGCTGACAAAGACAGAGAGGTGCGGAAAAGCGGTTACTTGAGCTATGCAGATGCCCATCTCGCCTATAAAAGTACCATGGCGAATGCATTATCGGCCGGAATCAAACGAAACGTTGCAGAGGCTAGAATTCGAGGGTATGAAAGCGGATTAGACATGGCTCTTACCGGTAGCTTTATTCCGCACGATGTTTTTCATAACCTAATCAATACGTTTAAAGCCAATTTGCCAACATGGCACCGCTACTGGGCGATTAGGCGCAAAGCGTTGGGAGTAGATGAATTACATGAATATGATCTGCATGCAGGCTTATCACAAAATCCTCCCAAAGTGACCTATGAAGAATCAGTACAGATGATTTCCGAAGGGATGCTCCCGCTAGGGAGTGAGTACGTAAACACAATGCGAACCGGCTGTTTAGAAAACCGTTGGGTCGATGTCTATCCAAATCAAGGCAAGCGGATGGGGGCGTTTTCATCTGGGCAGAGAGGGACAAAACCGTTCATTATGATGAGCTATACCGATGATCTGTTTGGAATGAGTACGTTGGCGCATGAGCTGGGCCATTCAATGCATTCGTATCTGACGTGGGAAAACAATGAAATATCGTCATCTGCACGTTATGGGATGTTTGTGGCTGAAACCGCATCAAACTTTAATCAAGCGATGGTACGGGCTGACTTGCTTAGTAAGCATGATGATCCTGAGTTTCAGATTGCTATCATTGAAGAAGCGATGGCCAATTTTCATCGCTACTTTTTTATCATGCCAACGTTGGCCCGTTTAGAAATGGCCATGCATGAACGCATAGAGGCGGGACAAGCGTTAACGGCCGATGTTTTGATCAATTTGACGGCCGACCTGTACGCTGAAGGATATGGTGATGAGGTTGTGATCGACCGTGATCGCATTGGGATTACGTGGGCACAGTTCCATACGCACCTTTATTCGCGCTTTTATGTATATCAATATGCAACCGGGATTGCTGGGGCACATGCCTTGGCTGAACGAATCTTGTCTGGCACGCCCAATGCGGCCGAAGATTTCCTGAACTTTTTGAAAGCGGGCGGGTCGGTGTACCCAATGGAGGCTCTGGCGATTGCAGGAGTTGACATGACACAGCCAGAGCCAGTGGAGACGGCATTTAGGACGTTGGCGGGGTATGTAGATCGGTTAGAAAAGTTAATTGAAATGCGAGAGGCGTAGATTTAAACTGGCAGGCACAAAATAATGTGTCATCTACATGTTGTTTTGTGCCTGCCAGTTAGGTTTGGGTAGATCAAGCTTATATTCTAGCGAAACAAGCCGTTTATGATTATCGTGGTGTAGGTTCTTTAATAGCGTAGAAAGCGGCGCTGCCCAGTATCACCATGCCACCCCATAAAAAGAAAGGTAGCTCTGGGGAGATTTGGGCCAGAGCATTTCCTAACGGTGGAGCGATGGTTCCGCCAATATCTGAAAGAAAAAATATAACACCGACGGCTGTCCCTGTCAGTGCTCCACCCAGCTCTTTGATCTCGCTTACAGCCGTGATCGACAATCCCATAAATGCATCAAACATCACTCCGGCCATCATGGCAGCCAGGAAAATTAGCCCGCCGGTTACAAAACCGGTCATGATTGAGCCTAATCCCATCATTAAAGCTGCCCCGATCAGAAATGGTTTGCGAACACCCAAACGGTCTGAAAGAGCTGGGATCGGGATGGCACCTAATAAACTAACAATAAAAAAAGCAGCCAGTGCTTGATCGGCCGCAGTAGGGTTCCAGCCGATGCCTCGTAAATAAAGGGGCAAATAGCCAGTGAAGCCACGGACACAGCCCCACAGCCCGATTTTTCCCACCCCAATAAGCCAAACGGTGCGAATCCTCAAGACTTTGGGTAAGCCTTCTCTAAATGAGTTGTGGGAAGAGGCCGTTTCATTCTTCCCCGGATCAGCCGGATGCAACACCCACCACGCAAGGGCTAGAATAAGTGCGACACCACCATAAACAAACATGAGTGGACGCCATCCGCCTACTAAGGGTGAAAAGGTGCTGGCAGCTAACAGCGATCCCAGCAGAAATCCGGCCGCAAAGCCTGACGAGAGTATGCCGTTTGCCAAACCTAGTTGCTTCGGCGAAAACCACTGTCCCGCTACATTGTGTAAATTTACCCCGATAAGTGGCGCAAATAGCCCCATGAAAAAGCTAATAACAATAAAACTGGTGAAGTCGGTTGCTATGCCTCGGCCAGCCCCCAGAATTCCTACGCCGATACATGCAATGGTTAATAGGCGTCGTGTACCAAAACGGTCACCTAGAATGCCACCTGCTAAACCGATAAACATACCGGTGAACGAGCTAATTCCCCAAACCAGACCAACCTGAACCAGCGACATATCAAGGTCAGTAGAAATTTCTGCAAAAAGGACCGAAAGTGAGATGGTCGGGATGGCAAGGACGAATATAACAGTGGCGACTGCAAGGGTAATCATGATCCAGCGGTAATCTGATTGGTGGCGAGGGTTAAGGGTATTCATAGAGATAGTCACAAAGGGAAATAGCTATAGAAGCTGAGCTATAACTTTAAAAGATTAGGGCGAAAACAATGGGGCATTGCTGTGTTAATCATAGGAATTGGTACGATCTTTCTTCATTAAGTTCCACAGCGCCCAAGCCATGAGACCACCCATGATAAGGCCACCACCGATGGCTGGACCTGGCAAACCCCAAAAGAAAAGCAATCCAAAGGTTTCAAGGAACCAAGTGATTGCAAAGACAAGCCATAAAGCGCTACCACTATTTTCTAGAGAAGGTGGATTTAGGATGAAGGTCATTAGGAATGAGACGATGAACCAGCCAAAATAGTTTAGAAATGGGATGCCAAACCATGAAATGTCAGGGATATTTTCCCATACCCAGAATCCCCATTTTACCATTTGAGGGTCGAGCAGTAGGTCCCAAGTTAGCATGCCAAAGGCCGCAATAGATGCCTTGATCCAACGCTTGCCATCATGGCCGTATATCATTTCAGCCAGCCGCCAGCAGGCCGGAAGCAGTATAAACCACGCAATTGGTACCAAAAGCGGTACACGGGCAATTTGTGGCTGGAGTAGTGGTGTATAAAAGTAGTGGCCGAATGGCAATCCTGTTGCTGTGCCAATGAATTCAGCTAGCCAACCCATCAATCCGACTGCTAGGAAACTGAGTAAGGTGCGGGGCCATCCCCAAACGGGTACGAGTATAGAAACAACCACGGCCGCTTGGCACAATGTCCCTAATAACATAGTCATTGGGATGGTTTGCTCGCCAATACTCCAAATAGCGATAGGCACGGCCGTCATCGTTCCAAACCAAACCCCGACAAGTATTTTTGTGATTAGAGGTAAATTTAAAAAAAAGCGTTTGATGAGCGGGTTATTTTTAAGGATTGATATATTCAATGGCTACGGTCAATTTTTATTGGTGTAGGTTATTCTTTTCAACAATGGGTATTCAGCTGCGCGATGATGACTTTCTTGAGCCAATAGAAGTGTCATGCCAAATACAACTAAGGTGTTTGTTACAAGAAAAAATATGAATTCTTCAAGCGGTAGTATTGAACCAAGCAAAATTCCTAATGTTTGTTCTTTGCTGATTGTCCAGGTGCCAAAGAAGATTGCAAGGCTGTCGGCGGCTGATAAATAAAGTGTGATGGGTACAATGCCCCAAAATAGCAAGCGCTTGTAATGCCATAAAATGTCAGCACCAAACAGGGTTTGAATAAAAATGGGAATAAGTGCCCACGACAAAATAAGGGTGAGATATGTCGTTGAACGATAGCCAGATAAGAGAAATAAGGTTGAGATAAGCCAAAGAGCCCCGATGATTATAGTGGACCATTTATTAAGGGAGGAATTCGGCCGAAAACCGGCCGGAGCCATACTAATAGGCCAATGTCGCATTAAGAAGATAGTGATCAGTGTGGTTAAGACGGTCTGTAGGACAAAGAAAATATACTCCTCAATCGGAACATACCCGATAACAAATCCACTCACCAAGCTGGGGTCATACCACCAAACAGCAGTCATGACCAAGTAATTGTCCCATGGTGTTGTCCAGACAACCGCGATGCCAACCAAGGTAAGTGTTATCGAAGCCAGTCTCCAAGTTTTAAATGCGATAGGGGTGATTATTTCAGATCTATATTGGATCAGACATAAAACGCTAAAAAGTATTAATGGACTAACTAGAAAAATCTGTAGAAATCGAAAATAAGTCATGTGTGAAATAGTAGTGATAGCGTATTGATTATGCTTGTGATTCGTAAATTAAGCTGATAAAACTGATGTTACCCTGATGCAGAAGGGTTGTATAGACGTATATAAGGCAAAGTAAATTCTCGGAATAATCTATAAGGTAAGAACGAGAATGAGAAATTTTGAAATCTGATTTTTTTTGTTATAATGCCCGCCCTCAGTTGATTTATTGTCAATTGAGGAGATTTAAAGTGGTCAAGTGCTCGTGTTTTTCTCAAACAAGCGAGTCGGTTTAATAACCGATTTTTTAAACTTTGAACATTTGGAGTATCTTTTAATAGTGTATAAATTATTTTTTAACAGATTGCGATTCAACCTGTTACGAGCTTACATATATCCCTTTATTACTCAATGTGAATTATCTAAACTTGCGTCAGTTTTTGGCGTTTTAGTTTTTATAGTCAGAGGTGGAAGTCAAAATGGTAGCTAAACCCTACATGTTAACCGACGAAGGTCTAGGACGTTTGTCTGAAGAGCTTAAAGAATTAAAAACGGCTGGCCGTGAACGTTTAGCAGAACGTTTGTCTCAAGCGCTTGAAGATGGTCCAGACGACGACTTTATAGATAATGCTGAACTTGAAGCGGCTCGCAATGATCAAGCTTTTCTTGAAGGGCGCATAGAGAAACTTGAACTGATTCTTAGCAATTACAGTTTGATTAATGACTCTAAGGTAGTTAAAAGTCGTGTATCTATCGGTGCATATGTGACAATTGTTGAAGAAGGTTTTGATGAGAAAGAAACCTATCATTTAGTGGGTGCAGCCGAGGCTGATCCAGTTGATGGGCGTATTTCTAACGAAAGTCCATTAGGGCTAGAGCTTTTGGGAAAGAAGAAAGGAGAAACGGTTCAGATTAAGGCCCCAAATGGCTCCATCTCGTTTCAAATTGTGAAGATCAAATACTTGGACTAACTACACCCGCATTTATTTACGTCACCTAATGTTATAGAAAATAAAAAAGGGGCTGATCAACCAAAATTGATCAGCCCCTTTTTGTTTGCTTCAAATCTAACCTCGCTGCAATAAGTTCAATGGCGTGCTTAATCCCCTTTAACCAAGGTGATTTCAAAATCAGCAATATATAACGAGATACTTTGATCCCATAACACCTTTTCGCCTGGTGGCAGCCTTTGGCCATCAAGTGTTGAGCCATTTGTGCTGTTGAGATCAGTGACAAAAACATCTTTTCCATTTAATTCAATTGCAGCATGATTTTTTGACACCCTGCCGCTGGGCAAGATCATGTGGCATTTTGGCAAGCGGCCAATAATAATTGCGTGTTTGTGCAATGCGACAAAGTGCGGCTCCGCCTCAGCGCACTTGAGGGAATAAAGGCCTTGGATAACGGTGTCTTCTTCTTCTTCTTCTTTTTCTTCTTCGGGGGTCTCCTCTGACTTTACGTCTGCCCCTTCGTTTAACTGACGTAAGGAAAGCTTATATCCACCTAAGTTAATGTCAACATCAAGCTCCCAATCATAAGAAATTGAGGAAGCTAGACGATCATCTCCTAAGAAGGTTCCGTTTGTACTATTGAGATCTCGTACGACCACACGATCTTTGAGAACTTCGATTTCACAATGTGTTTTTGACACATAGCGTTCTTGTTGACCTAAGACAACATTTGCAGAATTGCTGCGCCCTATAGTTAGAAGCTCTCCTACAATAAGAGGAGGGTGAATGCTTTCAATATGTCCTTGGTATGAAACCACAATGCATTGAGATATCGGCCGACTGGCTTCCTTCAGCGTTTCTTCTCGAATAGAAGCAAAAGCATTGCCTCCACTCGATTCAGGCACGACCAGCTTCATCCCGTCTTTGATTCGCTGGACCATTTGAGATTCGCTCTTCTCCATATAATTCGGCAAGAAGCGTGCCAAGCGTGTGCGGACCTCGGCCGCCGAAGCAGGTCTATTATCAGGGTCGGTGTTCAACATTTGGCGAATCAAAATGTTAAGCCGGTTAGGTATATTTGGATTATGAACTTTGGGAGGAATTAACTTGCCGCTAGTATGAAATTTAACCGCGTCAAACAGATTGCGAATTGGGTATGGCCGTGACCCTGTAACCGCTTCATACATTGTGGCGCCTAGCGAATAAATATCCGAACGCTCATCTGTTTCTTCTCCTTTACATTGCTCTGGCGACATATATGCCGGAGTCCCCAGTGTCATCCCATTTAGCGTATGCGCCAAAGCGCCATTAGCGATTTTAACCAAACCAAAATCACCAACCATGGCTTGATAAGGGCTTAACTCGTCATCGGTATCAGTTAAAAGAATATTATCGGGTTTTAAATCTCGATGCAGTACGCCTTGCTCATGAGCGAAGCTGAGTACATCTGTGATTTGAGAGAAAATAACTGCAATATCCTCAACCGGAATTCCTTCTGGATTTTCTTCAATCAGCTCTCTTAGGCTTGCCCCTTCAATGTATTCCATCATCAAGTAGTAGTTGCCTTGAATCGCACCAAAATTGATAACATTGACTATGTTTTTGTGTTGCAACTGTGCAGCGGTACGTGCTTCTTGTAGAAAACGCTCATAGGAGTCAGGAATGTCGATCATTTCCGGACGCATTAGTTTGATCGCTGTGTACCGTTGCAAATCTGGATGATAAGCACGGTAAACAATGCCCATGCTCCCTTCGCCTATGATTTCTTGTATTTCGAAGTTGTTGATGACTTCGCCTATTAACTGTTTCATTTAGCCTTTTATCAAGCAGAAGCAATTGTTATTGGCGCGCATTTTGAGGATTGACAATCCCAAACCTCTAGAGCACACATGATAACGAATTAATTAGATATTGTATTTGTAACTGTACAGGTGGTGTCGTGAATGGCCGATTGTAAGGGCTATGTCACACCTAAAGGTGTGGCTCGCCCCGTTAATAACAATATTGGGTTACGGGGCGAGCCATTTTTGT
>JBLIMP010000015.1:0-28984 GCA_047638855.1 Cellvibrionaceae bacterium | reverse complement strand
ATTTTTTCAATGAGCTCACGAATATTGTCATGGGTAAACACATATTTTTCATTGCAAAAATGGCAGTCGGTCACAACCTCTTCATGCTCTTGAAGCAACGCCAAAAGGTCAGTTTTTCCAAGCGTGACTAACGCATCTTCGCTCCGTTCACGACTGCAACCACAGTGGAAAAAGAGCCATTTTTTTTCTAAGGTTTGTGAATCTGTCCCTTCAAACACAATATCCGCGATTTTTTCAAGCACAGTATCTGGGTTTGCTTTCTCTTCTTGTAGTAAAAGATCGCCAAACGGAGGAAGCTCTTGCAACCGGTTCCTTAGTTTTTCAATAATCCCTTCACGATGACCCGGAAGTGCTTGAATCAAGATACCACCAGAGATTTGAACCATTCCGTTCTCGGTAGGAACCGTTGCGATAGAGACAAATGAATGGGTTTGTTCAGATGTATTGAGAAAATGAGTCAAATCTTCGGCCGCGGTCCCTTGACGTTCCACAACCCCTTCTATCAACTTTTTAAGTCCAATATCTTTTACAACTTTGAGGATCCCTTTTTTGCCCATCAAAGAGACCCTGTCGCTTCCTTCAGACGTTGGTTCAGCTTCTGGATGAGCCATATAACCCCGTACAAGTCCGTGGCTGCTTGATTCAGTAATCATCAATCCTACGGGACCGTCTCCTTCAAAGCGCAACGCGACCCGCTGTTTCATTTTGAGCAATGATCCAAGCATAGCCGCGGCGGTCATGCCATCGGCCAATACAGGCATGGCAGCGGCCGTTGTTCTTTGCCGACGGCACGCTTCGCGTGTAATTTGTGTTGTCAAAAGCACCAACGCCCGGAAGCCAGACTCTTGTGCAATAATTCTTAATAGGTAATCGTCCATTTTAATTGGATAGGTAGTAGCCGGTTTTGAGGCGATTTCACTTGGACTCAAATGGCCGGAATAGTTTAATTGATTGGCAATTGTACCCTTTTTATGCTTACCCCAAAGATAAAAAAGACAATATTCCGATAAATTAACCAGGCGTGATAACATTAAAAAAAGCTGTGATCTTTCTCTAACAAGGTATGGATAAGGCTCTGCGCTATTATCCAATCTCAAACTACAATATTTTGAAAGCCGATAATGTCAATCTGCAAGGGATATTAAACTCCCCAAATCGTTATATTATTCCAATCTTTCAGCGCTACTATTCTTGGGGAAAACGAGAGTGGAGCCAACTCTGGGACAACCTCATGGAGCTACAATATGGTAGCCAAAATCCAGGGGGAGGGCATATCGAAACTCATTTTATGGGTGCTCTCGTTTTTGTACCTGACCGTCGGCCGGAATACTCGATGCCAACCTATCAGGTCATCGATGGGCAACAGCGTCTCATTACTCTATCTATTTTAATATGTGCTTTGCGTAACACAGCTCGTGCGGCCGGATTTGGTTTACTGGCGGCCGAAATCAACGACACGCTGCTTATGCATCCATATAAACAAGAGGAAGAGCACTACCGAGTTTTCCCTAGGCAGCGTGATCGTGATGAATATTTAGCGATTATTGAGCACAAATCATTGGGCCGTGATCGAAACAAGCTAACCGAAGCACTCATTTGGTTTTTGCAACAGCTTGAAACACTGGGAGTCGACGGCGAGCTAACCGAGCCTGAGTTACGCGTCTTTTTTGATCAGATACGCATTGGGCTTGATTTTGTCTATATCACGCTTGATGAAGAGAACCCATACCGCATTTTCAAAAGCCTGAATTCAACCGGCATGAATTTAAACGAGGCGGACCTAATCCGTAATTTTATGCTGATGTCGGCCGGAACACGTACCGTTGACCAAGATCGCTTTGATGATGCGTATTGGCGGCCGCTTGAGAAGCTATTTGAAGATGATGCTGAACAACTCAACTCACGCGAGTTCTCTGTCTTTTTCCGCGATTTCTTAATGGCCGCCGGCCGATATATCCCTCTTTCATCCACCTTTTTTCATTTTGAAAAGACCTACGGACAAGCTGGATTTGATCCCCGCCCATTAACCGAAGAATTGCAAAAATGGGCCACCTTTTACAATATGATTCGAGGACTTGTTCCTCATGAGTCAAAACAAGTGAACCGCGCACTGCACAAACTACGCCGCCTGAACAACTCAGCGTCTTGGCCCCTGTTGCTCCGGCTATTAGCTCTTGAAGCAGCAGGAGGGCTTAAAACAAGCGCCTTTGAAAAAGCAGCAGGGCTAATCGACAAATTTGTACGGCAAATGTTCGAAAGCGAGAGTGCCACACGCAACCTCGGCCGGTGGCTAGCTACTGCTTGTCTTCACCTTGATGCTGACCCTGTTGCTGATCTTGATACGTATTTCAAAGAACGCAGTCAGAAGTAGCTTAAACTTGTTTGTAATAACGGCTGAAGCCGTTTTTTCCCGGTTAAAGCGACTAAAGTCGCTACTACAATCTCAAACTCTTTACCTAAAACATTCTTATGTCCACAATATTCTCAAAAATCATCAACAAAGAAATTCCATCAGATATGGTTTACCAGGACGATTTGGTAACCGCCTTTCGAGACATTACACCCCAAGCCCCCGTCCATATTCTCATCGTGCCGAATAAAGTCATTCCAACGGTCAACGACATCGAAGAAGACGATGAGGTGATTGTGGGCCGGATGATGGTTGTTGCAAAAAGGTTGGCGCAACAAGAAGGGATCGCTGAAGATGGTTTTCGGTTGATTATCAATTGCAACAAACACGGCCGTCAAGAAGTCTTCCATTTGCACATGCACTTGCTGGGCGGCCGTCAGTTCGGCCGAATGCTACCCCCTTAATGAGCATTTTTTTGAGGCTTATTCACTACTCCTCAAGAGCTACATAAAATGAAAAAGCATCTGTTTATTTGTCTTCTTCCGTTTGTTTTTGCTTGTCAACTATCAGGCGTTTTCGACCCAACATCTATTCCAACATCTGCGGCTACCCTACAAGCCACAATTACGTCTCAACCCATCCCAGCAAAAGTCCCAGCAAAAGAGCCTGTTCCGGCCGGGGCGCTGGCTGGCGGCGCAACCCCGTTGCCAGTCACACGCTATGAGCCATTTGGCACGGCTGACCTTGCGCCCGTGCTCATCCCGGCCGTTGTGCCACTATACAAACCTAATCTTGCCCTTGTCGCTGATCTTGAGCGCTTTGAGCTAACCACTACGGAGCGTGAGCGTTTGGGGAATGATGGGTTTCTTGTGCGGCCAGATCACAAAGGCACGGCCGCAGATGTATATGCAAACGGCGTTCCTCATATGTTGACCGTTGACATGGTTCTGTTACACACCTTTGCGATTCAACAAGAGGTTTTAAATAATGCAGCCCGTACATTTAGCCAAAGACAATCTTATGACTTGATAACCGGTCTAATCAGTGAAAGTAAAAACCAGCTTGCGATAACCAATGACCCACTTACGGTGCAGGCGGCGCGTAAAAATCTAGCCATCTTTAATATGGCTGGAAAATTTTACGATGAGAATTGGCCCATCGAACCAGAAGTTGCGGCCGAAATGAGCTTAGAGCTGCCGTTATTTGAAAGTGAGGGGGAATTTGAATCGCCGCTTTTGGGGAGACGCGTACGCTACGACACTATTCGGCAGGATCCTTTGTCTGCGGCGAGGGTGTATGTCTGGTTTCTGCTCAGTTCGCTTACCATTGACCCACAAGCCTCCCCGGCCGAACAGAGACTGACCGGCAAGCAAATTGAACTACTGCTTGATATTTGGTCGGCCGACACCGTGCCTGCTTGGCGAGAACAGCATGCCCGACACCGCTATCAAAACGGGACAGAGGGGCCCCACATTGAAGAATGGTTGGCATTGTACAAAACAGGGGCCAGAAGGGATGATTTTATACAGTCGGTGGCTCAATTTGAAAACGCACGCTTTACTCTTTTTGGATTTCAACAGTCAACTCATGCCCAAATCTTTGAACAGCTGATATTTAACCGAGTGGGTGTACACGAAACGCCTGAGAATGCGCCAGCCACCGCCCGGCGTGAAGTGGCCGGTGTGGTGCGCGGCACCCCCCGTTTGATCGACATAGCGGCCGCTTTTGGCTCATCACTTGCGCTTGATCAGCTTATGGCCGACGGTGAAGCTGGGTATGCAGGTTGGGAACAGCAAATGATAGGCTTGCAAGCTCAATTTGCTGAACCTGGCCGCTGGCCCGCCACTTGGCAACAAGACGCCTTGGTCGCAATTCAGTTATTGGCCCAGCCCGCTCCAGCAAACTATCCAGCATATATGCACGCGGCCGAATGGAGCCCTTTGGCTCAGTGGGAAATGGGGTTTTTGCTTTCAAGCATGCCGTATATGAGCAACCCAACTCAAGCCGGCCGTGTTTCGACCGATCAAAACCGCAATCAAAACCAGTTTGTGTATATAGAACCTCGGCCCGATTTATATGCAAATTTAGCGGCGCAAACACGCATTCTGGCCGATGGGTTGGTGGCAAAAAACATGTTGGATGAGTTAAATGCGACCCGTTTGGTGGCTCTTGAAAGCGACTTGCTGATGCTCAAATCTATTGCTGAAAAGCAATTGGCCGGTATACCCCCACGGCCTAATTCTGCGGAGTCGGCCGTGCTCGCTACGGTTTTAGCACAAGCAAGTGGCGTGCAGGTTCCTGATTTCTGGCCTGTGTACTCAAGCTCTCTCGGGTCATTAACAGGACAATTTGAGGGTTTTATCCCCACGCTTTTTGTCGTGTTAGACGGCAATAAGCAGATGGTGGCACAAGGGGGCCGCATTCGGCCGTTTATGATCACCGGCCAGTAATCGCTTTTTAACCGAGTCATTTGTAAGCTCTTTAGACGTGAGGTGTTGCTATGTCAGTATTAGATCTCAAATATTATGTACTCGATTGGGATGACAATATTTTATTCATGCCTACACTCATCCATTTACAGAAAGATGGCAAGCCGGTTGATGTGGCTACAAAGGATTATGCAGAAATCCGCCATGACAAATCATATCAACTGCTAGACGATGATCCTGATAAGGCATTTGCCGGTTTTCGGGATGGCACAGGTGACTTCGTAGCAGATATCCGCAAAGCACTTGCAACAAAAGAGTTTGCCCCCAGCTTTCTAGCATTTAAACGTGCCCTTAGAAAAGCACGCCTCTTTTGCATTGTAACGGCACGCGGTCACAGTTCAGAAACGATTCGTAGAGGGGTTGAGTTGTTTATTGAGGAAGTTTTTTCAGATGAGGAACGTGAGGAGATGTTAGAAAACATCCAAACATTCAACCGGCTTGCGGAACTGGATATACCAAAAGAGGCTTGTTTGTCTAGGTACTTAGACCTGAATGGATACGTGGGTGTTTCGTCACCCAGTTTCCTGAAGGTGCTTGAAGATCATTCTGCTTTGGAAATCGATGCGGCCGATGCGCAAGCTCATAATCCTGAAAATGCCAAAACGTTTGCGGTTCGCCGGTTTGTACAACAGACGCTTAAGTTGTCAGAAAATCTTCCGGCCGAAACAAAGAATATCGCATTTGGCTTCTCAGATGATGACTTGCGAAATCTAGCAACTATGCGCGAATTCCTTAAGAAAGGTCTGGCTAAAGAGTTTCCACACGTTGATTTTTTTGTCTATGACACTTCTGGTGAAAATGCAGAGGTTGAGCAACTTTAGTCAATCTTGAATTCAAGTCATAAGTGGAACTACTTTCCAATTAACTGGAACCTTATTCAAGCTCATGACCGTTAAACTGATGCTTGCGTGGTGATGTCATTAATCGGCCGAAACGTGCGCAACGCAAACCAGAGCAAAAACCCAATTGGCCCCAGCATAAGTGTGGCAAAAATAATTGGACTGCTGATCCACCATTGCACACCTGATTTCCGGGCTTCAAGGTAGATCCAACGGCCAACAAACAGATCAAACGCTAAAAAATGTGCCCAACCTGTAGTCGCCCCAATTGGGTTACCCAACAAACCTGCGACGACTTGGGCTGTTGGATTCATTAAATCACCTAACACGCTGCCAGCTCCAACCCCAGAGAAAATCAGGATCATATACAAAACAGCCGGAGGGACCATGGGCCAATATGTTTTCATAATCCGCTCTGTCCAAGACCAAAATGGTAAAATGATCATCAATGCCCAAAATGGCATAACCATTAGATTGCTAATCGAAAAAACCGATTCTATATTCATACTTTTATATCCTTAAGCGATTTCCGAAAATAAAACATGCAATGGCATCAACAAAATCGCCTCACCTAGTCAACTTGATTGACACAGCCAATTCCCCTGAGCTAGTTTGCTAGATAATTATTTTTCGAGGTTGGCCTTACTCAAAAAACCTTACAACTATATTGGATCAACGTTTGAAAAGAAGGGGCCTTCGACCCAGGATTTTAGGTTTCGTAAAACTTTTGAGTGCCCTTGCGTCAAAGAAGATAAAGTAGCATCAATTTGTAGGAGAAATAATAATATGAAAAAATATGACCTTATTTGGATTGGAACAGGACAAGCAACCGGTTCTACTATTCCAAGATTAAATAGCGCGGGCAAAAGCATTGCATTAATCGAGGGCGGCCGGGTGGGCGGCTCTTGTGTCAATTATGGCTGTACCCCAACGAAGACACTCGTCGCAAGCGCACGCGCAGCCCATATGGCTCGCCGTGGGCCAGACTTTGGTGTTGAAACCGGCGACTTCTCAATCAATTTTGACAAGATCCGTGAACGCATGAATACGATCCGTAACAATGGCAGTAGTGGCTTAGAAGGATGGTTGCGCGGCATGGAGAATGTTGATTTCTATGCTGAATACGCATCATTCATCAACGAGCATACGGTTCAAGTTGGCGATGAAGTGATTTATGGCGAGACGATTGTTATTCATACAGGGACCCGATCACGCACCTTCCCCTTCGAGGGGCTAGACTCGGTTGATTGGATCGATAATCAAGGGCTGCTTGATTTAGAGGAGCTGCCGAAAAAGCTGCTTATTATCGGGGGAAGTTATATCGGTATGGAGTTTGGCCAAGCATATCGCCGTTTTGGGAGTGAGGTCACGATTATCGAAGGCGGCCCGCAATTGATGGGGCGCGAAGATGCGGACATCGCCCAGGCGGCTCAAACGATCCTTGAAAAAGACGGTATTAAAATTATTACAGGTAGCTTTGTTAAAAAACTGGTCCAACATGCATCGGAAAGTATTGAAGTATTTTACGAGCAAGGTGGCACGATGAAGTCTGTACAAGGGTCACATCTTTTGATCGCAGTCGGCCGGCTACCTAATAGCGACAAATTGAACTTAGAGGCGGCCGGCGTAGAAGCAAACGGGCAGGGTTACATTACTGTTAACGACACAATGCAGACCAATGTCCCTCATATCTTCGCTGTTGGTGACATCAATGGACAAGGAGCGTTTACTCACACGTCAGTGAATGATGGTGAAATATTCTACGACTTCTACACAGGCAGTGGAGATCGTAAGCTATCAGACCGTAACCTAATCTATTCGATGTTTATTGACCCACCCCTCGGCCGGATCGGCATGAACGAAAAAGAAGCACGCGCCAGCGACAAAAATATTTTGATGGCGACCCGTAAAATGTCACGCATCTCTCGCGCACGAGAGAAGGATGAAACAGATGGCCTCATCAAAATCTTTGTAGATGCAGATACCGAGGAATTTTTAGGGGTGACGATTTTAGGGATAGGGGGAGACGAAATTATCAATATCTTTGCCCCTTTTATGATGGCAAAAGCTTCATATAAGCTCTTCCGTCGAACAGTGCTCACCCATCCAACTGTAGCAGAATTGCTCCCTTGGATTTTAGATGATCTAAAACCGCTTAAATAAATCAATGTGTAACTAGTATTTGGCAGGTCTACATTCGGCTTGCCGAATACTAGCGCATTCAAGACACAGAGGAGGTTTAGCCGCTTCCCATCTTCTTCTTCAGCTCTTCTTGCACACGCTGAGCAGATTTTGTTGGCTTTAAACGCATCACAATATCATTGCAACGCTTACATTCTTCATAGTTTTGTTGTTTCCAGTAGATCAGGCTCATTTTATGCCACAACTTATCATTCTCTCTATTAAAATAGATCGCTTGGTTGTAGTGCTTTAAAGCCTTCTCAAAGTTTTCAATCTTAATATAAGCATCACCCAATAAACTTTGAATACGGAGTTTTTTTGGCACTGTGTCAGCCGTTTTTTCAGCCTCTGTGTAGAACTCATCCATCCCCTCATAATCCTCAACCTTTTCACACCACATCGCCTCAGTAATATTGAATCGATACACGTGTGAAGCCTGATCTGATAAATAATTGAGGACCAAACGGGCATTCTCTAACTCTCCCTTAAACAGATATATCAGCGCCTCAATGAAGTTGATCTGCGGCCGGTCAGGTTCGATGTCTTGAGCCATACTAAGCCACTGCATCGCTTCATCTAATCCATTTAAATCATAGCTCCCATCCCCCTCTCTCGATACGTTAGCAAGGAGATATGCAACACCAGCAAAGGCATAGGGCTGTGAATCGCTTGATCTAAATGTTTTTATCGCAGTCTGTAGCACGCTCACATCTCCGTCATATTGATCAACCCAGTCCATCCCCATCTCATATGTTTGTAAACCAAATTGGGTAACCTGCGTGCTATCCGTCCACTCAATTCTTTTAAGCAAAGGTAGTATTTTATTGACCAGTTCTTTTCCCATAATATTTTTTTAGCTAATCAGTGCTTTCGGTGAACTGCGGTCATTCGCTGATAGTATTTTAGCTATTCCTCACAGTGTATTAGAGAACTAGTACAACAAGCGGCAAGTCTCTAACAAGTTTTTAAGCAGTGTTTTCCAAAGGTCGGGCCAAGCTGACGAGGTACCTCTTTGTGGGTAAAACCGCTGGCTGATTACTGAGGACTATATTAGTGTATCAAAAACCAGACAACAAAAAAGGGGCGACACTTTCGTGCCGCCCCTTAATTTTTTGTAATGACAGTAATCGGCCAAACTTGTTGGGCCGATTACTGATTCACGGCAAACTAGACTAGAAGCCCATGCCGCCACCACCAGGTGGCATTGCTGGCATTGCTGGTTCTGCTTCAGGAATGTCAGTGATAAGTGCCTCAGTCGTCAAGATCATACTAGCAATTGAAGCTGCATTCTCAAGCGCACCACGAGTCACTTTAGCTGGGTCAATAATACCAGCTTTGATCATGTCAAGATATTCGCCACTGATTACATCATAACCCATATTGGTTGAGTTGTTTTCAGCGTTTGCACGAGCTACATTTTGAATGATAACGTCACCGTTCTGGCCAGCGTTTTCAGCGATTTTGCGCATTGGTGCTTTTAAAGCATTGCGTAGAATCGTGATACCTGTGGTTTGATCACCTGCGTCAACAACCACACTGTCAAGGGCTGAAAGTGCATTGATGAGGGCTACACCACCACCAGGAACGATCCCTTCTTCTACAGCTGCACGGGTTGCGCTTAGAGCATCTTCAACACGATGTTTCTTTTCTTTTAGCTCAACTTCGGTAGCTGCACCCACACGGATGATAGCAACACCACCAGAAAGTTTAGCCAAACGCTCTTGCAATTTTTCACGATCATAGTCAGAGGTTGATTTATCAACTTCAATTTTGATCTGCTCGATGCGCCCTTTGATTTGGTCGCTGTCACCAGAACCATCAACAATCACGGTGTTATCTTTGCTGGCAACGATTTTGACAGCACGGCCGAGGTCTTCCAAAGCTGCTGACTCAAGTTTACGGCCCATGTCTTCGGTGATAACGGTTGCGCCGGTCAAAATAGCGATGTCTTGCAACATGGCTTTACGGCGGTCGCCAAAGCCAGGAGCTTTAACAGCCAATGAGTTAATCATGCCGCGTAGCTTGTTGAGTACCAGGGTGGCCAAAGCTTCCCCTTCAATGTCTTCAGCAATAACAACCAAGTTACGGCTGCCAGCTTGCAAAACTTTCTCCATGATAGGCACGATGTCGGCCGCAGAGCTGATTTTCTTGTCGTGGATCAAGATATAAGCATCTTCGATAACAGCTTCCATATTGTCTTGATCGGTCACAAAATAAGGGCTCATGTAGCCACGGTCAAATTGCATACCTTCAACAAATTCAGTTTCGAACTCTAAACCGCGTGACTCTTCAACGGTGATGACGCCATCACGGCCGACTTTGTCCATAACATCAGCGATCAAATCACCGATTTTGCGGTCTTGAGCAGAAATTGATGCAACAGAAGCGATTTCTTCTTTGCTGTCGATAACTACGGCCATTTCACGAATACGAGCTGCCAATGCAGCAACTCCAACTTCAATCCCTTGTTTTAACAACATTGGATTTGCGCCAGCAGCCACATTTTTCAGACCTTCGTTAACAATGTTCTGTGCCAAAACGGTAGCGGTTGTTGTACCGTCACCAGCAATGTCATTAGTTTTGGTAGCCGCTTCTTTTAGAAGTTGAGCACCCATATTTTCATATGGATCTTCTAACTCAATTTCTTTTGCAACTGTTACGCCGTCATGGGTAATGGTTGGTGCACCAAATTTTTTGTCGAGAGCCACGTTGCGACCTTTTGGTCCAAGTGTGGTTGATACAGCGTTTGCAAGGGTATCGATGCCGATCTTTAATTTGCGGCGAGCATCTTCAGAAAAGATAATTTGTTTAGCCATCGTAATAAATCTCCTATGATTTACGATTTACGACTCCAGATCTACAGCTAGCTGCGTGCATTTTCAACACGATTCATTTAAGAGCAGCTTCGCAAATCTGACAGTTGTAATCGTGATTAGCCAACAATGGCTAAGATGTCCGATTCTTTCATGATCAGGACTTTGCTCTTGTCAAGTTTAACTTCGGTGCCAGCATACTTTGCAAAGAGAACGGTGTCCCCTTCGCTTACATCCATAGCAATTCGGTTGCCATCGCCATCACGCGCACCAGGGCCAACCGCGAGAACGGTACCTTGTTGCGGTTTTTCAGAGGCGGTGTCTGGTAAAACCAGACCTGAAGCAGTTGTTGTTTCTTTTTCTTTAGGTTCGATGACCAGACGGTCTCCAAGTGGTTTCAGATTCATTTTGAAACTCTCCTTTAAATCATTTGACACAGCCTTCACGTGCAAGGGGAAGCCTCACCGAGGGTGTGTCATTTTTAAAATTTGTGGTTTGTAAAACTTAATTTGGACGTTAGCACTCTGACCTACGAGAGTGCTAACAAGAGGGAATTCTAGCAGGCGATAATGGGCGTGTCAAGGACTTTTAGCAGATAGACCATGCGAGTGCTAATACAATGTTTATATCTAACCATCGAACTTGCAAATCACATCCATCAGCACAATTTTAGCTGAGAAATAGCTGTTTCGCGACTTCCAATGGCACCAAACTTCTTTGAAAGAGTAATTGTGATGATGAGATATGAAATCGGGAAGGGAGGCGAGATAACGCTAACGTAGCATCAGCCGTCATGGCGATTCTTCCCTTTTGTGAGGCAGTTCTAGCTATCAAGCAATGTACACGTGGGTCGACTAGAAGTTGCATAAAGCAACCCCTTCCTTCCGGAATGATAAGTAGATTTGGGGTTATAGTCTCAATGATTTCACTCAACAAAAAACTTGGACTCTGATAGGAGCCGTTTCGCCAATTCAAAAATACATCTTTCGACAATGCAACAAGATTTAAATTTTCTTCAAACACATCGGCAGCTTCATATATTGTGTTTAACCAGACGTGATCAAAGCCGGTAGCAACCAATACTGTATTTTTGAATTCTAAACTGTGCCTTGTATTTGTTTTTTTGGCAGTAAACATAGATTGAGAGTCGGTAATAGTTCCCAACTAATATTTGTGGGTTTTTTGGACGGCAGGTTAAGAAATTGAAAAAAGTAGGCTTGCCCTCGAGATTAATAACGATTCCCATCTTACTGTAGCGGCTACTGCCAGCGCGAGTTGGACATTCCTGTCATCGTCGCAAACAGACTTCCTGACTAAATGGTAGGGGGATGTTTATCCCGAATCCGGATCTGAGGTGGTATCAAGCGAATGAAACATCGCTAATAGTCGTTTAAAAGAATATAAACGTGAAAAAAGTGTATAGGGTTTGGAAAAAATTACCTTATCAAAAAACCTTTTTTCTTATCACTTTACGAACTTTTCCAACTCTAGCCACCACAAATACAAGAGCGACTTCCTATTAAAAGCATGAAAAGCGCGATTTTGTTTTAACTTTTATGCAGCCATACTCATCAAACTGCTGAGTATGTAGCAAACTACTAGATTTAATTTAAGATGAATTGAATAAATTCTGGTGAAATTCTGATACGAACCTTCACCAAACAGGGTAAAATTACAGGCTCACCAAATTTTGTGCCACGATAAGCCTACATTCAATAAATAGAGCACTCCTCGCTTATCACCTGCTATCACATCATCTGATTTGCGTTTTTATCGAGCTTTTTAGATAGCTTCAGAAGTTATCTAGAAAAAAGAGGTTATATGCAAAACCGTACAGTTACCTACAGACGACTCTTCGCCTACTTGAGACCCCACAAGAAAGAGTTTTTTCTAGCAATTTTGGGGATGCTTGGAGCTGTTGTCTTCAATCTTTTTATCCCCCAACTGATCAGCAGTGCAATTGACAACGCTGTGGCTGAAGGGCGGATCGAAGCCCTTGTGCGCACGGCCGGACTGTTGTTACTTGTTGGCTGCGGCCGGGGTGCAGCGATGTATGCCCAACTTTATTATCAAGAGTATTTGACACACAGCGTTGCCTATGAGTTACGCAATGAGTTCTACTGGTCGGTACAAAAGCTCCCTTTTTCATTTCACGATGTAACCCATTCTGGTGATTTGATGAGTCGGGCCACGGCCGACATCAGCGAAACCCAACGCTTTATCGGCATCGGCTTAATTGAACTTTCCCGCATTTTTCTACTGGTTGTCGGGGTCGTTATCGCGATGTGGTTCGAAAGCCCATTTCTGATGGCGGTATCATTTGGCCCGCTTGTTGTCCTGATCATTGTTGCGATTCTCTTCGGCCGGAAAGTTCGTGGCATTTTTAAAGCGATCCAAGAACAATTGGCCGTCATCTCAACAACGATGCAAGAAACACTGACCGGGATTCAGCTCGTCAAGGTGTTTTCAAGAGAAGAGTACGAGCGGGGTCGTTTTGACAAAGAAAACGCCGTTTGGGTCAAACGGCGTATCGAAATGATTATGACCTGGTCAAACAATTGGCCGACAATGGGCTTTTTGCTCGCGGTTTCAATCGTTTTGACCCTATGGTACGGTGGCCCAATGGTGATTGAAGGGGAGATTACCACCGGCACGCTATTTGCCATGATCTCATATCTGCTGTTACTGAATGGACCGGTTCAGCGCGTCGGGTTTTTGGTCAATCTATCCGCAACAGCAGTGTCGTCCGCTGAGCGTATTTTTGAGATCGTCGATACTCATAACACTATTACTGACGCACCAAACGCTATTAAAAAAGAGAATATAGTGGGGAAAATCGAATTCGAAAACGTCTCTTTTGGTTATCAAGATGGGCCAAAAATCATCAAAAATGTTTCACTTACAGCCAATCCGGGTGAGACAGTAGCACTCATTGGACCAACAGGTTCTGGCAAATCAACTTTAACCAATCTCATCCCTCGCTTTTACGATGCGACTGAAGGAACCATCCGCTTAGACGGCGATGATATTAAAGATTTAACGCTCAAAAGCCTGCGCTCTGAAATCGGTATGGTGTTGCAAGATTCTTTCTTGTTTAGTGACACGATTGCTGAAAATATCGCTTATGGGGACACTAACGCCTCGATGGATGATTTAGAGGGTGCAGCACGTGCTGCGCGAGCACATGAGTTTATCGAAAACATGCCTTTGGGGTATCAAACGATTGTCGGCGAGCGAGGTGTCACCCTCTCCGGTGGGCAAAAACAGCGTGTGGCGATCGCAAGGGCGTTGCTGGCAGACCCACGTATTTTGATTTTAGATGACTCGACGAGCAGTGTAGACACGGAAACAGAGTACTTAATTCAGCAGGCGCTAAATGAGCTGATGGTCGGCCGGACAACGTTCGTCATTGCTCAAAGGCTACTAACGCTTAAAAATGCCGATCAAATTTTGGTATTAGACGACGGTGCCATCGTTGAACGAGGTCATCATGATGAACTGCTTTTACAAGATGGCCTTTATCGCCATCTGTATGATTTACAGCTAAAAGATCAAGAAGAACTCAAAAGCATGGGAGGCAACTAAAAATGACCGCAATATACGATTCAGCCGCTTCACAATGGCGCAAACGGCGCGAACAGCGGATTAACGATTTACTCCCTGAAGAAGAAGATGATTTAACAAAAGTTGATCCCAAACTGCTTTTTAGACTCGGTATCTTTCTAGAACCCTATCGAACCCAGGTAATTTGGGCCGTTGTATTTATGATCATCTCTGCGGTGGTCGGGGTGGCTCAGCCTTGGATTATCGGCAAAGTCTTTGATGAGGGGATTGACAAAGGGTCGGTGCCTGACCTGCGCTATTGGGTCATCATATTTGCCGTGTCGGCCCTGATCGAGCTAGTGGCTAACAAATATCGCATTTCAATTATGGGCATTGTCGGTGGCCACGTTGTGGCTGATGTACGCGCCAGACTCTACAACCACTTGCACAGCTTGTCGCTAACGTTTCACAACAACTACAGCGTCGGCCGGATGATGAGCCGCCTGCTGGGCGACATCACCATGTTGCGCGACTTTATTACGTGGTCAGTCACCGGTCTCTTTCGCTCAGTTTTTAGTCTGTTTGGCATTATCGTTGTCATGCTCTATATCAACTGGCGTTTGGCCCTGATCAGCTTTATCGTGCTGCCGGTTTTGGTGATCGCGACCAACTATTATCGGGTCAATATTCGCCTGTCGTATCGAGCCGCTCGTTCACGTAGCTCGCTTATTTCCGGCTATTTTAACGAATCGATTTCCGGCATTCGAGTGACGAAAAGCTTTACCCGTGAAGAAGAAAACTTCGGCTTTTTTGATCTGCTTAACTCAGATTTAAAGCGGATTAACTTCCAGGCCGCTTTTCTAACCGCTATCTTCTTTCCTTGTGTTGAAATCGTTGGGGCGTTATCAGTCGGTCTAGTGGTCGTCTTTGGCGGGATTTTTATCCTTGGTGATTCCGCAACATTGACGGCCGGTGAGCTGATTGCGTTCATCTTGTATGTACAACGCTTTTTCGAACCGATTCGAGAGCTGGCCCAACGTTTCAACGTTTTCCAAGGGACGATGGCTTCAACTGAGCGCATCTTTGGCCTGCTTGATACCGAACCGGATTTGGTTGATGCGCCTGACGCATATGCAATGCCAGCCATCGACGGGAAAGTTCGCTTTGAAAATGTTGAATTTTCGTACAAGGGGAGCGAAAGGATATTGAAGGGAATCTCGCTTGAAGCAAAACCGGGTGAGCAGATCGCCCTCGTCGGTGAAACAGGAGCGGGAAAGAGTACCGTCATACGGCTGCTGGCACGTTTCTACGATGTCTCTGAAGGCCAGGTAACCATTGATGGACACGACATTCGCAATGTGACGGTTGAAAGCCTACGTCAGCAGATGGGCGTGGTATTGCAGGATACCTTCATGTTTTCAGGCACTGTCCTTGACAACATTCGCTACGGCCGATTAGAGGCGACAGACGATGAGGTGATCGCGGCCGCTACAGCGGTTGGAGCACACGAGTTTGTGCTACGGATGCCTAACGGCTTCCAAACTGAAGTGGGGCAAGACGGGGTCAACTTGAGCGTCGGGCAAAAGCAGATTTTGTCATTTGCTAGAGCGTTGCTGGCTGACCCTCGTATTTTGGTTTTGGATGAGGCGACGAGCAGTGTAGACACAACGACTGAAAAGCAGATTCAATCAGCGCTAGAGACGCTGCTGAGCGGCCGGACGTCGTTCGTGATCGCCCATCGACTCAACACCATTGTGAATTCAGACCGGATTATTGTGCTGGATCAGGGTGAGATTGTTGAGCGTGGTACGCATGATGAGCTATTGGCTCAAAAGGGCCGTTACTACAATCTGTACACGATGCAGTGGAGTGACGACGAGTAGACTTTTCAGACCAGCCTGGTTTTAAAAACCAGGCTGGTCTTTTGTCGATAATGGTTGGATCAGCGACGGCCGGAGGGGCTAAACTGTCTAGAGTAACGATATCAGCCATCTGACTAAGTACTTCACCCTTTCAAGCGCCAATCAAGAGCCGTATGCCGCTGAGAAACCTTATTATTCTTAACCGCCATCGCCAACGCCCGTCGGGTGCCTGCCAAAATCACAACCTTCTTCGCACGAGTCACGGCCGTGTACAACAAATTCCGCTGCAGCATCATGTAATGTTGCGTCACCACCGGAATCAACACCACCGGGTACTCGCTCCCCTGCGATTTATGCACACTCACCGCATAGGCATGTACCAACTCATCGGCCTCTAAAAAGTCATAGACGACTGGATTGCCATCGACGTTGACCGTCATCAACTGCTGCACCGTGTCGATGTTGGTGATCCGGCCGATGTCCCCATTAAACACATTCTTATCGTAGTTATTCACCATCTGCATGACTTTGTCCCCCTGGCGGAACGTCCGGCCGCCCAAAGCCTTTTCACCCTTCCGGCCGCCACCGGGATTTAACCCCTGCTGTAGTAATTTGTTCAGATTGGTAACCCCGACCGCCCCGTTGTACATCGGGCATAAAATCTGCATATCATCAAACGGATCGATGCCGAACTTAGCCGGAATACGCCGTTTCACCAAGTCAACAATTAGATCAGCCAACTCCTCAGGCTCTTCCTTCACAAACATGAAAAAGTCAGTTGCCCCGTCCGGCGTAATCGGCATTTTCCCCTGGTTGATCCGATGGGCATTTTGGATAATGAGCGAATTTTGGGCTTGGCGGAAGATTTGCGTCAGCGTAATCACGGCCGGAACCTCCGAGCGGATCAGGTCACGCAACACATCTCCCGCTCCGACCGACGGTAGCTGATCGACATCCCCCACAAACAGAACATGGCTATCTGGCCTAATCGCTTTGAGCAGCGTATTCGCCAGCACCACGTCCAACATCGACGTCTCATCGATGATGACCATATCAGCGTCAAGCGGATAATCTTCTTTGCGAGCAAAACCGCTCCCTGGCTTAAACTCAAGCAGCCGATGGATTGTTTTGGCCTCCCGGCCGGTTGCCTCCGATAGCCGCTTGGCCGCTCGGCCGGTAGGTGAAGCCAGCGCATAGGTTTTTTTGATCGCATCCAACCCATCTAAAACCGCGCGCAAAGTCGTTGTCTTGCCGGTCCCAGGGCCGCCGGTTAGCACCGCCACCTTGTTATCGAGCGCAATTTCAACCGCTCGCATCTGTTCTTCACTCAGGATCGATGAACCTTTGGGCTTAGCCGTGCTAACAGCCTTGCGGCCGGATCGCACCCGAGAAGTCGGGTAGTTCATGAGCGCTTTGATCCGATTGGTGACCCCCACTTCCGAATAGTAGAGCGGGGTCAAATAGACGGCCATTTCCGGTTCTGCTATTTCCAATCCAACTTTGCCTAGTTGGGGAGTCTCGCCTATTCTTTCCCGCTTGATGAGGTCGTCCCCTTCAAGCGTTTCGATGATGTAGGTGATTTTCTCTTCTCCCAAGCCTAAAATTTCGGCCGCTTTTGGCTCCAACTCCGCTTGTGGCACGTAAACATGCCCCTGTTGTGACATCGTGTTGAGCGTGTAGGCGATCCCTGCTTCGATCCGGCCGGGGTCGTCGTGCTTAAGGCCTAGAGCTTGGGCGATTTTGTCGGCCGATTTAAAGCCGATCCCATGAATATCTGCCACCATTTTGTAAGGGGTATTCTGGACGATTTCGAGCGAATCGTCTCCATATTTTTTGTAGATTTTGGTTGCCAGCCCCGTCGTGACCCCGTGCGATTGCAAAAAGATCATCACCTCTTTGATCGCCTTTTGCTCGTCCCACGCTTTTTGAATGCCGACAACTCGCTTTTTGCCAATGCCAATTACTTTCGACAAGCGTTCCGGCTGTTGCTCGATCACCTCAAGGGTGTCTTCGCCAAACATATCAACGATGCGGCCGGCCATCACTTTTCCGACACCGCGAATCATCCCAGAGCCTAAGTAGCGCTTAATCCCCTCGACGTTGGCTGGCAAAGTTTGCACGCACTTTTCGGCCGTAAACTGGCGGCCGTGTTTGGCGTGGTTCAACCATTTTCCGCTTAGTTTGAGCCATTCCCCCGGCTGAACTTCCGGCAAGTTTCCGACAACAGTAATAAACGCATCTTTGCCAGTTGCATATTTGAACGGCAGCATCCCTTTTTTATCTGGATTCAAGCGTAAAACGGTGTAGCCGTTTTCTGTATTATGATAGGTAATGCGCTCAACTGAGCCGCTGATTTCGTCGGGGCCGTTTGCCATTCAGCAATTATACAAGCTTATAGACAGCCTCGAAATAGTTGGCTATTTACAACAAGAATAGTAGGCACCCTAACTTAGGAACGGAAATTTAATACAACAACGAAGTTGTCTCCCCCGTTCCTTCTAAACTGACGATGCAATTCTCTGTTTTACGGGGTCCCCCTTGAGGGGCTATAATCGTCAGTCCTTAATATTGGCTGCGAATGAGCCGATCCATCAAACGATCACTAATCATCTGCTTGACCGTTATAAATATTTTGGCATCTTGCCCAACACGATAGCGGATCTTTGGTCTTTTTGAAACAACGGCGTGATGAATCGCATGGGCCACACCTTCGGGACCTGGGGCTTTTTTGAATCCATTGCGATTAAGAACTCGAAATTTTTCTTTTATTTCATCATAATCGGCCGGGTCATCGCTTTTTGCCAAAATATCCATCGAAATTTCTTCAAAGCCGGTTCGGGTTGTCCCTGGCTCTATAATAACCACTGTAATGCCAAGAGCGGCAACTTCTAGGCGCAAAGCATCGGACAAGGCTTCAAGCGCATGTTTGGTGGCTGCGTACCAGCCCAACATCGGGGTTGAAATTTTGCCGACCACGGAAGTGACATTAATGATTTTGCCTGATTTTTGGCCACGCATCATAGGCAAAACAGCCTGTATCATTCGGCCGGTTCCAAATACATTGACGTTGAAACAGTGCTGCACTTGCTCTATGGTCAATCCTTCAATAGAGCCGTACAGACCGTAGCCTGCATTATTAACAAGGACATCCAAACGTCCTTTGGTCGATTGGATATGATCAATGGCGGCCGTAATCATATTGTCGTCTGTGATATCTAACTCAAGAGGTTCAATGTTGGCTGACCTCATCGCTTCAAGCTTATCAAGCTCCGACGAAGGGGCTGATGCAAATACATAGAATCCTTTGGAGGCTAAATGCTCAGCAGTGGTTTTCCCTAAACCGCTAGAGGCTCCCGTCACTAACACGATTGTTTGATTGTTACTCATATTTTTCCCTAGGCTAAAACATCTAGCTAGTTACCAATTCAATGATTTATAAGCACAGTAGTACTCTGGGCCTGTTCCAAGGGAACTTTACCATAGCTGATAATGACAGGCTGGCGTTTGAAGATAATTAAGAGGAATAAAGGAGTTTTCGGTCAAAGTCGAACCACCTTTTGAGAATTAGACATGATCCAACCAAAAAGGTCACTATTCTTCTTACTTTTGAAAGAAGAATAGTGACCTTTTGTGTCAGAGCCATCGAAGGCGGTGAAGTTAGTTGTAGAACGTGATTTTATTCAAGCGCTTTGAGCAGTGTTGTCGCATCCTCAATCGTGATTGAACCTGCTTCTAACATCTGCAATACTTTCAACTGCTCCGACTCATTTGCTTTGGGTGGCACGGGTGCTTCTGGTGCTTTAGGCGGCCGGCCAGGACCCGGCCGAAAACCGGAGCCTCTTGATCTGGAAATCGAGAAATTCGCTTTTTCAAGTTTAGCCGCTGCCTTTTCTATCGCTTGTTCAAGTTTGCGCGTAATGTTGTTCGAAAAATCTGGCCCAAATTTATTGTTTAGCCGTCCGGTTAACTCATCAATGTGTGATGACAACCTTTCACCCAAATCATCTAACTTAAAATCGGCATCTGCATTAAATGAAAAGCCATTTCCAAACAGATTGTCGTGGTCAGAACTATCATGCTGAGGTCTGAGCAGCACATCTCCACCCGCTTTAATGATTAAAACTGTCGAGCCGTCGCCGATAGTTGCGGAGAATGTTTTGGCTTCATCACTATCATTTTCAATTGAAAGGCGGTTGCGCAAATCGCCCCCATGCTCAATCAAAAACTGAACCGGCTGATCAACGGGCCAGCTCACCACCACATCACCCCCGGCCGTGATATGGTGTTTGCCTACGCTGAGGCCCCCTTTTAGATGTAGATCACCATTCACTGTGTCAAGTTTAACGATCCCGTCTATGCTTTTTAACCATGCGTCGCCCATTACTTCCGTGACAGTCACTTGGCCCGTACAGCCCCGTACTGCAAAGTCTCCGTAAACTGTACCGATTTGCAGATCGCCGCTCAAAGATTTGCCAGAGAAGTCTCCTTTAACATGATCGGCCGCAACCCCGTTGGTTTTTTTAGCAACCATATCTCCGGCTACGCTGGCGACGGTTGCGGAACCATCGAGATTGATGATACGCATATCACCATTTACCGTTTCGGCCGTTAATCCCCCAGCCCCATTTAGCAAAAAGTTGCCATTTACCACACCCACAGTCACAGGTTCAATCATATCTTTTGCAACTAGGTCGCCATTAACCGCGCCCAAATCAATGAAAGAAGCGGCCGGAACAGAGGCCTTTAGATCGGAATTTGATCGAATGTTTAAGCCCGTTTCTTTTTCGGTGACTTCGGCCAATTCCCCTTTCAACATAACTGTAGGTTCATCCCATCCTTTTAAATTGAGGTTTCCGTGGCATTCCAAAAAGTTAAGTGTAGGTGCCTTCCCGGTTTCAAATTTGTTTTTCATACGGTTGTTTTTATTTTCCTAGTGACTTGATTATTAAGGATACCAAGTCACTTCTAATTAGTTTCAGGGTGCCAAAATCCTATGCGGCACAAGTTTGTGGCATGGTTCAATGGCGATTCTCTTTTTGTTTTTCTAAGATTGTGTGGCTCTTCTTTCTAACGCTGGCGGCTAAAGTTTATAGGTTTTGGATCGGAATTTGCATGAAAAACCATGGCAGATGTTCCGCTGATAGCGTGTGTTTTGGGATTGCTGCTGAGTCGGCTTGGCTCGGCGGTTGGTGCGGATCATTAGCTGCTGATTGTGGTTTAAGCTTTTGGAGCAATTGAACACCATCACGAGGGTTAACGGTTCCGGCCGCCACCATTTGCAATACCTCTAGTCTGTTTTGAATCATTCGAACCTCCTTTGCATTTGTTTGCAGGATTTATATTGTTTTTTGGATTGGCCTAATTGCCACGCAAAAATTGGGCGGCTTCAACTGCGCTGATCTCACCGGCCGCAACTTTAGCCAGCACCTCTTGTCGACCCAGTTCAGCTAGTGGTGAATCGGGAACCGGATCACCCACTTCATAACCCATCGATAAAATGACCGCACTTAAACGGGCACGTACGGCCGGATACGAGAGTCCTAATTCTTGTTCAACACGATTAATCTTTCCTTCGCAACGGATAAATACTTCTATAAACTCTAGCTGCATAGAAGATAAATGGTGCAAACGGCCGAGGGAAAATTGCCCATTGATAGTCGTATTACAACTATCGCAATGTAGTTGTGTCACTTGTAATTGGTCTTGGCAGATGGGACATTGCCCGATAACAGGATTCATGTGTTTAATTAGAAAATTTATTGAAATATGAATTTTCTAGATATTTTTCTAAAATTATTAACTTACAATGTGATACTAGATGATATTTTTATCAATGTCAATAAGAAAATCAATAAAAGTGTCATGGAAATTGATTTTTACCCCTAAAACATTAAAAATATCAACTTTCTTTAAATAAAATTGATATTTTCATCAAAAAGATAGAAATATTTATGAAGTTGCAAAAAATATTGTCTTTTTAACTGTATGGCTAGGGATATAGGTGCTTGATTGATGTAGGTGATTAAGAGGGGCAACGAAGGGCTGTAGGCGAACCCTGGTTGATTTGGCTTTAAGATTTAGAGATATTCTTGAATAAGGGTGACGTTTTTGCGATGAGTTCGCGCATCAAGTGGGTCTAAGCCTAAATGGAACATAACTTGGTCTACCCGGCCGGTATTCGATGGCTCCAATGCGAGCCGTGCGATAAGCATTATCGTTTGATCATCAGAATCAGCCAAATGAAGGTCATAGACCATCGGCCGTAGATCAAACTCTTTGACCTTTTTCTTGACGACACGCTCGCGCAAAATCTGATCAGCCGCTAAAAGATCAACAACCCTTTGTTTTAACTCATCTCTATCAATTTCTTCAGTAATTGTGATTTCAAAAGTTGAGTCAATCGTAATAACCTGAAGTTTTTTGCCTGCAAGAGGGACTTCGTTGATTTCAAGAATTCCAATGCCAGGAGCCATTTTCTCAGAGAGAATCGCCCCTGTTTCAATCGGGTCTAAGAGCTCTTTTGTCCAAATATCAACAAACTCGCAATCGCTTGTGGTACCCAGCGGAGTTGCGGTTGCAAATGACATCAGCGGCCGACGGTTGAACCCTTGGCTATAGGCCATCGGGATTTTCGCCCGATTCAAAGCACGTTCCCACGTACGAGCCACATCTAAATGGCTAATAAAGCGAGTCGGCCCGAATTTACTAAATTTAATGCGCATGCGCTGAACGTATTCGGTAGTTGACATGATGTTGGAATCTAGAATTGTCATCATTTATAAATGATGACAATTATTTTACCTGCCCCAGCTCTGGGTTAAAATGATTGTGATGAAAATAACGATGTTGAAACGCCAAAACAGATGTCGATTTTACAGGTTTTTTGCTTTTTCGGTGTGGCTAATTGTTCTGACAAGTAGCTGTAACCAACGTCGGGTAAGCGAGCCTGTTATTTTGGCAACAGCAGTGCCGTTGCCGACCCTCGATGGAATGAAGGCGATTGTCCCCACGCAAAGCTTTAACGCAAGTGATGAAAATTCAAACATAGTCATTGCACCAACAATCTCTACAATTCCGGCCGAAACACGTCAGCGGCCGACTACGTCCGCATATACGGGGATACCCACCCCAGACCTACCTCATTATGAGACTGACGGCTCGGGTCAATTTTCATACACCATTGCGCCCGGTGATACACTCTTTTCAATTGCTATTCAGTTTGGTCTCACGCTTGAAGCATTAATGGAAGCGAACGATCTAACAGACGAAAATTTTATTGCTGTGGGACAAACGCTAGGGATTCCGGCCGAAAGTGGCCAGAGTGGCCCCAACTGGAAAATTATTCCAGATAGCGAATTGGTTTACGGCCCAACAGTGAATGATTTTCAGACTGGAGACTTTCTACGCCGCTTCTACCCACAAAGCACTCTTCTTCGCTATCAGGAGCAAGTTGAAGGTCAACGGCTCAACGGGGCGGCCGTTATTGACCTCGTTGCCATTCGTTTTAGCATTAACCCCCGTTTACTACTCGCTATGACCGAATACCGAACCCACTGGGTCAGTCGTGACGATCCTTTATTTAGCAGTAACTTTTATCCGATGGGGTTTGAAGAATCGAGGCAAGAAGGGCTATACAATCAGCTCTCAATCGCGGCCAACTTACTAAACTTTGGCTTTTACGGCCGGGCAGAAGGTGGGTTAAGCACCATAAAATTTAAGGATGAGAGTCGCATCGTGATCGATCCTAGAATTAATGATGGGTCATCTGGGGTTCAGGTGTGGCTTGCAGGCCATACCACCGCCATCCCGGAACAATGGGAACTAGAGGTGGGGCCAGAGGGATTTTATGCAACCTATGAAAATCTATTTGGAAATCCATTTGGCCTTGCCTACGAACAGCCGTTGGTCCGCCCAGGGCTTGAACAGCCACCATTAAACTTGCCGTGGGAGCCAGACGTGCCGTGGTATTTCACCGGTGGCCCACATGGCGGGTGGGCGGCCGGTTCGTCTTGGGCCGCGCTTGATTTTGGGCCAGACAAGGATAAACGGGGTTGTTATGTGTCGGAAGCATGGATAGTAGCCGCGGCAGACGGGGTGATTGTCTACAGTGATTTTGGTGGTGTGTTGCTTGACCTTGACGGTGATGGCGACCCTGGCACCGGTTGGGTGCTGTTTCATTGGCACGTTGACCCGGCCGGTCGTATAGACAACGGGACCACGGTTCAACAAGGAGATCGCATCGGCCATCCTTCATGTGAAGGTGGATTCTCAAATGGCACCCATATGCACTTTGCGCGCCGCTTTAATGGGTACTGGATAGCGGCCGATGGTGAGATTCCATTTGTTCTGGAAGGCTGGGTATCGTCTGGCGCAGGCAATGAATATGATGGATACCTAACCAAAGGGGAAGAGGTGAAAGAGGCTTGCGTATGTGCCGAAGAGCTTAATGAGCTTGTTCGTTAAGCACGCAATATCCTATACCATCACCCCATCATAATAGAGCCAACGGCCATTGGGTCGCGTAAAAATCGAACGTTCTATATATGGAGAGGGTTTACCATTCTGAATCAAATTAACACGAAAAGTAACCATGTTTTCAGACGCAGTCATAATTTCAAGCCCTAAGAAGTGGGTCGATTTACAAAATTCGACCAATTCACCTGTCCAAATAGCTCTTGGGGATTTATATTTACTCCCGGCCGGGTCTGTAGTATCTATGACATAATCGATTAGCCCTAGCGCATAAGCTGCATATCGAGAGCGCATGAGCGTTTCGGCCGTAGGCGCACCCTCTCCGTTATGATAAGGTTCACAACATTCTTTATATTTTTTTTCACTGTGACAGGGACAAAGCCTGTTACGTTTAGTAGAAGTTATTTTTGATTTCATATTAAAATAAATTTTAGCATAATTAGAATTTCAGGTTTACAGTCAACTGCAAAATAGGAAAAATCTGCTCATCATGACAAATAAAATAAAACAAAATCGCTACACTCGCATGCAAAGATTGCTGCTTTTAATTGGGATTATTCTATACCTTGCCCCAGGAGGCGTAGCCCTTGCCCAAGAAACTGGAACGGGCGGCGATTGGCCCAATTATGCAGATTTAGTCCCTGACCCTGCTACTCAAGATCAGCTAATTTACCAAGGCATTTTGCCAGATGAACTATACGGAATTCCAATCGATCCATCGAGTCGTCTATTTTTAGCCGTGGTTGGGTTGCTGAGTGTCGGAGTTTGTTCTACCGGTGTCGGTTCTGTGGGGCTACTTGGGACCTTTATCGCGATTCGGCGCAATCGTAGAAAGTTAAGGGACGCGAAATAAAATAGCTAATCGACCCATGCCAATCATGCCCCTGCGCCACAAGTACAGAATCACCCTAACAATTATCTTATTAACGGCCGCATTGATGCGTATCGTCGGTTTTGTGACTCAGTCACCACCTGGGCCAGAGCATGACGAAGTGGCCAATTGGCTCATTGCCAAAGCGATTTTGGGTGGGCAACACGGGGTCTATTTCACAGAAGCATATGGCCATGAAGCGGGGTTTCATTACTGGCAAACTTTGTTTGTAGGGCTAGTTGGGGACAACTTGCTCGCACTCCGGGCCCCGGCCGCACTGATGGGCATTCTCTCTGTTGCTGTGACCTATGCGCTTAACAAACGGCTTTTCGGCCGCGATTTTGCTCTACTTGTCACCGCCATCGTCGCAGTTTTGTTTATGCCGGTCTTTTTTAGCCGATTGGCCTTACGCGCCATTAGTCTGCCGGTGATGGCCGGACTGTCAGCGTACTTTTTTTGGGACTGGTTATCAAATCCAGTCTCAAAAGAAGCACGCCGATATTTGTTGACGGCCGCCCTTTTCGCTGGGCTGTCGAGCTATACCTATATGGCGGCGCGTGCGCTTCCCATCTTTTTTGTCGGATTTTTTGTCTATCTGGCGATTTTTCACCGGCCACTGTTTAAATCATCATGGCGCGACTTACTCTTGTTTACAGCCGTCTATCTGATTATCTCACTGCCACTCATTCTGTTTTTACAAAATCTGCCAACGGGTGAAAGCCGCATTGCAGAAATCGATGCTCCCTTACGTGCCATGCTTATAGGCGACTTCCGGCCGGTCCTGCAAAACGGGGTCACTCTATTTAGCAGCTTTGGTTTACGGGGTGATCCGCTTTGGCGACAGGGTGTCGCTTTTCAGCCGATATTTGAGCCGCTTTTAGCCCTGCTTTTCTATGTTGGGCTACTCATCTCCCTATGGCGCATAGGTGATATTCGGTATGGATTTATACTCGCTTGGCTAGGTGCTTCTGTGATCCCAAGTTTGGTCACGGCCGATGCCCCTAGCACTATCCGAATGATCTTGATGTTGCCCGTAATGGCAACATTTCCAATAGTGGTTATCGAGCAAGCTTTCACCTTTTTTAGCTTTTCACAGCCAGGGGCTGAATCTATGGAAAACAAAGGAGTTATCCACAGTTATCCACAGTTATCCACAGGAAACAACCAGTTATCCACAAGAAAACTTAATTTTCCACTCATTTTGGTCTTGACAGCGGTTATTTTAATGTGCTATGGAGCCCGGTCCGGTCAAGCTATTTTTGGCACTTGGGCGAACAACGCTGAAGTTCGTTTTGTATGGCAAGAAGCCTTCACAAGAATCGGCCGGCACATCGATCAAAGCCCCGAAATTGAGCATGTCAGCATCGCAGGTTGGTCACCTGAAACGCTCGATGACCCCACGATGGAGCTGGTTGTAAAGCGAGACGATATCAACCGGCGCCATTTTGGAACAGTGGGGGAAATTCAAACGCTTATTTTCCCGCAGTCGCCTCATGCGATTTATCGGCCGAATGATTTACCCCTTCACCCAAGTCTGGCTGAGTTCTTAAAAGATGGGCACTCGATAGTTGTGACAGATCAGTTTACTGTAGCGACCAGCGACACCGCCGCCCTCTCAGAGCAGTCAGGTATATTAGATATAATTGGAGCCGACCAGCTTTTTAGCAATAACCGGTCGAAAAACGAACTCACCTTTATCGGGTACAAATTTGTAGATTCTTTTGATTTCGCCCAGATTCAGCTCATTAGCTTTTGGGAGGTTGGGAATTTCCCAACACCGGCCGATCCCAATACCAAGCTATTTCTCCATTTGGTTGATAACAACGGAAACCTATTGGCTCAACATGACGGACTAGATGCCCCGCACCGTTTTTGGCAAAAGGGGGACAAAATTGTGCAGGTTCATTTATTAGAAAGAAGCGAAGAGGGGGCCGAACTCCGTATCGGCGTTTATGTCGGCGCACCTCCTTGGGCCCGTTTTACAAATTCGACTGGAAGCGATTTTGTTTCAATCCCTTTAAACCCTTCCGAATAGGTGAAATAAAAAAGCCTCCCTCATTTTAAAATGAGGGAGGCTTTTTTATTTCAAGCTATTTAAAACCGCTCTGGTTTGCGTGTAGTTTACTATTTAATTTTCAGAACTTTGAAAATTAACTCGCCACGAGGGCTTAATACCGTTGCCTTTTGCCCTTTCTTTTTGCCTAGCAACGCTTTTCCAATCGGAGACTCATTTGAAATCAGCCCTTTATCTGGATCAGCTTCACGTGGGCCAACAATGCGATACTCTTCTTCCTCGTCCTCGTCTTCAGACCCGACTTCAGCAATAACGACCGTACTACCAACAACCACAACCCCGGTAGATGCAACCCCTTCTTGAATAACTTTCGCTCGCCGGATTGAATCTTCATACTGTTTGACGCGCCCTTCATTCAGGCCAGCTTTTTCTTTAGCATCGTGGTAGTTTGCATTTTCTTTTAGGTCGCCATCAGCAATAGCCTTCGCTAGTTTGTCAGCAATCTCCGGCCGCATCACATTAATCGCATGATCTAAATCATCTTTTAATTTTTGCAACCCTTCTGCCGTCATATATACGGGGCCTCTATCCATGCTATTTCTCCATTTCTAATGGTCTAAAAACGACCTGTCGAACCTTTTCTCATGACTTGCTTTTTCAAACTAAAAAGCTAAAAAGCAGCATGTTATTTCAGATAAAAAGCCCCTGTATCAACGGGGACTACAAAAGATTATAGCTACGTGGTTAATCGCTGTCTATTTTTAAGCTCAGACCGGTACATGCTTACCGGGCAGAGCCTGCATTTTGAGTTGAGTCTAGACGTCGGCGATATTTCCCTAACACCCGCGTCAAGCTCTGCTCAATATTGACCCCGCTTGAATTGGCAATACAAATCAGTGAAAACAGCACATCGCCCAACTCACCTGCCCAACTTTCACCTGCAACAAGTCTGTGTTTCCCGTAATCTGTCCCTTAAGGACTTCTTTGGATAGCTCTCCTACTTCGGAAACCAGGTCGAGCATTCGAAACCCAATTTCGGTTTTCAGGTGGTTTTCTTTAACGAATTCAGCAACCTCTTTTTGCATTTCATTGTTCATCCTTAGGCTCTGTTCCACAATTTGGTTAACTCAATACACAGTTCAGTTGCTTTTTCCATATCGTGCAAACTAACCCATTCAAGTGGACCGTGAAAGTTTTGCATGCCTGTAAACAGATTTGGGGTAGGCAATCCTATTTCCGTTAGGCGTGAGCCATCTGTTCCACCCCGGATCGGCTTTGAAATCACCTCTATTCCGATATTCTCACAAGCTTGGCGAGCCAGCTCAACCGGCCGCATATCGTTTTCAAGCCAGTATCGCATATTGCGATATTGAGGCTTAATCTCAACCGTTACTTTTGCACGGGGTTCAAGGGCTTGAACCCAAGCCGCTTTATCCTTAACAATGTCACCGAGTTGGGCCAATCCATCCCGCTCAAAATCACGAATGATCAGGTGAACTTCGGCCGCGGCCGCTCCCCCATCTATTTGATAAACGTGGATAAACCCTTCA
>JBLIMP010000014.1:0-29127 GCA_047638855.1 Cellvibrionaceae bacterium | reverse complement strand
GCAGTCGGTTTCCGATAATATTGCCTAAATTGCTTGGCCCCGGCACCGCTTCCGTTGCGTTATACTGAGAAATCATGCCACATACCGCAATTCGGCCGTTCATGCGCATATTCGCAAGTGCCCCTTCCAAATGATCTCCACCTACATTTTCAAAATAGATGTCAATGCCGTTCGGAGCCACCTTGTGCAACGCTTTGCCTACACTTTCAACCTCTTTATAGTTAAAAGCATGATCAACCCCTATCACATCTTTAAGCCAAGCGACTTTGGCCGCTGAGCCTGCACTACCGATGACCGTGCATCCTTTTAACTTTGCGATTTGGCAAACAACTGAGCCTACCGCCCCGGCCGCAGCCGATACAAACACTGTTTCGCCAGGCTGTGGCTTGCCTATATCGAGCAATCCCCAATAGGCCGTTTGCCCTGGCATACCGGCTACACCCAAATAGGTAGACAACGGCAACATCTTGCCATCGACTTTGTTTAGCCCTGCTCCAGACGATAAATAAAATTCACGCCAGCTATCAAAGCCTAAAACGTGATCGCCGACTTTAAAGTTATCGTTTTGTGAAGCGATAACTTCGCCTACACATCCACCCGTCATCGGCTCGCCGATCTGGAATGGAGGGGTGTAGCTTTTGCGGTCAATCATCCGGCCGCGCATGTACGGATCCACGGACATATACAAGTTTTTGACCAACAGTTGGCCAGGGGCAGGATCACTAATTTCGACTGTGGCAATGGTAAAGTTTTCACGGGTTGGCAAGCCAACTGGGCGGCTGGCTAAATGGATTTCTCGGCTAGTTATGGACATTTTTTCCTCATTGGTGGGTAGTAATTAAAATTTTAGACGCACTTCTTAACCTAGCTTCGACAAGCTCAGCCTACTTGCATGGCGCTGTCTGAAACTTCTGCTATTGGTGCGTAAATCCTGCAAAAAGAGTTGGCCAGTAATGGCTAGTTCATTTCATCTTCAATATAGCTTCGAACGATATCATCAAACGACACATCGGCACTAAAGCCAAGTTCAAGCGCACGCGTCGGCTGAAAACGAGCAGGCCAACTCCCAACAATTCGTTCAATAAACGGGTCGGGTAACCAGTCGATGCGGTCCGCCACCTCACTGCCCGAGATGCTGCGTAGGCTATCTACCATTCCTTGTACCGTGACCGTTAGGCCGGGCAAACTGATTGTTCGGCTACTGCCAAACGCATCGGCCGGAATTGTAAGCGCATGTAGCAAAGACCATACGGCCTGACGAGGAGACATTAGCCAAAGGGCGGTTTCGGCCGAAATCGGGCAAATCGCACGTTCTCCATTTAACGGCTCCCGAATAATTCCGCTGGCAAACGACGAAGTGGCTGCGTTTGGCTTACCGGCCCGAACCACAACCGTAGGTACACGAAGTACCCGGCCGTCGACAAAACCACGTCGGCTGTAATCATTGACAAGCAGTTCACAAATCGCTTTTTGCGTCCCATACGAGCTTTGCGGAGTAGGAGCGGTGCCATCCACAATGACATCTGGCATGTCACCGCCAAACACAGCTACCGAACTCGTCATGATGAAGATCGGCGGCGTGGTCAATTGACGGCACGCTTCCAGCATCGCTTGAGTCGCAATTAAGTTGACCCGCATCCCAAGATCAAAATCTTTTTCAGCCTCACCACTAACCACAGCCGCTAAGTGAAAGATATGGGTCGGTTCAGCCTTGATTAAAGTTTGAACGGTAGCTTCATCTGTAATATCCCCAGCAATGGTTTTGAGCCGATCATCGGCCGGCAAATCGGCCGGTGTCATACGATCAAAAATTGTGAGAGATTCGATGTCGGCCGAATATTTCTCCAAAAGTGCCAGCCCCAAGCGCCGTCCTAAAAAACCAGCCCCGCCTGTAATTAAAATTCGCATCTTGATTCTCCTGTCCCTCCAGTCTCACTTATAACAAGGGGAATGCCTTTTGCACGTTCTCTTGCCTTAAACCGGTTTGCGGTCAAATAGCCTGCTTAAGTTTCGATTTTCCTCAACCCACAACTGTACCAGTCCAACCCGCATCTCATAAAGTGATGAGCGGCGATCTTGATACTCGCTCAAAATTTCCCGGCTGACCAAACGTCGCAATGCTCCTGTGATTTCCCCTGGCGACAAATCTAAGTCAAACGGCCGTAAACTAGACTGCAAATCGGCCGCAGTTACCGGTTCATCTCCCTCATGCAAATGGGCCATTGCTATCAGCACTGCCCGCTCTGCAAAAGTTGAAAATTGCCACAAATAAGCAAAGTGAACTTCGCCCAAACGCAACATTTCACGCAACATCTCGTTTACATCAGCAATAGTGATATAGCCGGTTTTATGCCGATTGGCATAATTGATTAGCGTATAACACACCAACTGTAAAAAGTAGGGATGTCCGGCCGTCACACGCCAAATCTTGTCGAGTGCAAGGTCATCATAAACGACCTTACCTTGAACCGGTTGTGTAATCAGCTTGTTGGACGAGGCTGGGTCAAGATAATCAATTTGCCGATACAGAGCAATATTAAACAAGACCGACCAATAATTCGTCCCCATTTCTTCCAAACGATGAGTCCCCGCAAACACGAAGTTCATCCGGCCGCCGTGCTGCATTAAGTGACGCAAGAAGGAAAAGAACGTCTGCGGCAGCGTCCCATTATTGATCATCTCTTCAAACGCCTCAAACTCATCAAACACCAACAGTAGCGTCGCATTGTAGGGCAATAGCTCATACACACGGGGTAAAAATTTTCGTTGGAAATAATGAGCAGGGTCTTTTTCCCACACCAACAAGTCCGGCACATCTAGCTCTTTTTCTTGCTCGATAAGGGCGTCTGATATAAACCAGGCCAAGTCATACAAAAAGCCGGTCATACCCACCGAAACCCCTAGTGATTGACAGTCTATATATACGGGTAATACATCAGGTGGGGCCACGTCGGCCAAGTGAAGCAAGGTTGATGTTTTACCGGTACGTCGCTGGCCGACCAACACAATGACATTTTGCTGGTTCGTACTTTGGATCGTTTCGATAATAAATTTCAGGATATCTTGGCGGCCGTAAAACAAGGGACTCTGCCGCCTTAACGGGGTACCAGGGGCATATGGGTTTCGAATCGGTGCAAATGGGGCATCCATCGAGATCAAGGTTGCCATATCAGCAAAGTCAAAACCGTGGGATCGATGGGCCGTATCTTGAAAATCGATATTAAAGGCCAAGCGCAAATCGGCCGGTTCATGTGGTGTAATCTTAAACTCCAGCATCATCGTACGCCCCACCGCTAAAAACGGAATCGATTGCTCCGCATTTACAATCGAATAGGCAGCGTTTTCCTCAAGTCTAACCACAATCTTCTCAGCTGATGCTTGCCCATTGTTGTGTAATTCAAGGGCCACCACCGACTCACCGGCCGCAATAATCCGGCGGGTCTTTAAGGATGGGATCAGCCACGGCCGACCACGCAGCTCTTCAATGGTTGCATACACCAATCCTTGCCAGCGAGCATTGATCGCTATCGTCAATTGATTCAAAATTGTGTGCGGTTCCCAGATCATTTTCGCTTCTTCTTGTTGCAGCAGAACCAACCCCTCTTGCAAAAAGGCGATTCGATCACGAGCCATTTCCACCCGGCCGACCGCCTCTAACGGATCCATTGGCCCTGCTAATCGAGCGTAAGAGTCTCCCTGAAGGTCAATTTTAGCCAAGCGGGGTAAGAAATCGTCCAAGCGATCAATTAGCAACCCCAGCTCAACAATTGACGGGGTGCTATACAGTGCATTGGATAGCTCAAACAGCTCAAGCCACACAGATGCGTCTTTCCAAGTTTGCGCTTCTTCGGTCGCCAATCCCTGGGCCATAATTTCAATCGCTGTTGCCGGGCGATCTGGTAACAAATACAACCCATCACACAAGTCTGCTAACGCAACCCGGCCGTCTTGCCTGGCTCGACCCGCCATATTTAACAACAAGTCGGGCGAACCGGTAGAACGGCGATATATCTCGTTTAAAGCAAAAAGCGTCAGCTCTGGCTGAGCCGTCAGTGCACGATAACGCGAACGACCTCTGAAAGAGACTGTCATTGAAAATTGACGAACCAAAACCCCAATTAAAATTAACAGCACTCCAAAGGCACCAATCAACAAATAGCTAATCGGGAACTGCTCTCTGGCAACACTGATACCGGGCACCGGTTCAACATTTCCAGCAAAGGTTCCGTCATCAAACACAAACCGATAACGCACTAGCTTGTCAGGCTCTGGCAAATCAAATGTCCAAACAAGATTGTTTGATGCTGTCAGCGCTAAACGTTCACCCTGCGGCTTCCACACTCGCTCATCTTCATCCCAAAGCTGCAGAACTACCGTAACCGTATCGCCATCGATGTCATTTACAGTCACCCCAATTGTGTATTGTTCTCCGGTTGGCCCCGCCACCGTATTGGCTAAAAACGGCGGCCGATTGGGGCGAGCGGACAAACTTGTTACCACCCCATTTTCTGTGAGGGCAACCAAGGAATTTGATTCAGCTTGAGAAATAAATCCAAGGTCAAAGATTGCACTCGCCAATACCACTTCTTCGGCCGGTCGGCCGTCTGAGGTATAAAGCCCAATCGTTCCATTTTCCCCACCGGTCACCATATCATCTCGACCATCCGCGTCAATATCTTGCCATAATGTCGCTGCAGGGCGCTGAATACCAGTAATGGTCCAGATACGTCGTAAAGGTGTTAGATTGTTTAAGCTCAAACGTACAATTCGGCCGCCCGACCAATTGACCAACAGCGAATTCTCAAGCCGTATCACAGAATCGGGCAAGTCAGAGAACGCAGTTACCCAGCCGGAAACTTGGTTCAACGACGTGTTTAAGCCAATCAGTCTGGCATCTTGCCCTAAAACCAACAGGGCCAAACCGGGGTCAATTTCTTCTACTCTACTATCAGTCTCAATGAGAGGTAGCGTAATAATTTGTCGGATTTGTCCATAGCGGTTGGTTTGGCGTACGGTGCTCCCATTTTCTTTCGATACCAACAACAGTAGCCCCGCTGATGTTGAAACCGCCAATACCCCCTCGCCGCTATTTTCGTGAATCACTTCAAGATCAAGAATCGTCCCGCCTAAATCTCGTTGCCACAATGCCTCGCCTTGGTAGGAAAAGGCGAGTAACTCACCAGACTCTGTGCCAACATAGATCTGGGGTTTATGATTTGCTTGACCCGCCACACCTCCAGCTTCACCAGCAACTGCGTTATCCACCGCCATTGTAGTCATCAGGCTCCCGATCTGAGCCGGGATTTCCCAAACGCTTGTGCCATCTAACCGTTTAATATCCAATCCGGCCGATGCCCTCAATAGTTGATTGCTAGGCTCGCCTGAATTAGTTGAATCTGTTAAGTCTGAAGAAGGAATGCGGTTCCACCCAACCAGCACATCGGGCTGTGCATTAGGCAGGTCATCCGAATATACAGACGCAAGAAATTCAATCGTCCCATCAACCCTTTGTTGCCAGACCGGCAACCCAACCACCGGGGAGACGTTGTGCAAACGACCGTCTTCACCTGCCACCATAATGGCCAGTGTTTGTCCGGCGCTGTTCGTGACTTCATGCAGAGCAGATGGCGCGGCATCTAAACGCCATGACCAGTTGGTAACAAAGCCGGTAGATTCACTACCTGAGCCAGAATCTTGTAACGATACGGTTGAGAAGGCGGTTAAAAGCAATTCAGGGTAGCCATCTCGGTTAAGGTCAGTCAGTTGTCCACCGGCCGTTTCTGAAACACCGGTAAAGCGGGATTGTGGCCGACCCTCAGCACCAGGAATAACGATTTCACCTACACCGGCCCGTGCACCGGTCTGTAATGGCTCGAGTTCGATCATGATTACTGAGTCATTCAAAAGTGTTTCATCGAACTGATCGACCTGAATATCGAGCACCCCTTGGTCCGGCGAAGCCCCCATTGCCCTATCCCACAGTCTGCGCCCTTGGCCATCATAAGCCAAAGCGGTCCCCGCATCGGTTCCTAAAATCAAGCCGGGTTGCTGATCAATAACGGCCGCTTTCATACTTATAATCGGCCGATTTGGGGTGCGAAACCAACGTTCTTCACCCGTTGCCCGTTCAAGTAAAGCCAAGCGCCCTTGGGCAGACCCAGTGGCTACATAAAGCTCATTATCGATTGGAAATGGCATATTAACTAAGGCGGTTTGGTGAGAATCTGTGCGCTTAATCCAGTTTACTTGCCCATTTTGGTTCAGTTGCACCAAACGGCCGGAGCCATCGATGGTCAGAAATGAATAGAGTATTTCTGGAAATGATCCATTAATGGGGATAAGCGTTTCAAATAGCCCCTCGGAATGACTTCGATTGGGTTCGATATCGCTTTCAAAACGCCAGAGTCTTTCCCCCGTGGTCCCATCGATACGTTCGAGATTCCCTGATCGGGTTGAAATCAAAACAGAGTCTGAGGAGCTGTCATTGCGGCTATCAAGTCGGCCGATCTGCAAAGGGGACGATGGCAGATCATAATCAAACAAAATCTCTCCGCTTGGATTAACCCAAATCAAACGGCCTGGAGTAGCCAGAATCAGAGCAGTGTCCCCATTCGCGCCTGGCCTTGCATTAATGTCGATAATATCGAGCACTTGCAATCCTGGTAATTCTTGGCTCCAAACAAACTGCCCATCAGCCCCCAAAAGTGTCAATGTCTGGGAATCATCCACCAAAATGATTTCACCAATGCCATCACGGTTCAAATCGGCCGTATGTATATGTAAAAGCCGCCCCTGAGTTTCATATTCCCAATAGACATCTGACTGGGCAAATGCAAATTGCCATCTACTAGCAAACATGACAAACAGCAAAATCAATAGGCAAAAAAAACGTTTTGATTTACGGGTTCCTTTTGTCATGTTTAACACTTGGTTCAGAAATCTTTTTTGGCCCAGTATTCAGTTGTAAGCTAGACAATGCTGAATCAACTGGTTACTCATTAAGTTAACAAATTGGTTTGTAATTAGTGGGAAACCTTTTTGCTTAGCTTCCTTCTATTCTATTAGATTGAGCGGATGTTGAGCGAAAAAGATTTAATATGAAATGCTGAAAGTGATGCGGCAGAGCAAGCTGATTAGTAAAAAGTGCAGCGTGCTAAAAAAAAAGAGGTGCTGGGATAAAATCCCAGCACCTTTTTTTGATGTCATCAACTTCTGCAGGCCAAGACTATGTGCCTTTAGCGATAACAAATCTGACTAAACGACTTTATGCGTTTTTGATTTCCTGAACGTTTTTACGGGTATCATCCGCAAATTTTTTCAAGTCAAGCATGCCTTTGCGTACGCGTGTGCCGGCCGCATTGTTTTTGTCGTCGTAGAATTTTTTGAAATCTGCTTCCATTGCTTCAACCATTGCTTTTAGTTCGTTATATTTTTCCATTTGGTTTCTCCTAGTCCATCATTGACGGACATATTAAATTTAAGATAGTCGGGCTAATTTAGTCTTTATGCTCGGCCGAGTCAAGCATTTTCGCTTCCCCGAGGCTGGAATAGCCCTTTTCGGTTGATTTAGATTAATTTTTGGGTAGAAATAGTTGGTAAAAGATAAAGTCCTTACATGCAATTGTTGTATTTGCCCGCATGTTGCCCTGAACTCAATTCCCTTTTAGCTAAAATATCGGGTAACATGCTGAAATAGGAGATTAAATTTCAATGAACAAAAACCTCAGCAACTTAATTCAATTTAGTTCTAAAAGAACAATATCTTTACTAGAAGGTCTGACGGCCGAAGAATGGTTTATTCAACCGGATGGATTTGCCAATAACATCGCGTGGAACGTGGGCCACATGTTACTAGTACGTCACAATCTTATCTATCGAAATTCCGGGCTTGAAACCGGCTTGGATGAGGCGATGACGCCGATGTACAACGGTGGTACTTCACCGGCCGATTGGGAAAGTCAGCCAGATAGTGCCGCACTGCTTGATCTATTGAAATCGATGTCAGAAAAATTGGCGGCCGATGTTGAGTCGGGGCTTTTTGACGATACCGTGTTTAAAAGTTTTGAATTGGCAGGCACCCCAATAGAAAGCGTCAATGATTCAGCAGGCTTCGACCTATTCCATGAAGGGCTTCATCTAGGCCACATTAATGATCTTCGAGATGTCATTCGAAGCGGTTAACTTTCGATAACATAACTGATCTTGTTTGCTTGTTTGGCAAGCAAACAAGATCAGTTATCAAAAAATATGAGCACTGACCACAGTGAGCAAACAGGCACCGTCCTGATGAAGAAAAAGTGCATGATGTGCGGCGAGACGATGGCTCACGGCTATGAATTTTGCGGCCGATGCGGCCACGAACTTATCGACCCTTATCCGGCTTACTTACAAAAACGTCAAGCGTTGCGATCTTACTTCAAGAATCTTATCTTTGAAGTCTTGATTCCTGTCTTGGCGGGCATTAAAACGACATGGCTCATTTTTGTTAAACCCAACGAATTCTTCAAAACCCTTTTTTTTTACGAAAAACCGGCCGATGAAATCGATTTTCCACTTTCAAACCTCTGGCGAAAAATAACGAACGAGCCTCAATATATCTATGAGCCAGCTCCGTATTGGTTTTTTGTTCTTGCCTTTATGACTGTAGCCGCCATTTTATTAAGAGGCAGTAGCGTATTAACACTGGGTGGCCGTGTGGCGGGCAACGAAGCGGAATTCGCAAATGGCAACCTGTTCTTTATCGTATTGCGGCCGATGATCAACCGGATCATGTTTAATTACAACATTTCAGACGATCTGCTAGAACTCCCATTTGGATTACTCTACGTCCTGTTTGTTTTCTTTTCTACCGCCCTCCTCGCTTTTATCTATCATCGCTCTATGGGCAGAGAAAACCTGCCATCCAATCACAACTATACATTTTGGCTCTACTTTGTTGGAGCGATGTTTATCGCCATCCGCATCATGCTACTTTTACTTGCGGGTATCACCACGCTAGGCACAGAAGGGCTCTTGTCTCTTCCTGGAATCGCGCTTAGCGTGATTGGCTTTGGCTACATCTTTATTATTTACCCGCTCTATATGCCAATCTATGTATTGTCAAAACTGTTTAGCACCATAAGCTTTAATCGTGCCTTGAAAGTGACCATTGGCACCTACGTCATCTACGGACTAGTGATGGGCTTTATCTATCTTGTTTTTACCGCATTTTCTTGGCTACCCCGTTTAATTGGTTAGGCGTTTACTTGCCTCATGTTTGAGGTAAATGTCTTAACTTGGTTGCTATTTGCACCATTTCTGCTTAAATTTCGTAATGTAAATCGCAGATTGCTGAGTCATTGAAACTTCATTGCAGCCGTTCTCACATCTACTCGTCACAGTCACATATCTATTCTTTACTTTATTGGAGGTTCCATGGGTCCATTTATCATTGGTATCATTCTCGGTACTCTCGGCTGGTTTGCCATCCGCTGCGTGATCTTCGGTTTATATACCGTTCAGCAAGACGAGCGCGCGGTCAAAACGAGATTCGGCCGGGCTGTTCGACAGGGGAAGCTCACTACGCTTGACAGCGCTATTGCCGAGCATTTGAACGAAAAAGAACGGGAACGCTATATTTATCCTCAACTACAGCTAATTCAGCCAGGTGGCCCTTATTTCAAATGGCCATGGGAAAAAATTCACAAAGTTAATATCTCAACTCAAACAATCAACATGGCGTTTGACCCTGATACGCCTCAAGCGAATCAAGGCGGTACTGTGCTTGAAGCGGTGACAAAGGATGAGTTGAACATCGGCTTACGGGGGCAAATTCGCTACCGTGTTTCGGAAGATAATCTTTACGCTTACTTATTCGGGGTTTCAAGACCCATCTCACATATCACTGGCTATTTTGTGGCCCTGCTACGTGACAAGATCGCTGGTTTTGAGGCGAAGAAGCCAGCGATTGAAGGGGTAGTTGACGTAGAAAATCAATCTGAAATTGTCGACGATGTTTCGATTAATGACTTGCGTAAAAATATGCATGATTTAAATGAACATATGGAATTAGAGTGTATGTCTTCGGCCGCCCGATATGGCATCACGTTAGATGCCTCACTCATCACCGAAATCGACCCGCCCTCTGAGGTTGATTCTGCACTTGCGGCCATTAACACAGCCCATAACCATGTTTCTTCAGAGATTAGTCTTGCGCGGGCTGAAGCTGATCAAAAAATTGTTCAGTCACGCCGTGCGGTTGAGATTGAAACGCTGAATGCAGAGGCTGAAGTAGAACCACTACTCGCGTTAGCCAATCAGCTCAATATGCTAAAGAAGAACGCACCCAATTCGCTTGAGTTGTATAAACGCAATATCCGCTTGCAGCTTTACCGCCGAGCCGGAAGAGCAATCTTAGAGGAGGACGCTTCCTAACAAGGAGGTAAAAAAATATGTTTGAAAATATTGTTTCATCGCTAGGCTTTGCTTTTGCTTTTTTCATCTTTCTACTCGTTTTTGAACGAGTGTTTGTCTGGTTCGCTGAATTTTTGGGCTTTTTCGCAATCGTCCAAGAAGGAACCTGCCATGTTTATGTTTTATTTGGAAAGGTAGTCGGGGTTCTAAAAGAGCCAGGGCTTAACTTTTTATGGGCCAAAATCGGCCTTAAAGCGTTCATTGTGCGCTGGTTTGGTAAACGGCACGTTGTTGACTTACGCTTGCATCAGCGATATTTACGCAGCTTGCCCGTTAACTCTGAAGAAGGTGCGCCAATGGGGATAGGGGTCTGGTACGAGATGTTTATCAGCGACCCGGTTTCTTATCTGTTCAAAAACGCCAATCCTGAAGGATCGTTACAAGCGAACGTCACAAATGCAACGGTACGCTGCTTGGGCAACATGCCGGTCGAAGAGATGCTTGAAACCCGTCATATCATGAGCCGCTCTGTACGGGCTGATGTTTCGCCAAAGTCACATGAATGGGGTTATCAGTTAGGATCAGTTTACATTCGTAAAGTACACTTCCGGGATGCAAATATGATTCTCCAGATCGAAGAAAAGGTGGTTAATCGGTTACGCCAGGTTACTTCGGCCATTTTGCAAGGTGGGAAGAATCAGGTTGATATTATTACCTCGGGTGCAGAACGAAAGGCGGCCGTCGCGTTTGCTCAAGCTCAGGCGATGCGGCCGCAGATTGTTGGTAAATCGCTTCAACAGATCAGTGAAGACTCTGATGTAGCAGACACTATGTTCGACATTCTCGAACTGCAAGAGCTGCTTGCAAGCAATGCGGAAATCACATTGGTTCCCAAAGGGCAACAGATAATGAGCCAGCTTTTAGCAGCACAGGCTATCGTATCAACTGAGTAGTGAAATAAATAGTCGTCAGAGACTAATTGTTCATTTGTATCTATAAAAGCGGCCGGATTGTATATTGCGATTCGGCCGTTTTTTTGTACCATTTCAGCTTGCCCAAATGTTTTGCATTCAGCCCTTCCACCAATCAACCAACGTTCAAGGCAAAATTTAACATCTACGGCGTTTGCCATTTACAGTCTGTGATTATGAATAAAACCCATCTTAAAGATTACTTTCTACTCGATCCGGAATTTACATTCCTCAATCATGGTTCATTTGGGGCGACCCCAAAGCCAGTATTCGACGTTTATCAACAGTTTCAGCGAGAGCTTGAGCACCAACCGGTTCATTTTATCCAAAAACGTTTGCCTGATTTATTGGCTGAAAGCCGCCACGCTTTAGGCGCTTATTTAGCCGTTCACGGGGACAATCTAATCTACACGCCCAATCCGACGGCAGGGGTCAATATGGTTGTCAAATCGCTTGATCTTGGCCCCGGTGATGAGGTGCTGACCACTGACATTGAGTATGGAGCCTGCGACAACTGTTTGGACTTTTATGCAGGCAAGAAAGGGTACCGTGTGGTCCGGCAAACGGTGACTTTGCCAGCACAATCGGCCGACAGTTTGCTAGATGAAATCTGGTCAGGAGTAACGCCGAATACAAAAGTGATTTTTATCAGCCATATCACATCCGCAACAGCAATGCGCTTGCCGGCCGAAGAGCTTTGCCACAGAGCACGTGCGGCCGGGATCATAACCATCATCGATGGGGCACATGCGCCAGCCCATATCGAACTGGACTTGAGCAGTTTCGACCCTGATTTTTATGTTGGTGCGTGTCATAAATGGATGTGCGCCCCAAAAGGGACCGCATTTCTATACGCTCGCCCAGATCAACAGCCGATGCTTGAGCCACTGGTTGTAGGTTGGGGGTACGGGGCAAAACCTAACCCTGATTTCGGGTCGACGTTTCTCAATATTGGGTCGTGGTTAGGGACGCGAGATTTAGCAGCGTATTACACGATTCCGGCCGCTATCGCGTTCCAAAAAGAACACAATTGGGACAGTGTGCGTGATGGGTGCACTGAGTTGCTAAATGACACTTTGGCACGAATTGATCGGCTTACTGGCATGCTCAGTATGTATCCGGCCATTGCGCCACCAAACCAATTGGGTATTGCAAAAATGCGGTCGGGAACTGACCCTCTTGTTCTGAAAGATTTCTTGTTTGATCGCAAAATTGAAATTCCAACCACAACCCATCAAAATGATACGTTTGTGCGTGTTTCGGTCCAGGGGTACAACGATCAAGAAGACTATGACCGGCTATTAGCGGCACTGGGCGAGTGGCAAAGCCAGTAAAGTAATATTCAGGTTTACACATGAGTAAAACAAAAAACGGCCGTATTCCAATTATTCGAATAATTGGAATACGGCCGTTTTTCATATCTACACAACACGTTCCTTTAACTGATTAAGCCTTTACTAAACAAACTTTTAGGTACCTTGTGTCTATCCTTGCGGATTGACTTCACAACCAAGTTTAGATAACTTTAAGCTCTCTTGATTAACAAAATTGTCATTCTTAATTCTTATAGATATGAAATTACTTTTTTTGCATCATCCTAATGGTCGCATTTAACGTCAGAACTGCGGCCGACTATTCATTATTTCTATTATGTTCTCAGTGACAAACCATGAAAAAAAACCTGCTATTAATATTATTGTGGCTATTTCTAATGCTCCCTTTAGCAGCTTGTGAAGGCCTTAGTCCATCAAGCAGAAATGTCATAACTACCCCCGTACCATTGGTAACCGTTGAACAAAAAAAGACGGTCGCTCCGATAACAGCCCAGCCAACTTTAGTTGAGACAACCGAAGTAACCACACCTATACTTCCTGATTTAGGGGGTCGGGAAATAACTGTGGCTGTTGATAACGCCTATATACCTTTTAATTATATTTTACTGGGGTCTGATAAGGCAACAGGCTTCGATTATGACATAGTGGATGAGATTTGTTTGTTACTTAATTGCACCCCTGTTTTTGTGGAAAGGGTTTGGGAAGGGATGATACAAGGCGTAGTTGATGGAGAGAATGATATGGCAGCAGGCGGAATTACAATCACGCAAGAGCGGGCAGAGATCGCCGATTTCTCTAGGGGATATATTAATATCCGACAACGAATTATGGTTCGGTTAGATGAAGATCGTTTTAGCACGGTTGCGGAATTCTTAGCTCAACCCGGCATGTTGATTGGATCATGGCCTGAAACAACGAACTATACAGCAGCAATTGGGCTGGTAGGCCAAAACCAGGTCCGGGACTATGATAGTTATGCCGATTCAATACAGGCTTTAGTTAACAAGAAAATTGATGCGATCTTAATTGATGATACCGCAGATAGTGGGTACTTTGGCTTTAGATCTGATCAAGTTAAGCTTACCGGAGAGCCGCTTACAACAAACCAGCTAGGTTTTATTTTCCCGAAAAGAAGCGATCTAGTAAAACCCATTGATTTAGCCATAACAGAATTGGAAACAAATGGAACTTTAAAGACTCTAACTGACAAGTACTTCTCGGAAGATTTCAAGATTAGTTATGATGATATTGAAGAAAGGGCATATGCTGACGCAGAGTAAGCTTATTTTCTTCAAGAAACAAAAAATATGTTTAAAGGATTGTTTTCAGCCTAATTCTTTACACACGGGGCAATGAGAAGGTTACCACTGCACCATGCGTTACCGGATCATTCGAAGCGGAAATTGATCCAGAATGTCCCTCAACAATGCTTTTTGCAATAGCCAATCCCAATCCTCCTCCACCTTTGGCACGGCTCCTGGCTTCTTCACCACGATAAAATTGCTCAAAAACATGAGGCAAATCGGCCGCAGCAAAACCTGAACCACTATCTTTAACAGAAACGATCACTGGCCCGCTTTTATCACGATAGGTAGAGATAGCAATTGAGCCGTTAGCGGGGGTATGGCGACATGCATTTTTGACTAAATTTCCTAATACGCGGCTGATCAACCGAGCATCCATATAAACAGTGCCAAGCCCCTGTTCTTTAACCTCGCAGGAAAGTGTAATGTTTTGCTGATTGGCAACAGCTTCGAATTGCTCACAAATATTAATAACAACACTGGTAATCGGCTGACTCATCATCTCATATTTAAGTCCACCCGACTCAAGTTGAGAATATTCAAACAAATCATCCATCAGCGTGTTTAACCCTTCGATATCATTCAGAATATGTTTGTAGTACCGCTTCATCATTTCTGGATCTTCTACAACCCCATCTTGTATCGCTTCGATCATCGCCCGCATGCTGGTCAGAGGCGTTCGTAAGTCGTGAGAGGTCCAAGAGATCAAGTCTCGCCGAAGTTGTTGCAACTCGTTGCGTACCCCTTCAGCCTCTTCCAACTTTTCGGCCATGTTGTTAAACGAGCTAGCCACCTGTGAAACTTCGTCTCTGCCGCGTACCATTGAGCGGCTTGTGAGGTTCCCCTCAGCGATTTGTGCGGCGGCCTGAGACAATTCACGCAAGTCAGCCACAATTCGCCAAACAATCGCAAGTCCAAAAGCGGACGATAATATTGAGGCAAAAACGAGTAATGATACCGCCAAGGGCAGATCATGATCGTTGCTAAAAAACATGAGTCTCGCCCCGTTCCAAAAATTCAGGATAATCAGAATCGTTGACCAAGCATAGGCACTAACTAGGGTCAGCAATAGCGATCGGCTAACTTGAGCCGTGTACCAAGTGGCGAGAAACCCAAAGGCAAGCGACAGTATTCCAGAAAATGCTAAAGGGCCAACCAAGGGCTGAAGTTCTGCAAGTGGTGCACCCATCAGCATACGAATTACTAACCAGCCTAAAAAGAAACTGGCAAACAAGCCGAAAAAACCAAATATTAAGTAATTCGCTAGATTCGACCGACGAGTGCCATTAGGTGCTTGTAAAGATAATAAAGAAGACATGATTTCCAAATATGATATGTAGTTTACGCCCTGTCTATCCGATCAAGATTAGCTATTATCTTGCGTTTTCGAAAAGCAAAAAGTGATTCTGCCAAATCTAAAACCACGAGATTAACGTTCTGGGATAAATTTATAACCCACGCCCCAAACAGTTTGTAACCAACGAGGTTTACTTGGGTTTTCTTCGATTTTTTCTCGCACACGACGCATGTGAACCGTTACCGTATTAGGGTCTACATAGTCAGACATCCCCCACACACTTTCAAGTAGCTGATCTCTGGAAAATACCTGTCGAGGGTGTTCGGCCATGAATTTAAGCAGGCTAAATTCTGTAGCGGTCAGTTCAACCTCATCGGAGTCGACTTTCACAGTATGACTTAAGGCGTCGATTTCTAAAGCTCCATTATCAAAATTCATTGTGCTAGAAGCAGCTTGCCCATCACTATCGCTCGACAAGCGACGGAGAACCGCTTTTACTCGAGCCACAAGTTCGGCTGGGGAGAAGGGCTTAACCATATAATCGTCTGCGCCTAATTCTAAACCATAGATGCGATCTACTTCTTGACGCCGAGCGGTTAGCATGATTACGGCCGTCTTTGGATATTTTTCTCGTATCGTTGTTAAAACAGAAAGACCATCCACTTCGGGCAAATTGATATCTAAAACTACCAAAACTGGTAGATCTTCCATCTTTGCCAAAGCTATTCGGCCGTCGTGTGCTAACGTACATTCGAACCCTTCTTTTTGTAGGTACAGGCTCACAACCTCTGCCACGGCCGGTTCATCATCCACAATTAAAATTTTTCTTCTAGGCTGATCTATCATTGGTCAAAACTCCTTTGCCATTAGTTCTGCCTATTGTAGCGAATCAGCGCATAAAAGGAATTACGGGTTGTTTACAGGATTTACCCTCGTCTTAAGAAATTTGTAATATTTGTAAAAAAATGGGTCATGCCACCCGGTGATGATAGGCAACACGACCCGCCTTATTTTGTTGGCTAATTTATCGTAAATGTATAACTTACAACATCGGTCTTTGTACCATCCGGCCGGGTACGCTGAGCATAAAACGTATGTTCACCCGGTTCAAGTGCAAGCTGATCTTCGGCCGTAAAATCGCCTGGAATCCGCAAAGGAACCATCTGCCCTGGAAATTGGAAAGAGTTATCAAGCGTGTCGGAATCTATGCTAAAACTCCAAGTACTCAAATCATCTACACCCGCATCAATCGACGTAAGCGTGACATAAACCGGTATCCCATCAATTGAGAAGTCATACGGTTCTTGTTGATGGCTAAACATGATGTCCTCAACTGTGTATTCGTAAGTGTATACAGGGCTAACGACATCATTAACATCGGTATATTGAACGTAAACAACATGGTCTCCTTTTTCAAAGGGGATTGGGCCGATATTGGAGTTGGCATAACTATTGGCCCCAACCTGATAAGAACCGGTCGAAATAGAGGGTATTGGATCATCAAGTGAGAAAAGAAGCTCTTTAACATTACCTTCTGGCAAGAGAACAACAAGCAAAACCCCTGAGTTTCCATATGCATCAGCTGAGTTGATCGCCATGAAATCAAGTGCAAGCGAGTCCACGGACGCATAGGAGTCAAGTCTCTCTTGTGCAACACTCAGCTTCTCCTGTGCCAGCGATTTATCGATATAGTAGCTACTAAACTGCTGATTTTTTTCGAGGTCAAACAAGGTTGTATAGGCTGACGTCTGTCGATCACGAGAATCCAAGGTGAATGTCGCCTGCAATTGCCGCGTATATGAGTCGCCTAGCTCAAGAAACACAGGTGCATATTGCGGTGAGCGATTCGCGAGTGCCTCTAATCGAACGAGTTGATCTTCGCGCAAGTCGAGTAACAATGCCGACATCATATCTAAGGTTTTATTGTCAGGCTGGCTGTTATACAACTCTGTGATCGTTTGACGTGCCCGGCCGATCCCCTGCGTAGCATTTAACAGATTGACATATTCCTGCAATGGATCAACATATTCAAGTTGATAGGTGTTATATCCTTCGTAAGCTTTAACTGCCTCGGCCGTATTGCCTTTTAATTGATGCAAACGAGCGTTGCTATACCATTCTTGTGGGTTTGAAGGGCTTTCGATAATTACGTTACCTGCTTGCAGATTGGCAAATGCCTGTTGGAGCTCGGCAAATCCAGCTGCCTGGGCGGCCGCAATCTCTTCTAAGGTCTCTTGATTCTCTCCAACGGCATCCCCCACACCCGCAACCGCATCAGCTGTATCAGATTGAACAGTGGCTACATCTTGTAGCAAATCTTCTGTCCGCTCGGTTGTTTCACGAATTTCTTCAACATCCGCTTCAAGTCCCAACAAAGATGATTGCAATGCGGCAATGGGTTGAATATTTTCTGCGAGATATCCTTTTTCCGGCGCATTATCAAATACAACCGCATACACAGCAAAAATAATGGTTGCCCCAGCCGACATCACCATTGCGGCCGGAATTAAAGATTCTGCTAACTCCTTTTCAGGCGTTGCCTTATACATAAAAAAGGCAATTATAGAGCCGACAAAAACAACAAAACATATCCCAGATACCCAAGGAGCTAAATCCAAAAGGGGTAGGATAACATCACCCAAAAAGCCACCCAAGGCAGCCAAAATACCCAATGGGCCAGATGCTTTTCTAGCAACCTTACTAAACATTGCAGTTAATTCAGGATTCATTAAATGTTCCTTTGTTTTCCTTTTAGAGCTAAAGGCATCACATCACCAAGCTATGTGATCTATCTCAAGCCCCAACTATTTTCTTTATTCTATTTTAACGTTGTTTAAACGATTGGACTCAGCGAATTTTACCGCTTAAAACGTTACACCGCCGTTACAGACCACATCACCTCTTCTCACATGTGCAAAGCCGATTCACATTAGGCAACTGTGTTTCTAAAAACCTATATGCTCAAGTTTCACATACAAGCTATTCTTACAAAAATAAAAAAGCGGGAATATTCTTATTCAGTTTGAATAAAAAAGGAAAATCGTCATGGAAAAAAGAACAACAACTTCAGAAAGCGGACATGTAGAAATCTTGGGTGCCGCCTTACTCGCAGCGGTTTGTGCCATTATTTTGGTCATCGGAGCCAATAATGGTAGCGGCATTGTAGTCTGGATCGGTGGAATCGGCTTAGCGGCAGGAATTATGGGTCAATTTTGGTTTACTCACGAGGCAATAAAAGAATTGCACGCAAGAATAGATGAGGTAGAAAAGAAATAATCTGTTGGTATTTTTCTCGCACCAATCGCAGATGTAAAAAAGTCCTAAAAGAAATTCTAGGGCTTTTTTACAAGTAACCTAATCCGACAAATTTCCCCAATTTCCCAGAAAGCCTCTGTACCAATCCAGCTTTGAACGTCAGATCAAAATAAAATCATCCCAGATCAATTCGTACCTTCTCAATAATCTGGGCAAAAAACACACTTCGACAAGCGTTCGACCGAGCTCACGCCGAAGCCTCAGAGTGCGCATCCTAAGCCTTTCGAAGGATGCCTCCCTTTTTAAGAGATTATATTCACCACCTATTCGAACAGATTACTTCGCTACGGGTCTGGCCATTCTCGATCTTTGTTGATTATCAGCTTATTTAAAATCGCTTGCTCTAAATCGATTCCCGTTACGCTGGCAATCTGCAACAAATAGAGAGCCACATCGGCCAATTCCCCCGCCAACTCTTTTTTATCTTTCACTTCCTGTACCCACTGGAAATGCTCTAGCACTTCTCCCGCTTCAAGCACAAGTGAAATCGCTAAGTTCTTCGGGGTCTGCTGTTTTTTTGAGTCCGGCTTATACCAACCCTTGCTTTCCACAAATGCATTCATCCGATTTTCAAGCTCTTTTAGCTCCATTTTTCCTCTCCTGTATTCAAAATTTGAAAAAAAAAGGCCCCATAGAATGAATCCATGGGGCCTTTTAATTTAATCTAGTTATGCATCTCTAAATTAGAGCTGACTAGCCACGTATGCGCCAAGGTCGGCCAAACGGTTAGAGTAGCCCCATTCGTTGTCATACCAAGTCACAACTTTAACCATATCACCAATTTTATTGGTTGACAGTGCATCAACGGTTGATGACGCAGGTGCGCCGATAAAGTCGGATGAAACCAATGGTTCTTCAGTGTAATCGAGCACTGTTCCTAACCAACCATCAGAGTCAGAACCAGCTTTCAAAGCTGCATTTACTTCCTCAACAGATGCGTCTTTGCCTAATTTGACAACAAGATCAACCACTGAGCCGGTCACGACAGGGACTCGAAACGCCATCCCATCAAGCTTTCCGGTTAATTCAGGAATCACCAAAGAAATCGCTTTAGCCGCACCTGTTGTCGTTGGGATGATGTTTGCAAAAGCGGTACGAGAACGGCGTAAATCTTTACCCGCTACGTCTAAAATGGCTTGCCCGTTGGTAACAGCATGAATAGTGGTCATTAAACCATATTCAATCCCAAACGTATCGTTTAACACTTTGGCAACAGGGGCCAAACAGTTGGTTGTACAACTGGCATTTGAGATCACGTCCTGAGTAGCTGCATCATATTCTTCATGGTTTACGCCCATGCAGAAGGTACCGTCAACTGAACCTTTACCAGGGGCTGAAAGAATGACCTTTTTAGCACCAGCAGCCAAATGTGCAGACGCTTGTTCGCGTGAGTTGAAGATACCAGTACATTCAAGAACAATATCAACGCCTAATTCGCCCCAAGGCAAATCGGCCGGATTGCGTTCCGAGTAGCTTTTCAACAGGTTTCCATCAATGTAAAGATCACCGTCTTTGACATCGATTTTTCCTGGGAAACGACCATAGGTTGAGTCATATTTCAACATATGTGCATTTGTAGCCACGGGGGCCAAGTCATTGATCGCTTCAACATCAAGAATACCTTGATACCGCTCATAAATAACTTTATACACCTGACGGCCAATGCGACCAAAACCATTAATGCCAACTTTAATTGCCATTTAAAATGCCTCCAAAAAATATGTTTAAGTAAACGATAAGACTGGGATGTCGTGTGGAAATAGTAGACCCTTACAACAAGATTATACCTGATGATAGTTACAAATTCACTGTAGCAACTTAACCAATGTTGAGGCTAGTTTTTTGGAATCATGTCGCCAAGGCTTCAAGCGATCCACCAAATCAGCTTCGATCAGCGGGATGCCATCTACCCGATCCAAGCGAATGACGTTTTGCCCGTTGAGCTGATCCGACTCAACCACCCAGTTATTCGCCACCACGCAATTTAATTGTGCCAAATCCAGATAATTTCCAAGTTGATTGACATGATCAGATACCGTGTAATTATCTGTTTCCCCTGGTTGAGAAGAAACATTGCATACATAAGCAACATGGCCAGAGGCACTTTCTATCGCCCTAGCGATATCTTTCACGAGCAGATTAGGCACCAGGCTCGTAAAAAGACTGCCCGGCCCCAGAATGACAAGATCGGCCGCCAATATCGAACGGATCGCTTCAGGATAACCACGCACCCCTTCCGGTATCATATCTATCTTGCGGATGATTCCGTTCTCATGGCTGATTGCAGACTCTCCAAAAACTTTTTTTAGCTTTCCTTCAACCTGAATATCTGCGATCAAATTAACCGGTGTCAAAGTTGATGGAATCACCTGACCTTGAATTGAAAGCACTTTCTTTGTGGCTAAAAGTGCATCCTCAAAACTGCCCGTCAGCCCAACCAAAGCGGTAATCAGCAGATTGCCAAAGGCGTGACCATTTAGTCCGCTCTGTCCGCTCTGATCGTCACTATTCCCACCAAATCGATATTGCAACAATTTGGTCATCAAGGCTTCATCTCTGGAGAGGGCAGCGATATTGTTCCGAAAGTCACCGGGGGGCAACATCCCAAACTCACGTCGCAAACGGCCGCTGCTCCCCCCATCATCGGCTACAGTTACAATCGCTGTAATGTTGTTGCTGTACTCCGTCAAACCCCGAAGTAGATGGGAAAGACCGGTTCCGCCGCCAATCGCCACGATTTTCGGCCCACGTTGCCGCTTTTGATAATAGAGTAGCTGATTCGCCAAAGTTTCATCTTCTTTACGAAAAGGAGATGTGACCACCTTGACAATACGTACCACTGAAAAAATACCCAATCTAAGCCCGACAACAATCGATAGCAAAGCATATGCCCAAAGGGGAAAAAAGATGGCAGACTGATATAAACGATTTATTTCCGCAAAATCAATGAGCCAAAATAAAAATATCCAGACGCCCCCACCAAACAATATCGCTGATAATGCCAACAGGCTCAGCCACCTTTTGACCCCAATCCCGATCGTAAACCAATTTCTCATAGCTCAAACTTTATCGCAGACACGGTCAAAGGGGCAAAAGGGGCAAACGAAATCGGCCGGTTAGCGATGCTTTAGGCTCATTAAACGAATCAGGTCTACCCAATCATTCATATCAAGCATAAAATTCTGAAACTTGAATCTTAAAAAGGAGTGCGGCTTGTCCGCCTTGCCCCCATGAATGTATCAAAGAATGTATCAAAGAATATGTCAAAAAATAAATCTCAAAAACTAATAATCGTTGGCAGTGGTATGGTTGGCTGTGCGGCCGCTTATCACTTTGCAAAAGAAGGTTGGACCAACGTCACAGTCATCGACAAAGGCGAGCTATACGAAAATGATGGTTCAACCAGTCACGCTCCGGGCGGCATCGTGGCTCTGGCAATGAATAAATTTATGACCGATTGCGCCATCTACTCAAGTGACTTATACAAAACGCTCGAAGACTTTACGCCCGATCGAAACACCTACAATGCACTGGGGGGCAGTGACATCGCCACAACCCCAGAGCGTTGGCAAGACATGAAACGGTTAGCGGGTGCGGCAAAGTCGTTTGGGGTAGAAGCTCATTTGATGGATCCTCAAACGTATGTCGATCAATATCAGCCCTTTCTCGATCCTAGTCGTTTTTTGGGTGCCATCTACATGCCTAAAGGGGCGATTGTGGCGGGGGCACATGTATCGGGCGCATTGGCCCGTGATGCGATGCGGTTGTCAAAAGGAGCGATCACGTTTATTGAGAATACCCCCATGACTGATATCGAGGTTGTACACGGCCGGGTGTCGGCCGTTGTCACCGCCAATCCTGAAATGCCTCGCATCGAGTGTGATCAGGTTTTGCTGTGTACCAACATCTGGTCACCCGCCATCTCTGAAAAGCTGGGGTTCAAATTGCCGCTCAACGCCTTTGAGCACCAATATGTCATCACAGAGCCGCTCGAATCATTGGCCGAATATGACCCATCCAATAAAGAGCATGAGATTTTATGGCCCAGCTTTAGAGAAATGGACAGCGCCTTGTATGTGCGCCAGCATCATAACAAATGGGGCGTTGGTAGCTATTGGCATAAACCGCATATGGTGAAGGGGCGAAATTTAGGAGTCAAACCAGGTGATACCGCCATGAACCCGTTTACGCCAGAGGATTTGGGTCCAGCGTGGCAAATGGTCCAAAAACTCATGCCAAAGTTGGGGCTAAAAGATTTGGATCAGCAGCCACTGTTTAAAGCATTTAATGGTATGTTCGCTTTTTCAGTAGATGGGATGCCGATTATCGGTGAATCAACAGTCAAAGGGGTTTGGGCCGCCACGGCAAGTTGGATCACACATTCGGCCGGGGTTGCGAAATCGGCCGTTGAACTGATGACCTACGGTGACACTGAATGGGACATTCGCCAGGCGAGCATCAACCGCTTTTTGCCATTTCAAACCACTGAAAAATACACCAACGTTATCACTATCAAAAACTACCGTGAGATTTACGACATCGTTCATCCACGCCAAGCACCAAGCGAGCCTCGAAATGTCCGCCTCACCCCTTTCCATGAAAGATTAAAAGGGCAAAGTGCTGATTGGACCGTGTTTGCAGGGCTAGAACTGCCAAACTGGGTCAATGAAAACAGCCGATTGCTCGAAAAGTACGAAGATCAAATTCCTGAGCGCACCGGTTGGGGAGGCATGTACTGGTCTCCTATTCAGGGAGCAGAGCACCTCGAAACCCGTGAAAATGTGTCGCAATGGGATTTAACCGGACTTAGCATAATCGAAGTGGCCGGACCCAATTCTGTTGACTATGTGAATTATTTATGTTCCAACGAAATGGACAAACCGGTTGGAAGCGTCATTTACACGTGTTGGCTAACAGAAAAAGGTGGAGTCAAACGTGATTTAGCGGTCGCCCGTATGGAAGAAAACAAATATTGGATGTTTGTGGGCGAAGGAACACGGCCACTAGATTTACATTGGGTTAAAGCACATGCTCCGGCCGATGGTTCTGTCTACATCAACGACGTTTCAGACAGTTTTGCGGGGATCGGGGTATTCGGCCCTAACTCACGCCATGTGCTAGAAAAGGTTTGCTTTGAGGATTTGAACAACGACTCATTCCCATATTACACCGGCCGATGGATTGAAATCGGCTATCACAAAGTATATGCGATGAGAATTTCATACATGGGCGAACTCGGCTGGGAGCTACATGTGCCAATGGATGCGGCCGTCAGCGTTTGGGATGACATTTGGTCAGCCGGGCGTGAATTCGACATGATTGCGGCCGGAATGGGGGCGATGGACTCGATGCGGCTCGAAAAAGGGTACAGATTATGGGGGGCTGACGTGTATACCGAGTATTCTCCCTATGAAGCAGGTTTGGGTTGGACAGTTAAGCTCAAGAAATCAGCCGACTTTATCGGCAAATCAGCCTGTATCGCCTTAAAAGAAAAAGGGCTGAAGAAAAAGCTAACCTGCCTCACGCTAGACAATCCGGCCGCCACCCTATTTGGCTATGAGCCGATTTTTAATGACGATGGTATCCCGATTGGTTACGTAACCACCTCGAATTATGGCTATTCAGTTGGCAAAACTATCGCTTATGGCTATTTGCCAATTGAATATACACAACCCGGCACAGAACTAAAGGTAGAGTATTTCGACAAGTTTTATACTGCAACAGTTGCAAAGGAACCGCTGTTTGACGCAAAAAACAGTAGAGTGAAAGCCTAACCACGATGACTTGATATGTGTGTTTAATAAATGCGCATATCATTTCTCAAACAGATTTTACAAAAAAAAAAGTAACCGTTCAGAGGGGTGGACGGCAACGGGGCGAAAATCATTCCTTCAGAGCCTGAAACCATTCCCGCCCCGTCCACCCCTACAAAATTTGGCGTTTAAATAATAGGGGACTGAACAGTTACAAAAAAAGAGTAGCGAGAAGATTTCATCATCCCGCTACTCTTTGAATTCACTATGCGCAATTAGAAGTAACTGCTCAATAAATCGAGCAAGGCTTGAATATCTTCAGGATTTCCCGATTGGACCTTGGTAGATGAAGCCCGAGCAATTGCGTTTAAAGCTGAAATATCAGCATCAGAACCATAGGCAACCGGGATCACCAAAATCGGATTCCGGCCGTTTCTAGCCCCTTGCACCTTCGCCACAACATCATTTAGACTGGCAACACTAGAGGTGTCTTGCCCATCACTCAAAACGATAATCGCTCGAATCCGGTCCCCTTCTGTTTCGCCAATCGCTTGAATCGTGCCAATCGCACTGATAATCGAGTCGTACAAGGCGGTGTCACCATCGGCAAATAGCCCGTCGATGCTACGCTTGGTATCAGCCGCTGTTGACTCAAGTGATGAAAGATTAGAGACAACTTTTACATCTTTGTTAAACTCAATCAGACCCACCCTATTTTGTACAGACATTCCGTCTAAGAAAGCCGATGCGGCCGTTTTAGCCTCATCAATTTTATCTCCGTACATCGATCCAGATGTGTCAACCACGAGAAAAACGTCACCCTGTTTCTTCACAAATTGCCAACTTGCCTGCACGGCCGCAATCACATCAGCATCTGGCACTGTCAAGATGTTGGTGGGTTGATCTGGGTCAACGCCTAGCTCTTGAGTAATTGGGAAGCCGATTGGGACGGCTGGGTTAACCGGCCGGAAACCGTTCTCCATCACTTTGAGCTGTACTTCTTCAGAACGAACATATTCAGTAAACACCTTGGCCGCATCTTGCTGTTCAGCGGTCACCCAGTCTGCATTCACAATGCCAAATGGATGCTCATGCCAAAATGTCCCTTCTTTTGGATACAGCGCCACAAGCGGTTCTGGCGGCCGGTAGCTCGTCTTGCCTTGATTAATAAAGATAAGGTCGTTTTCTTCCAACGCCACGAAATCTAGATAAGTTGGCCCTTGAGCGATATATTCTTTAAATTCTGTGGTTCGTGAAGAATAATGTTTCACCAATGATTCGATATCGCGTACACCGTCTTGAACAGCGGTGCTCTGAACCGAACTCATTTCCAAGCGGCGGGCTGACGATTCTCCGGCCGTATACAACGTTGACGCATAGAATTCAGCAATCAGGGTAGACAACGCCGTAGAGCTAACATAAGGGTCTGTATGACCGTAATAGACGGTTGTCCGGTCACCCTCAATGCCATAATCGGCCCAGCCGTTTGGCGAATTCATCACTTGAAGCAATTCTTCCCAACCGATTTCTGTATTCCCGCTTTTCGCTTTAATCGCTTCCAGGCGGCTCTCCCAAATCGCCATCACGACGGGGGCTAAAGCGGTTGGTTGGGCTTCGGCCATGTCGAATACTTGGCGGCCGGTCTGGAAGTTAACCAATGCGAGCCAATGGCTAACTGAGGGGGCGAAGATAACCGGTTTGGCTATATTGGTATTATTTGGAGCGATAAAGGCGTTGATAATCCCCTGATGGATTTTTCCCGAAGACCCTGGCTCACCGACGACAAAAATCGGCCGTTCACCGCTAGCAAGCGACTCCCCAGTGACCGGATTTACCCCACTTGCATAACTCCGGTTAAAGTTATCAATCGCCTCTGGCATATACAAGTCGCTTTCAGGTGCGTAGATAATCGAGACTTCAACAGCGTTATCCGGCATCGAAACCTCATCGCTACCAAATAGCCCTTCACCAGAGTCTCCACCTAACGAGAATCCACATCCAAATAGACCAAAAATAATGGCTACAGCTCCGATCCGTTTAAACAATTTATCAAATTTCATAAAGTCCTCTTAAGATGCTAGCTATTAAGCAATAGAAACATCATCTAATATCCAGTATTTATTCAGGAGAGGGAATGTAAGAAGCGAGAATAAACATCGTACGCAGAGACTAAATTCGCCGCCGCTTCTTTCTCTTTCACCCCTACGTATTTCTCGCCATCCCAAAAATGCTGAACAATTACATATCTAATATCCTTTCTATTGCCAACACCACTGCAATGCTTGAATCACACGGCTGTTAAAAGTAGTTTCACCTTCAACTGCAAGTGAGAGGGCGGGCGAAAGGCCATAGGCGGCTAAATCGCTTTGAGCGCTTGAAGCGTTAAGTGCTTCGAAAAAACGATCTACGGCCGTTTGTTTGGCGGCCGCGTCATCGGCCGAAAGCTCTGCCCATGTTGAACGGGTCACATATGGGTAATCAAATGTTATATCAAAAAGCGGGCTTGCGGTCTCGAAATCAGCATTCAATTCCACACCTTCAGAAGCGGTAATCATCACCACATCAATAGCCGGTGGGCGGCGTACCAATTGAGCATAGGGATCAGTCTGGTTGGGGATTGCATCTCTAATCTCATTAAACCATGCTTTTAAAGCAGAATCGTTTGCAAGTGCAAAGTCGAGTTCAGTTGTTTGGTGAAAGGTGTTTGCGGCCGATAAACAGGTCGCAATCGCGGTTGTATTATTGGCTGAAGGCAAAGCGATGTTGAATTGGCGATCATTAACGGCCGCATCGTGCAGCATCTGCCAGTCTAGCGCATAAGGCTGATTGGCCGGTTTTGCCCACAACAGCTTATCTGACGCAACCGACTCCCCACTGCGATTATAAGTGGCCGATCCGTTTTGTTGCGCGACAAAACCAGCTTCGGGAATCCATACATCGGGCAATGACTCGATGCCTGCTCCTAGAGCAGAGTCGATCCGCTTGCTATCAACTTCGGTAACGGTAACGGTGATTTGGCTATTGCTGTCATTAAAGTCTGTTGCAGCCGCCTGAACCCACTCAAATAGCTTGGGAGAAACCGCCACCTCAATTGAAGTGCTAATACCCCCTCTAGTTGGGAGTGTGTAATAGCTTAAGCGTTCAACAAGCCAAGTCGCCCCGGTTGCCATGAGTGCCAGAATAATGATTGCAGTAAATATCGTTTTTGATTGATTTGTCATGAGATTCGCTTTGAGGTTCGCTGATTGTAAAGCTTTACGGAAGGAATTTTAATCTGTTGCGCTTGAATAGACGGGTGAGAAAGCCCATAAATCAATTAAATCATTCTGACAATTTAACCGTATTGGAGTTCTGTATGGCATTCATCAAATTCCAGCTTATAATTTAATATCTATTTTAGGCTATCGTAGAAAAATAATCATATACGATCTGTAACAGATATTTTTCACAACATTTAAATCTATGGCAAAACAAGAGTTAAATTCAGCAGCAAAGAGTGCGCTTATTCAGGAAGCGTTCTTCCGGCCGCGTAATGCTGCCATCATCGGAGCTACCATATTAGGCTCTTTCGTTATGCCTGTTTTGGCCCCATTTATTGCGGCCGGTGGGGCTGCCGTCTTGGCAGGAAGTGTGGGGATCACGTTTGCCAGTGACCAAACTAAAAGCAAGGCACTTGAATTTGTGCTTGGGAACGGAATTCGGCCGGGAGATATTAGTGAATACACCACCGATGAAGTCAAAGAGATTCTAGATGCATACCTGCGTGCTGTTCGAGGGAAACTGTCAGATGAAATTTTGCAACGTGTAATTAGCATTCGCAATTCACTGCTAGAAATCTTCCCCTATATCAAAGATATCAACAGTGCCTCTAGCGACATTTACGTGGTGCGCCAAACGGCCATCAAATATTTACCAGAAACACTTGATAACTATTTACAGTTGTCGCCACGTTTAGCCAAAGAGCGAAAACTAAACAACGGTAAAACCGCCCATGCAACTTTGATTGGCCAGCTAGATATATTAGACAAAGAGTTGAAAGATACGATTGAAGATCTGCACAAGAATGATGCGCAGGCTCTGCTCGCTCACGGCCGGTTCTTGAAGTCAAAGTTTGAACAAAGCAGTTTGTCGCTCGATTAAACCTGTTCTGTAATAGTTTGTAGGGGTCGAAGGGGTCGGGTCCAACTTGGCTCCGAAGAGAAAAGATAGTTCCGACCCCTTCGCCCCCTACTGAATAGATACCAACTTCTAACGATTTAAACTCTCCAACCGGGTGGATGCCACCGCCAGTCCAAGCAACATCCAAAAAATCGTCACAGCGTGTAAAAACTCCAAATTAAACAGATAATGGTCAAAAATGCCGACAATTAATCCGGCAAAAACAGCGCTATGCAAGCCCAGCCAAATCGGGTCGTGATCAGGATTATCTGCAAACAAGCCTTTTGCCTGCCACGCCTGAAAAAAGACAGAGCCAACGACAACCACAAACGACACCAATCCTAAAACCCCCATCTGCTGGCCTATTGTCAGATAAACGCTCGCCACCCCCAAATACAAATCGATATCGGGCGACCCCGCAAAACCTACCCCAAACAGCGGGTAACGCTGGATGAGTGAAAGCGCGTCTTGATATTCGCCAAAGCGCATCTGTGTCGCTAAATCTTCCCCTTGAAACCCTTCCGAAAGGCGTTCAGTGTAAGCGGTCGCTAAATCGGCCGTGCTTTCACCGGCCACAAAGCGCACCGCTCCGGTAATCGCGTT
>JBLIMP010000013.1:0-29983 GCA_047638855.1 Cellvibrionaceae bacterium | reverse complement strand
CTTGATACGGGTGAGTTGATTACGGCCGAAGAATATGAAACGGTTCTGGCCGCAAGAAACCGACCTGCTGATGCAGAAGAATCGCCAGAAGATACAGGTGCTGGCCCAGAATAACTTTCATCAATCACATAATTGATCAATCAAAATATCAACAAAATCTAGGAAAAATGTAATTGTTCAGTTCAGCACTTGGTAGGGGTCGACGCCGTCGGAATGAACCTTGAGTTCTTCGAGTGAAAGGACACACCGACGGCGTCGACCCCTACAGTAAAAATTACCACCGGCTGAACAATGACGAAAAATTTATCATCCCATAGGATCTAAAAGATCCATGCTTATTTTGGAGGCTAAATGACAAAACAAGTCGATATTTTCATTCGTGCGGGGGCCATCATCACAATGAATGCACAATTTGACCTGATAAGTGACGGCATCATAGCTATTCAGGATGAAAAAATTGTAGCAGTCGGTTCCGCCAGCGATATTGAATCTCACTATTCCGCCTCGCAAACAATTGATTGCAGTCAGCAAGTTGTGATGCCCGGTTTGATTAATGCGCATACGCACGCCTCCATGACTCTTTTGCGTGGCTTAAATGACGATTTACGTTTGGACGTTTGGTTGGGCTATTTAATGCCGCTAGAGCGCGAGTTTGTCACACCGGAGTTTGTTAGTTTGGGGGCACAATTAGCTTGTGCCGAAATGATTCGATCTGGTGTTACGGCGTTTGCGGATATGTATTATTTTGAGAATGCGATTGCTCAAACAACGGCCGATATCGGGATGCGGGCCTTGTTGGGGCAAACGGTTATCATGTTCCCCACGGCCGATGCTGAGTCATGGCACGCGGGCATCAAATTTTGCCGCAGCTTTTTGCAAGACTGGAACGGACACCCTCTTATTCAACCGGCCGTTTCCCCCCATGCATGGTACACAGCCACACCAGAGCTGTTACAAGCTTGTGCCAACCTAGCCCTTGAATTTGATGTGCCGGTACACACACATATCTCTGAAACCTTGCTAGAGGTTGATAATTGCCGCGAACAGCATGGTATGACCCCGGTGTTCTGGAACAAGCAAAATAAAATTTTAGACACCAAACTGTTGGCCGCGCACTGTTGTCACATCGATCGCGCCGAGATGCGAGAGCTCAAGGCGGCCGGTGCCGGAATTGCACACAACCCCACCAGCAATTTGAAGCTTTCAAGTGGTATTGCACCGGTTCCCGACATGTTAGAGATCGGTTGTAATGTGGGGATTGGTACAGATGGCCCCGCCAGTAATAACGATCTCGATATGTTTGAAGAGATTCGCATGGCTGCACTTTTGGCAAAGGTCGTGCGTCATGATCCAACTGATCTACCTGCAAAACAAGCATTGGAGTTGGCCACGATTGGCGGGGCTAGGGCGTTGCACATGGGTGACAAGACCGGCAGTCTTGAAGCTGGAAAGCTAGCTGATTTGATTGTGATTGACATGAATAGCGTCCACAATTGGCCCCATTTTGCGAACAATCCTGAAGGCATCTACTCACAGATTGTCTATGCAGCCAAAAGCACCGATGTGGTGCACGTGATGGTCCATGGCCGCTGGCTGATGCAGGACCGCAACTTGCTGACGATTAACGAAAAAGAGGTGATGGCGCAGGCGGCCGAAGTCGCGGCCGAAATCGATGCTTTTGTACAAAAACGAGAGTCTAGCCCATACAACAAACTGATCGCCCTTGAATCTGTCGCCCGTGAAGAAGGGTACGAGACCCAGGTGAAAATCCCTCTCAAGTCGCCAGATCGGATTATTGAGCTACTTGAAGGCGACACGTTTACCGTCACCAAAAAGAATACCTATCATCAATTTGACCACTACTTCATTTTTGATACCGATGACCCAGACGCGGCCCGACTCCGGTTTAGAGAAGATCATTATTTAGACCCAAAAGGGAATGTGACACAGTCTCGTACTCGGCTCACTTTACTGGGTGCTACACATCCTGAAGCTTTCTCAAACTCTGTGATGCTTTCACGTACTCGGTTTATGGCCCCGGCGACTCGCTCGCTACGCTTTTATCGCGAGTACTTTACCCCTGATCAAGAAATCGATGTTGATAAACTACGACGTCGCTGGCGGATTGAGTATGAGGGAGCTGATATTGCGATCAACATCGATCAGGTTGAAAACCCAAACATCCCAGGGTGGTTTTTGGAAATTAAGTCAAGAACTTGGTCAAATGAGGATGCCGTTCACAAGGCAAATCTAATCGGGAAAATACTTGAATTTTTTGGTCTCAGTGATTCAGATGCGATACGGCTTGAGTATGTTGAGCTGGCTCAGCAGGCGTAGGGTCATCCTGAGGAATGGAAATCAAATAACCGAGCCTACGGTGCTCAGAATCTTTTTCTGCCTATTTTTTTTGGGTTGGCTGTCGAGCTGGTACAAAGTCAGGCCGATTCCAACGAGTCAGACCGATGATAAATCGAGCCACTGACCAGCCAGCCCTGAAAAACCGACGGTTTTGCAAGCGATAGGCAAAACGTGCGATGCTGACCCGAGCAACGACTGAAAACAAAACCCAATTTCGCAAAATATGCCACTTATATCGGCCAAATTTAAAATCATTTGTCTCAAATGCGGTCACAATTTCGGCCGAAGCCACTTTGCCGTAGGCTAGGGCGATAGCAATCCCTTCCCCGAATAAGGGATCAGCACCGGCCGAATCTCCTGCTAATAATAAGTGAGGGCGTGAAAGATTGCCACGCATACTCAGCCAGCGAATCGGATGCCCTTTTATCGACTTTTCATCCAGTGACCGTTCTCGACTTTCCATTGAATCTGATAAGGTTTTCTTCAGGTTGGCTTTTTGAAGCTCCGGCCGAGATCGACTGTCAAATACCCCCCGATTCATCATTGTTTTTCCATCTACAATGCTTGGGAAGTCCCAATAATACCCTTGAATTTGGTGAGATGACATTTGGCTAAAATCGAAGACAGCTACCCCGTCACGAAACTCCCATGATGACTCAGACGTTTCTGGTGTTAATACTTCAATTAGGCGAGCGACATGGCTTCCATCATTCCAACCCAGTTTTTGTCGAACAATACTACGTGACCCATCGGCCGCCACCACCGTTTTAGCATGGATGACCCGCTGATCTGTAACCACTTCGATATAGCCTGCGGCATCATTCGGCCGAACCCCTGTAACCCCCTCGCCTTGGCTTATAACCCCGCCTAACTTTTCAACCTCTTTGACCAGCCAGTGATCAAACTCTGCGCGGTGAACGATACGAAAAACAGGGTTGCCTCGAAAAGAGTAAGAGAGCTCTTCATATTTCAACCTAACTTCCCTAATCTCAAAATTACTTGGCTCGATGGCTAACCCAAGATCAGCCAGCACATTTTCCCCAAGATGTGTAATGCCACCGCCACACAGTTTTTCGCGGGGGTGAATGGCTTTATCGACAATGATCATTCTGTCCGTCCAGCTAGCATCTTGGTGCAATAGATGGAGCGCAGTTGATGTTCCGGCCGGGCCAGATCCAATAATCAGCAGATCGGTTTTAACGGGAGTCTTCAGTTCATCCATAATGGCTCTTATTATAATCGCCCTCTGTGGCATCTTGAATTTTCGTTATCAATTTATATTTCGGACATCATGTTTACGTAGTTCCACCCATATGCTAAAACTGCGTTACGCTCTATGCTAGCATACAGTAAAGAACAGATTCTCTCTGCATGAGTGACACATGCTTGTCTCCCGTTTAGCATGCAATTTACGGCCGATCTGTCAACGTGTCACTTTATGGCTACATTGCTGCAACTGTCATCGCACCAATGTCTGGATTCAACACAGCTTCATTACCCCCCTTTCCAGACTCATCATACCAGCACTATTGCCTCACATTGTAGTTTAAGTTGAGAGAATCTGTTTTTTATAGTGCCTCGTCTTTCTAGGAGCTATTTTCACAAAAAGAGCCAAGCAGCTATTAATTTTCTTTCCTTGTGTCCACTTTCGTTTAACTAAATATTCTATATGGGTCTACAAGCGTATCGTCTGCGAAATGAGCCATCATTTAACCTACGTAAGATTGTCTATTACGTCATCATCAGACATATGATGAGCGTCATATCGTCATAAGGCCATCCCATGAGCCCCAACATTATTAGACAAGACAATTACTTTCTTGGGATGGCCTAACAATATGGCCCTATTTATAAGCGTAGATGCTGAATCGTCCCGCTGGGATAAAGGAGATTAATACCACTCATGCAGTTTATTCATAAATGGCGCATTGCTCTTAGACTTTTCACCATGGCAACGGCCTTGGTGTTTTTAATGGCGGCTTGTTCGTCTCCACCCAATCAGGTGGAAGAACCGGTTGAATCAGTTCGTGTTGAGCCTGACCCAGTAGATCAAGTAGATGCTGAACCTGAGCCAACAGCTTCCGAACTTGCTCCCGCAACCACTGAGCCTGAAACAAGCATAAAGGAGATTGAAAATGTTGAGGTTTCGGCCGCAACTGAAAAAGGATTAGTTGATACAAGCCGGTATGATGATTATGAGATCATCACCCTTCTCCCTCAAGATGCAATTCCAGCAATCGACAACCCAACCTTTCATACAGCTGATGAAGCTGACGATTTTTATGACCCGGACGAACTGGTGATGGGTGTTGTCTTTAATGGAGACGCCCGGGCTTATTCAGTTCCGCATCTTAGCAGTCATGAAATCGTTAACGACGAAGTAGGTGGCGTAAAAATCGCCGTTACTTGGTGACCCCTTTGCTTTACGGGCATCGTGTATGCTCGCGAAATCGAAGGTGAAGAATATTCGTTTGGCGTTTCTGGAAAACTGATTCGCAATGTACTGGTGATGTATGACCGCCAAACCAATTCGTTTTGGAGTCAATTATTGGGCGAGGCAGTTGAAGGGGAAAAGAAAGGGACAAAGCTAGAATTTGTGCCGTCGTGGTTTACTACTTGGGAACAATGGAAAGAAATACACCCCGATTCACTGGCACTCAACAAAGGATACGCTGGGGCACGTGACCCCTATGAAAGGGGCTATTATGACTCTCCAGCGGCTGGTGTGATAGGTGAAACCATTCAAGATGATCGCTTATACACCAAAGAATTTGTTGTTGGAGTTGAGTTTAACAGCAATGCAGTCGCATACCCGTTCAGCGTTTTAAATGATGAGCCAGTGGTCAATGACACAATTAGCGATGCTGAAATTCTTGTGCTATTTGACAAGGACAGTGCATCGGCTGTGGTGTATGACAGAGTCGTTAAGGGTCAAACCCTGACATTTAGTGTTGGAAACGACCCCTTTACAGTAATTGATAATGAAACGGGAAGTACGTGGGACAGTATTAGCGGAGAGGCCCTTAGTGGCGAACTTGCGGGATCGATACTTAACCGCATTAAGAGCACGACAGTGTTCTGGTTTGGATGGAAGGACTTCTTTCCAGACACGCTTCTCTATGGTATTTGAACGGATAGCAGAGGCGATTTTCTTTATTGCCTCTGCTCAATCTCTTTTAATTCTTGATTGATCGTATAAAGGTCATAGTAGCGTAACAGCATATCGTTATGTTGGTCTAGGGCTGTGTCAGGCGATAAAAAGAGCCAAGTCTGGCGTAAGTAGTAACGCATCTCTCCGTAGATAGGAGCAATTGGATAAAGCCCTTTTTCGCCGAACAAATCAGCTTCGATGTTACGATAAAGGCTTGTGCGTATAGCTGGATCGCTTTCGGCCGCACGTAAAATATCGTTGTCGATATTTGTACACGGCCGTTTTAAACGATTATTGCCCCCATGGCAGTAAATATTTTCAAAAAACCAATCATGGCTATCAGGATAAAACCCCGTCCACCCTAAATCCCAAACATCTGGGCGTAAAATACCTGCGTCGGGTTGAGTGCGTGCCAACAGTTCGCCAAAAGGGACCTGCTCGATGATGATTTTTTCTTCGGGGCAACCGAGCTCTTTTTCCCACATTTCTCGTACAAGTTCAGCCTGAAAGAGAGAGGTGTCTGAAGAGCTGACAGCATACCGGATAACGGGCAAAAAACGGCAAGCGGTTACCCCACCGGCCGCAAGAGATAATCGACCCAAATCAGGGTTATACCCAACTCCGACTTGGGTTTCGGGTGGTGAGCCATAGGCTCCAGGCGGTGTTAAGTGACGTAAAGGATATCCTTGCGAGTTATAAACTTCATCAATGATTTCTTCTCTGTTGATAGCAGTTGAAAAGGCTCGTCGCAATTCTGGAATTCTAAAAATTTCACTTTCGTGATTAAAAACAAGGAAAAAGACAGATGTATCGGTCACCTCGACCACTTTCGGCCGATTTTCGCTAAGAATTTGTTCTTGCAAAGAGAATGGGACCTGGATCAAATCCAACTCTTTTCGTTCCCAACTATTCCATGCCGACACACCATCATCAAAAAGGAATAGATTCACTTGAGTAATATTTCCGGCGAATCCGAAAGGCCACAAAGGGTTTTTCTCTAAGGTGATTTTTTCATCAAAAGTAGAAGCTGGAGAAAGCACAAATGGGCCGGCCGAAACCATCTCCCTATCTGTCGATTGAGTCCACTCTTCGAAATTAGCTTCAGCCTCTGTAATCACATCGACGGGTAACGCCAGCATTTGTGGCATAGATGTTATGGTTAAAAAAGCACTAGACGGGGCCACAAGCTGAAACTGAACCGTTTCAGAGTCAGGTGCACTCACTCCGATCATGGTAAGGTCTGCATCAGTTGCTGATTCGAGGGTATTTACCGCCTCACAACCGGTAATCAGAAAAAGCGGGATCGGGTCTGGGGTTCCGGTGCTTGGGTCACAAGCACGGCGCACTGCAAATACAATGTCCTCAGCAAATACAGGCCGCAAGGCTTCAACGCCCGCAATACCGATTGAACCCGGCAAAATCGGTATCAACCCGGCCGATGCGATTGGTCGCACCCAATAGATGTCGTTGCGTAAACTAAATGTCCAAGTTAACCCATCTTCGCTAACCGTCCACCCCTTTGCCAAATACAATTCGATTTCTTTGGTTAAAAGATTAAATCGTGTTAGACCGGGAAAAAGGTTTGAAGCAAGTTCTCGTATATCCTCATCGGCCGTTTTTTGAGGGTCAAGCGTTTGTAGTGGCCCAGAGACGATTCCGATGTCAAGGATGGCCTCATCTGGATTGGGTTCAATCTCTGCGTACGGCAGAAGCTCATTATCGGCCGCTGTACGCGTTGTGATGATCTCTACAAACGAAGGCGAGGGTATTGGTGAGGGTGTAGGCGATGGGGTTAAAACAGCAGGTTCAGAAATAAAGGGAATTGAGGTGGTCTGTCCTGTGCAACCGATAAAAGTCACTGCGAGCAGAAGCAAGATAATGAATTGTTTTTTGAAACCAGACATATCTATATAAGCTTGCCTATTTTGCGACTCCGGTTTTGGTTGTTTATTTTGTTCCACTTTAGTCATTTGTTTTTTGTCATCATTATTTAGCGGGTGTCTGGTACCAGCACGGATACTCAAAATGCTAACTGATGGCAATTTGAGCGGCAAGATGCCGTTGTAAAGCCTCATAAGAAACATTATGGAAACTCCCGTTGACATGGAACAAGTGTTCGTGTACCATCTGGAACAAAAGAGCGACTCATATGTTCGGTGCGGATATTCTACCAGATGCCAACTCATTTTCTGGACGGAACATGCGCTAGGAGATTTAGACCATGGCAAAGAAAGCAGACGTTCTCTCAGAACGGCAAATAGGCATTATTCGATTTATTCGAGAATATCTTGGCGAATTTGGGCGGCCGCCTACCATTCGAGAAATTGGGAATAATGTTAAGATTTCATCTACCTCAGTTGTAAATTACAACCTGACCCGACTGGCCGAAAAAGGATATATCGGCCGCGAATCAGAGGTCTCACGAGGCTTAAGGCTTACAGACAAAGCTCAAGAAGAATTTGGGAGGATCCAATCGAGCATCCAATCCGCATTTGAAAACCTTATCTCGATTCCTATCGTTGGAGATATTGTGGCAAGTGACCCTGTTCCGATTGGTGATACTCAAGGGTTGTATGACCCGATAGAAGTCAGCGCAACGATGTTAAACACACGTGTTCCGGCAAAAGATCTTTTTGCTGTGAGGGTAAATGGGGATTCGATGATCGATGCGATGATTAGTGATGGTGACACCGTCATTATGGAGCCAAGGCACGAAGCTCGTAATGGTGAGATGGTTGCGGTTTGGATCAATAATGACACAATGACCCTCAAACATTTCTTCCATGAGAAAGATTCGAACGACAAAACAAAGGATGTCGTTCGATTACAACCAGCTAACCCAAACTTTGAACCTACTTTTTTCAGTCCAGAAGAAGTTCAAGTGCAAGGTAAAGTAATCATGGTTGTCCGCCAAAGCCCTTAGAAAAAGAAATAGCAGTTTATCGCTCTTAAATTAAAAAGAGGCTAGTGAAAAATTTCACTGGCCTCTTTTTTTTTGCCTTTTTTTTGAATAATGAAGGCTGCTGCATTAGGGGGCTAAAATTTCGAAGATGTAGACCCCATCGGCCGCAAATACAGCTTTGACTTCAGGGTTTTTCAGCAGTTCGGCCGGATCAAAATCAACTGCACCGGAACCATCACTTACCCCGGTAAAGATGTGTGTGAAGCGATTTTGCTTTAAGAGATCAAGCGCTTGAGGGTCAGACCAATCTGTAACATCTTTTGCAGCGTCATTAAATGCGGAGGTTAAACCGAATACGCGAGAGTTATAGATATGATCAATGGGTGGCGTGCCGGTTATCCGGCCGGTCATTGGTGTAATCCACGCTGCGCCATCTGTACCGGCCCAAGTATTATTTAGCCATAGCCATGCATTGTTTGCGATCTTTGCATCAGCTGGTGTATTTTCATTGATCCATTCAATTGCAGCTAAGTCGGCATGCTTTCCTAAAATTGTAGAGGTATTCAGAATAACAACTTGATTTTGAATACCAAACAGCGTTCCGGCCGTTAGGCCAGCCCCGATCAAAGCCATCACAACGAGTCCGGCCAAACGGTTAAAGTGATTCGCAACTTGATACAATAGGCTAATGCCGATGCCAATTAGGATCGCTTGAGCTGCAAATGCAGTAATGTAAGCACTGTTGACGCTCGACTGAGGGAGCAAAATAGGCCACTGCGGATGCAGATCCGGCCCGGCCGTCATCAAATAAAGCAGCCCTAGCCAACTGACTAGAAGCCCTGTGACTCGTAGCCAATGTGATTGTTGTAACTCTGGGGAGCTGCTTACATCATTCGATTTTAAAAAACTATTGACAACAGCCAGCAAAACGGCCCCACCCGCAGCCATCCAAAACCAAAGCTCCCATCCTGTTGTGACATACCCAGTGGGGAAATTAAGTAGCGGCCGGCCAGATGAATTTGCGACACCAATGCCGGTATAGGTCGTTTCATTCAGTAAACGCCAAATCCGAGGGGTAACCAATATTCCGGCCGTTATAGCGATAATTGCCAATCTCACAAGTGGGTCTGAGCGAAAATTATGCTTTTTCCAGCCGGTTCGCCATATTGATCGGCATAATTTGAATAGATGATAATCACCCAGAACGAGGCCAAAGGGGATAAAGTAGAAAAAGACGCGGGCGTGCAACAAAAACAATCCGGCAATCAAAATAGCACTAATAAGTATATGTCGGTAAGCTGCTCCTGTGCGGTTGGAGCCACTGTTGTTTAATTGATTAGGTTGTGCCAGTAGCCCTACTAAAAGTGGCAAAATGACCATGCCACTGATCTGGGTGAGCCGTCCCCAAGTGGTGTAGTAAGCTGGGAACAAGAAGGGAAGTGCCAGCATGAATGCTGCGATCCAGCCGACTGAACGACGGCCGGTTAATAAGACGGCGCCGCCAAAAACAGTTAGGGTGGTTAGCACAGACAGCAACTGCATGAGAGGCAGTAGCTGATCTGGAAGAGAGACGGCGTCGCCGAGCATGAGGGCGATCCCGGCCGAAAGTGTGTGTAAACCATAATGGTAGCCGCTCCAGTTTACTGGCAGATATGGCTCATAGCTGGTTAAAAACTGTCCGCTATCCCGCATAATAGCGGTGATCAGGGCGTGACGACTGCTATCAACCCAAGGGAGAAATGCCATATCTCGAATGGCGATGAGGCGAATGCAAAACAATAAACACAAACCGATGATTAGAAGCCAAAATTCGGCCGTAAGCGGCTGGCGGTTACCTGTACGAAATCGTTGAGCAACGATAAGGGGCCAACCCACAATAACAACTCCCCACAGAATAGGGCCAGATAAACTTAAGCCGATGACGGTGAGCCACTGCCATATGAGGGGCCAGATGGCGATCCCCATCCCGAAAACGAGGGCGAGTCGAATAATGGGATCTTCTATTGAAAATGCGCGTGAAAAGGCATGTGAAGAGGCTTGATTGTCATCATTGGCTTTCCAAAATGTGAGCAGAATGGCACCCGGCAACGGGATGTAGAGCAGAGCGATAAGAATGACGCGCCAAAAGCGGCCGAGAAGATTTTCAAGTACGGCCGGGGTTGATGACCATTGATAAGCGTAGCTGGTTTCTGCGTGCAATGTCTGCGCACTACCCCCACCAACAAGCTGGCTATCAGGCCATACATTGAGTGAATAGCCCCACACGGAAAGCGGCGTTTCAGCCTCACCTATTATTGAAAGAGTTAACCTTTTTTGGGAGCTGTTTTTGACAGGGGGGAAATCGAGTTGGATCTTTGCATTATGGCGAGTTGTGGACGCTAATTTGCGCGAGCCGAGAATATTGCCCACTTCATCAAAAAGGGACAGAGTAATGGCACCGCTAGCAGCAGGATCATCTGGTCGAAAATTAACGATTACAACTTCGATTGCGTTTAGCCCATCGTGATTAGGAACAAAACTGAATTCAATCGGGTTTCCCAGAATAGGAGATGGGATAGCGGTGTCAAGCCGCTCTTGCTCATAGGAAACGGCGGTCATGGGGGCCGGCCAACTAGCGATGACAGCCCAGATGAGGAAGCACACACTGCCAACGGCCGCGTAAATAAGTCGGCCGTTGTAGTGTTGCCAAGTTCTTCCGATTTTCGCCCAGTATCCTGTTTCTATCATGGTGAGCAAGGCTAGCAGTGAGAAAACGGGGATGCAAGCAAATATTTAACCCGTTATGCAAATTGGCACAAACTTATAGTAACTTCCTAATTCTACTGTTTTGGATGAGAAAACCTTAAATGCTATGCGTATGCTCTCGGAAACCGCTTTTGTTATTTACAATTCTGCCGCAAGATGTTCTAAAGGTGTCTATAAAACACAAAACCCAATAGAACTTGGTAAATTCTAGAGAAGTAAATTTAGCGAGGGTTTGATTATTGAGAAGTGGTTGAGTTAGAAGGCACTTTAAAAAAAATGCGCTGACTGGAATGAGGGGGCAGTTCCAGTCAGCGCCACACCAAGGAGGAAAAGCTATAGGGGGAATAATAAGAGATTCCTCTTACAGCAAGCCTTACAATTTTAAATAGTTTTGGGTCTTTGGAAATTCAGGGAGTGCCCAGAGGGGGCACTAGGCCATCTGTACCAACTAATTCAATTCCTCACGTTTGGATTTGTCGTAAAATTCGTGCATTCGGACCGTAGGCATTCATGTGGTGTCAACCCCCTGAATTCCCAAAGAGCCCGCTTTAAGCTTTGTCATTTTGACGAGGTGCCCCTTGTGGGTAAAGCAGCAACCGTCAAAAGAATATAGAATCAGTACCAACTCGGTTCAAACAAAATTCCGATTGCATTTTGGCAACAAGTGACTATAAATGCGTGCAAATCATGAAAATTAAAGAAGATTTAAAAATAGCGATTGTTGGCCCCTGCTCCTCTGGTAAAAGCACGCTTCGGAAAAGCTTGCTAGCGTCAGGATATCTTATTGTAAAAAACCCAACTCAAGAACATTCTTATGTCAAAGACATGTGGCAAAGAATCACAAATCCTGACGTATTGATCTACTTGGATGTTGATTATCCGGCCACACTTATTAGACGGCCGCACATCGACTTGGGGCCACAGCGTGTCGAAACCCAAAATGAACGCTTAGCTCATGCCCGTGAGCATGCCGATTTCTACTTAGATACAAGCCTTTTAACTCCAGACGAAATTAGTGAGCAAGCCCTTCAGTTCCTCCAGTCAATTACTTTATAGGTCATTGTTCAGTGGACTGAAAAATCGAGTGTATAGCAGCGGCTTGAGTCGCTTTAACCGGAAAATAATTGGCTGAAGCCATTATGATGAGCAGGTGCTGAATAGTTTGTTATTGAAGTAATGCACGCAGACTTTAGATAAAAAAACGGCCGTCATCCTAAATAAGATGACGGCCGTTTTCTCTTCCCTAACAATTTTCTGTACCGGAGGTGGGACTCGAACCCACACATCTTTCAATACGCGAGTTTGAGTCGCGCGCGTCTGCCAATTCCGCCACTCCGGCGAGGGGAAATAAATTATAGTCAACAAAGAACAAAAGAAAAGAGATTTTCACAATTGATTACGAAAGCGACTTTTTTTATACAAAACCAGTATTGATAGAATCAAGTGTGAAAACACAATTTACATTCAGCAGAAAGGATTGTGAATGTATGCCTGCGACAACTTGTTAGTTTTTTAAGATAGCGGCTCCGGCCGTTGCTTTGCAAATGTAGATTTGCGGCTCTAAGCCTGTTATCTCTTGGTAGTTCTTGGCGATCTCTTTGGCAAAAGATTCCGCTTTTTCTTCATTTACAAGCGCAACAACACACCCTCCAAAACCGCCTCCGGTCATGCGCGCACCATAACAACCGGCTGATTCTTGAGCGAGAGCCGCCATCAAATCAAGATCACGATTGGTCACTTCAAAATTATCACGCAGGCTATCATGGCTGGCATTGATGAACAGCCCTACAAGGTGTGCGTCTCCAGCTTCCATCGCTTTGACCGCTTGCAAAACCCGGCCGTTTTCACCCACGATGTGAATGGCTCTGCGCAGGTAGGTTTTGTCTAGCCCGGCCGCCCCTTTTTGCAAGGCAACGTTAGTGAGATCACGTAAATGGGATACTCCATAATGACGTGCGGCCGCTTCACATTCGTTACGCCGGTCGTTGTAGCCAGACCCGGTGTGCGTGTGGCGGGTCATTGTGTCTAGAATAACGACAACGGTATTGGCCGGAAACGGGACGAGCTTTGTTGTTAAATCTCGGCAGTCTATCATCAAAGCATGATCGGCCGCACCGCTGGCAGAAATCATCTGATCCATGATGCCTGTTTTGGCTCCTACCCAGTCATTTTCGGCTCGTTGACCGATTTTTGCCATATGTGGAGCGTCCCAAGGGGTGTCAGACAAAGCCATGTAGGCCATGGCGGTTGCCATTTCGATTGCGGCCGAAGACGATAGCCCAGCCCCAAGAGGCACATCGCTGGTCATAACTCCTTCCCAGCCCGAAAGATCAAAGCCATCTTCAAGCAAGGCCCAAGTTACCCCCTTTAAATATTCACCCCATCCTTGGCCAGGTGTTCCAAGGTTTGCGATTTCAAATTCGATAGGGTCTTCCATTTCAAGCGAGGTAACGGCGACAATTCCGTCTACACGCGGCCGGATAGCCAGCCATACGGCTCTATCGATCGCCATTGGCATCACAAAGCCGTCGTTATAGTCGGTGTGCCCACCGATGAGGTTTACGCGGCCGGGAGCACGTACAACAAAGGCGGGTGCTTCGCCAAATTTTTCTTCAAATTTTTGAGTAACAAGTTTTTGTAGTGACATAAGTAGATGGTTTTAAGAAGTTAAGTAATGTTGATCTGGCAATTCACGCAAGCGTTTTGCAGCTTGCTCAGCGGTTAAGTCACGCTGAGCTTCACCCAGCATTTCAAATCCGACCAGGAACTTGCGGACGGTGGCTGAGCGTAAGAGTGGTGGGTAATAGTGAGCGTGAAGCTGCCAATGGCTAGTATCAAGGTTTAAATAGCGGCCGGTGGGGGCGCTGTGCCATCCCATTGAATAAGGGAATGACGTTTCAAATAGATTGTCATATTTTACCAAATGTCGCTTGAGAATATTAGCCAAACTGTTTTTCTCCCCTTCGGTTAAATCGGTGATACGTTGTACGTGCCGTTTCGGGAGTAGCAGGGTTTCAAACGGCCAGATCGCCCAGTAGGGGACCAGTACAACCCAATCTTCATTTTCGACCACAATCCGTTCTTGCTTTTCAAGTTCGAGATTAACGTAGTCAACGAGCATCGGCCGGCCGTGGGTTTCAAAATATTCTTTTTGACGCAGATTTTCGGTGTAGGCCTCTTCAGGTAAGGTCGATAAGGCCCAGACTTGCCCATGGGGATGGGGGTTGGATGATCCCATCATCGCACCACGATTTTCAAATAGCTGAACCCATGTGTAATCCTGACCTAAATCAGCAATCTGATCGTGCCACAGATCAACGACCTGGCGCAGTTCGGCCGGTGACATTTCGGCCGGGGTCAGATCATGACGGGGAGAAAAGCAGATGACTCGGCTGGTTCCCTGCACGCCAGATGACATCAGCAGTGGATGCTCTGGCTCGGGAGTGTCAGGCGAGTCGGTGAGTAGAGCGGCAAAGTCATTAGTGAAAACGAAGGTTGAATCATAGTCAGGGTTTTGGACACCGCCGGAGCGGCTGTTGCCAGGGCACAAGTAGCACTTGGGGTCATACTCGGGCAGGTTAAGCGCCGCTGGCTTTTCGACCTGGCCTTGCCACGGCCGTTTTGTCCGATGGGGAGAAACCAAGACCCAGGAGCCTGTGAGGGGGTTAAATCGTCTATGTGGATGTTCTGTTGGATCAAATAATGTCATAGTTTTGTTTAGTTGAGAGGGTCTAGTTACCTTATTCCGTTACCGGTAACGAAAATGTATTTTATTTGGCGTTATTCGTCAAATGAGATGAGAGAATATTAGAACACATATTGACACTAATTAGATTCACTCGCTGTAGTTTTCATTAACCCGGCTAATTATTCAATAGCTTTGTTTGATAATTCTTAAACCCTATAAGGCTAATGGGTATTGCTGGTAAATACGATTTCAAACTATTCTTGGCTATATATCAATAACACAGTTGGCAACGGCGAAAAGGGCAAAACTTGAACTTTCTGGTCGGGATGAGCCAAAATCAACCCGGTTGAAGTGCCACCGTCGAGATTAACAGCGATTTGCAAAGCAAGGTCAGATTGGGCGAGCCAACTGCTGATTTCGCTGAGGGTAAACCACCCCTGAGTCGTAACGATTAGGATCACTCGGCCGCTGCCGTCCTTCCCAATCACCGTGCGTTGTGACCGGTCGCCATTGTCGCTTTCGGCCGGGAATGCGGCCGTACCGCCGCTGTGTACTAAGATCGGAAATGATTGAAATGCTCCCCATAGATTTTCGGCCGGAGAATAAGGCGCTTGCCTTAACCAACGCACATCCAAGTTTGAAGCTGGGCCGTCGCCATTGATCGAAACCATCCCAGCAAATGGGCCATAGCTTGAGCCAAAAGATTGGTTTTGGGCGATTGTTAGGCCGGTGGCAGTGTAGTCGGCCGTGAAATAGCCAGCATTGATGGCCAAAATTGCACCGCTTTCTTGCTGCCACGTTTGAAGCGTTTTGGGGTTGCCGGGACTGTATCCGACATCAAAGCGAAACTGGGTTGGATCAAGCCGAAGGATCATCAGCTTTTCGCGAACCATGTTCGTTTGGGAATCAAGAACTGAGATGCTACGCATTTCTAGGCCCGTTTGAACCGTTGACCAGCCAGAGTCAGGCACTGCTTCACTTTCACTTGTTACTTGTTCATTCGCCGGTTGCGTTGGGGGTTGGGGTGTGGGTGGGGTTGTCGATTGAATTGTGGGCGGAATGGCAGGTACAAGCGTCGGCCGTAACGTAGGTGTTGGCAATTGAGCAACGTTTATTTGCGGTTCAACACGGCCGTTTGCGACCAAGTCCCGTACAGACAAACCCAACATCAACAGCGCACCCGCCATCCCCCCAATGAGCACAAGGCCGATAAAGCTCGAAATGCAGGAACTAATTTTTTTGGGAAAACGGTTAGAGACTGGCTGAGGCTCTAGTTGTAAATAGCTTTGCTCAGTCAACGGTCTTTCTGGTGTTTTACGTTTTGACATTGTTTCGATAGTATACTTTCTATACGGTTGAACTTCTCGAAAAAATTAGCATATTGTGAGGCAAGACGATGGCAAAGCTGAAAACAAACCAACTCAGACGTGTATTTGACTCCCCCGATCTAAAGTTCAAATCAACTGAAGATATTGAACCGTGTACTACCATTATTGGCCAGCCCAGAGGGGTGATGGCGATTGAATTTGGGATTGAGATGGAAAGTCCCGGCTACAATATTTTTGTATTGGGCGAGTCAGGCACCGGCCGGACCACGACAATCAAAAAGTTTATTGAAGGACGGGTTGAAGCTCAGCCTGTACCAAACGATTGGATTTATGTGAATAACTTTCAATCCCCCCATTCGCCGTTTGCACTCATGCTTCCGGCCGGGGAAGCGTGCCGCTTGCGGGATAGTTTAGCTGAATGCATCAGCCGATTACGACTTGAGCTGTCGGGTGCCTTCGATAATGAACAGTTCCGTGACGAGGCTTTGGCGATGCGCCAACAGCTAGAGGCAGAGCGTAATCATCTCATGAGTGTCTTCCAGCGGCAGGCCAATTCGCAAGGGGCCGCTGTGATCCAAACGCCGGAAGGGTTCCGCATTTTGCCTACGAAAGAGGGACAACAGTTAGACGCAGAGGGGTTTAATGCACTGTCAGACGAAGAAAGAGAAGCTTGGCGTGTGTTACAAAACAAACTTGAGAAAGAGCTGGCAGATGTGATGCACCAGGCTCGGGCTATTGAAAATTCAGTTCAAGACGGTATGGAGCAATTGATTCAACGAGTAGGTGCATCGGTCGTAGACGTGGCTATTATGGAGTTGACAGGGCAGTTTAAAGCCCATGCGGTTTTAACAGATTATTTTCAGCAATTGCGTGACGACATCCTAAAAAACATCAATCTTTTTAGGCAAGGGGCGGCCCCCGACGGGCAGCAGCAGGTGCCGGCCGAATGGTTTCGTCGCTATCAGATTAATGTGATTGTCGATCATAAAATGAGCACGAAAGCCCCTGTCATTGTTGAATACGATCCAACGCTACCTCGATTATTGGGGCGGGTAGAGCACGAGGCCCGGCCGGGGGGGGCGGTGGTGACTGATTTCACCTTGCTGCAACCGGGAGCCTTGCACAGCGCCAACGGTGGCTATTTGGTGTTGCGCGCGCGTGACCTATTTGCGGCGCCCATGGCGTATGAATCGTTAAAACGGGCTTTGCTTGGGAATGCGGTCCGGCCAGATGACCCTGCGATACGGGGCGGTGCCGCAACCCGTACCCTTGACCCGCAACCGATCCCGCTAGATATCAAGGTGATTTTGATCGGGCCGCCGTCGCTTTATTATCAGTTGGCCGGACTAGACGAAGATTTTGATGCGATTTTTAAGGTCATGGCTGATTTTGACCAGACGATTGAGCGAAATCATGAAAACGAAATGGAATATGCGACGTTTATGTCAGCCCGCATCGCTGAAAAAGGGCTTCGGCCGTTTGACCGCAGTGCCATTGGTAAGGTGATTGAATATGGCTCGCGCTTGGCAGGTGATCAAAAGCGACTCAGTACGAAGTTTGGCAATATCAACGATTTGCTAAGCGAGGCGAACCATTGGGCAGAAAAATCGGGTAAAAAACAAGTAACGGCCGAAGACATATCTAAGGCGATTGAAACGCGCATCTACATGCGCAATCGGATTGAAATACGCATGCGGGAAGGGGTTCTCGCTAAAAAACAATTGCTCACAACCACAGGCGCGAAGATTGGACAGATTAACGGCTTGGCGGTATCGCAGGTGGGAGATTACGCATTTGGCCATCCATCGAGACTTACCGCGCGGACCTATGTGGGTAAAAATGGGGTAGTGGCGATTGATCGTGAGGTCAACATGGCGGGTGCCATCCATAACAAAGGGGTGCTGATTTTAACCGGTTATTTGGGTGGTCAATATGCAACTGATCACCCGCTGTCACTGTCGGCCCAAATCACGTTTGAGCAAAATTATGGGGGCGTAGACGGGGACAGTGCCTCTTCAACCGAACTATATGCCTTGCTTTCAAGCCTAACGGAAATTCCGATTAAGCAAAACATCGCTGTCACAGGGTCGGTTAATCAATACGGTGAGGTTCAAGCGATTGGCGGTGCCACTCAAAAGATTGAAGGCTGGTACGAAGTGTGTCTAGATCAAGGGCTGACGGGTGAGCAAGGGGCAATGATTCCGGCTTCAAATGTGTCAGACTTAATGTTGCGGGATGAGGTGGTTGCGGCTGTGGAAGCGGGCAAGTTCCACCTGTGGGCGGTGGAAACGATTGATGAGGGGATTGAAGTGATGTTGGGTCAACCTGCGGCCGTTGTGCATGCAAAAGCACAGGCGAAGTTAACTGAGCTGGCTGGCAAAATGGCGAAATATGATGAGTAAGGCCGACTCTGAACAATAATTATCTAGCAAACTAGCTCAGGGGGAATTGGCTGTGTCAATCAAGTTGACGAGATGAGGCGATTTTGTTGATGCAATTGCATGTTTGAGTCTACTGAAAAAAGCCTTTGACAATTAGAGGAAACCCACATATGGTGGTTTTTGTCGAGAAAATCAGTTAAAAAACCACCATATGTGGGTTCAGGATTTCTAACCTACCCTTTTTTCAGTAGACTCATTAGTTATTTTCGGAAATCGCCAAACATCGAAGCTTTTGATCAGGCTGTCCTTTCGCATTTCGCCAGCAATTGTCAAAGTTCTTGAACACAGAGGCACAGAGTGCGCAGAGTTTTTCAACTGTTTCCCCGGAAAAATTCTCAGTGGCCTCTGTGTTTTTGGCTCCATTAATTATCGCCCTAGTCAACCGTGCTGCCGCAATTGTCTGTTTCCAACAGCCACATGCGGGCACTGAGTCCGGCCGCTGCATAGGCATCGATCATTGCCCGGCCGATAGCGTCATGGTTGTCGGCCGCAAACGCGATTGTAGACGGCCCTGCGCCGCTAATGGCAACGGCCGCAGCCCCAGCGGTACGTGCGGCCGCAAACGCATCTTGCATGCCGGGCACCAGTGCCATTCGATACGGTTGATGGATCCGATCATCAATGGCGATATTCATCAGTTTGTAATCACATTTTTCTAACGCACGTAGAACCAGCGGAACCCGTGCCATGTTAAAGATCGCATCGGCTCGGCTAACATGCGTTGGCAAGGCGGCACGAGCATCAGCTGTTAATAACTCAAAATCGGGCAGGACTAAGGCTACTGTCATGCTTGGCATCGTGATTCTCTCAACAACCAATGCTTCACCGTTATCCCCCATCGGGACCAACACCAAGCCACCAAAAATCGCTGGTGCTACGTTGTCTGGATGCCCTTCCATGCGTGTAGCTAGTTTTAGAATGCAATCTTTGTCTATCGGGTTGTCTAGTAATGCATTGGCTCCCATGAGTCCAGCTACGATGGCGGTTGAACTGCTACCTAAGCCGCTAGCGGCCGGGACGTGATTGGTCTGTTCAATGTGGCAACTGGGCAAAGGACGGCCGACATAGTCGCATAAAAACTGCATTGCCTGGACAATTAGATTGTTTTTATCAGTTGGAATCGAATCAATCCCCTCGCCGTTGAGGCCAATGGTGAGGCCTTCAGGGCAAGGGGTAAACTGAAATTCGTTGCGCAAATTGAGCGCCATTCCCAAGCAGTCGAATCCTGGGCCTATATTTGCAGTGGTTGCGGGTACTGTAACGGTAATAGTTGACATCGGGAGAATTTTACGTAGCGGCCGAACTGTGTGCCATAATTGTGAGTAGTTTGGAGCGGAAGAGCGATATAGAGAAAGTTGGTGGGCTACAATATCTATTTTCATCGCACTTTGCTTCAACAATTTTAAAGCATGCTAATTATTCTTGAAATGAATCTTGCATGGTCTAACTAGGAAAAATGATTAATTTAAAAGGCATTCCGCCCGTTTCTCAGAAGAATCTAGCGATTCAAGTTACAAAACAAGCACAAAGAAAGATGAGGCAAGGTCACCCTTGGCTATTTGATGGCGGCATCGTAGATCAAAGTTTTGCGGGCCAGAGTGGTGATATCGCCATTCTATTTGACCAAAAGCGCAAGTTTTTGGCGGTTGGTCTTTATGACCCCGATTCCCCTATTCGGGTAAAAATGCTTTCCTCTGGCAAACCAACCAAGATAGATGGAGACTGGTTTAAGAAGCGGCTGGCAGAATCGGCCGCCAAGCGTAAACATATTGAGGCGAGCGGTACGACCGGATATCGAGTGGTTTATGGTGAGGGAGACTTCCTACCAGGGCTGATTGTTGATCGGTATGGCGACACATTGGTCATAAAAATCTATTCGGCCGCTTGGTTCCCCCATCTGGCTGATATTTTGGCAGGACTAGATGCTGCTGTCCCGTCAGAGCGTCAGATTTTGCGCTTGTCGCGCAATGTGCAAGCGGGTGAAACATGGGGGCTAAAAGATGGAACTCTGCTAAAAGGGGATATGCCTGACGGACCTGTTCCGTTTATCGAAAACGGGCTGAACTTTGCGGCCGATGTCGTACTTGGGCACAAAACCGGTTTCTTCTTTGACCACCGCGATAATCGACAACAGGTAGGTCAACTGGCTAAGCACAAGCGTGTGCTCGATGTGTTTGCCTATACCGGCGGATTTTCACTCTACGCGGCGGCCGGTGGTGCGAGTAGTGTCATGAGCTTAGACATCAGTCAACCGGCTCTTGATGCAGCTGTCTACAATTTTGATCTGAACAAAGCGATACGAGATGTGGCTGATTGCCAGCATGAAACAGTTGCGGCCGATGCGTTTAATGCGTTGGACAATATGTCTCACACGGGCCGGGTGTTTGATCTGGTTATTGTTGACCCGCCATCGTTTGCTAAGAGTCAGGCTGAAATTGAGTTGGCGGTAAAAGCGTATGCCAAGCTGACACGATCCGCATTAAAGGTATTGGCTGAAAATGGGGTTCTGGTAATGGCGTCTTGCTCAAGCCGAGTGTCGGCCGATCTATTCTATGAAACGGTCCTTGACACGGCCGCAGAATCTGGCCGGAAGCTGATTGAAAAATCACGGTTCGGTCATCCGGCCGACCACACCGTACGGCCGGAGTTCCCAGAAGGTAATTATCTTAAATGTCTTATCGCAACTGCGGTGGGGTAGACAGAGAAAAGAGATAGGGAGTTTGTTCAAGGCAGTAGGCTGGTTTTTCGGCATAACTTTGCATAACCAACCTCTCTATCCCTATCGTTCGTCCCCATCGCTTTATTTCTCGTAAGGCGATTTCCGAGAATAAAACATGCAATTGCATCAACAAAATCGCCCCACCTCGTCAACTTGATTGACACAGCCAATTCCCCCTGAGCTAGTTTGCTAGATAATTATTTTTCGGGGTTGGCCTAAGGCTGTTAAAATCAATTCTATATAGACATCTCGCCAAGGTGTCTATATAGAATCGCAGAGTAAGACCTTCCCTAAAACCATTCGCCTTGTCTTGACCCTTAACCCACCATCGTTATAATGACTCTGCGTTGAATTAATGCCCCAAACTTACTTTTGAAATCAAAAATTCCTAAGTTCCAACATGTCAATTGGCATTTTGAAGCTTGCCATTTCCTCCATGTTTGAACAAATCAAAAAAGTTGTCGCCCGATACGAAGAGATCGATAGACAGATGATGGACCCCAATATAATGGGTGACCACAAAAAATTAACTGAACTTGCACAAGAACGCTCTGATATCGAGCCTCTTTTCCACACGTACGCTACCCATCAGAAAACGATTGCCGACATCAGCGAAACAAAAGAGATGATTCAGTTGGAAGATGATCGAGAAATGATCACTTTCATGCAAGAAGAGCTCAAAGAATTAGAAGCTGGCGTTCCTGCTATTGAAGCGAAAATGCGTAAGCTATTGTTGCCGAAAGACCCGCGTGACGATCGGAATGTGTATGTCGAAATCAGAGCGGCGGCCGGTGGCGATGAAGCCGCTATTTTTGCCAACGATCTGTGCCGCATGTATCTACGCTATGCTGAAAAACAGGGGTATAAAACCCAAATTATGGATGAGAACTTTATCGGCGTGGGTGGTTACAAAGAGGTAATCATCAATGTACGTGGTAAAGGAGCATACTCGCGCTTTAAATACGAAAGTGGGGTTCACCGAGTGCAACGGGTTCCGGTAACTGAGTCTCAAGGGCGTATTCACACCAGCACGGCAACGGTAGCGGTGATGCCGGAAGTTGATCAGGTTGACGTGACGATTAATCCGGCCGACCTTGAAATTAAGGCGGAATTTTCGGCCGGTCCTGGTGGCCAACATATGCAGAAAAACGCTACCGCAGCACGTATTATCCACAAACCATCTGGGCTAATGGTTAAAGTTCAATCAGAACGTAGTCTGACTCAGAACAAACAGTTAGGTATCCAGATTATCCAAAGTCGTTTAAAAGAAGCGGAAGAAGCGGCTTACAACGCCGAAGTTTCTGGCATGCGTAAAGACCAAGTTGGAGGAGGGGACCGGTCTGAAAAAATTCGGACCTATAACTACCCTCAAAGTCGGGTCACCGATCATCGGGTCGGCTACTCAAGCCATAATCTGCCCACTGTCATGGATGGGGATATCGATCAGTTTATTGACCGGCTGACGATTGCGACTGAGGCTGAGAAGCTGTCGGCGGCCGGATTAGCCAATTAACTCTAATATTTTGGAGGGGGTCTGCATTTCCTACTTGTTATCTCTTATTTACGACCCTTTGGTATCTTGTGGATGACCCGACCCTATAAACCGTGAGCATTACCATATTTGCTATCAACCCCTTGCATTCCCCAAGAGCCAGGATTTTGAGCGCAATCAACGTTGTCTTCGCCTGAAATCCCAGCCATGCGGCCGGTTATGACTCGGTTCAGCAAGTTGATTCGGCCGCGGACAGGGATTGCCGAACGCTTTCGCTTAAGCGGGACTGAAGCTACCTAAAACCTGTTTCACAAACTCTGTGACTAAAGGGTGTACTACTCTTCTCGTTTACTCTCTTTTTTTACTTTTTTTGCTTTTTAACAGAACCATCGGGTTGTTAAAATCGATTTCTTCTTATTATTTAAGGAAGATTTAAACCAAATTTAAATAAGTTTGGTATATCAATTACCTGTTCAACCTTAGCATATAGATAAATATGTGACTAAGGCCATCCTAAGAAAATAAACATCCGTTGCAAGTCTTTTTAGGATGGCTGTGGGGCGATATGAGAACTATGAAGGATAATTTATTCTTTTATATCGCCTAAAACAAGTTGGAATTAAATATTTTAGGAGATCGAACAATGGTAAATGTATACACGGGTAAACGGGAATTTCATGCAATGGGATGCGAAATGGCAGCGTGGCTTTTTGCAGATGAGCAGTTTTCAGCTGAACCGCTTGAATTTGTCGAGACACAATTTATGCGAGAAGAGCAACGTCTTACTCGTTTCGATCCTCTTAGTGAATTAATGCAGCTCAACAGCCGTCCGGGTGAATGGATCTCCGTTTCAGATGAGCTATGGGAATTGGTCCAGTTAGGTATGGCGCTTTCGATTGAAACCAATGGCTGTTTCGACTGCACCCTTTTAGATGAATTAGAGCAGAGCGGCTATGTTCAATCATTTGAATCGATTGGAGTAACACATGCGACTTCAGATTTGCCATTAGAAGCTTTTACAGTGCGCTTAAAAAAGGAAGCACCAGAATTTGATCATGCTCAAAGAAGGATTCGTCTACCGGCCGGAGTTCGACTTGATCTAGGTGGTATCGCCAAAGGATACACGGCCCAAGCCTGTCGCGATTTTCTATACCCGATTGGCCCTTGCCTTATCGATGCTGGCGGCGATTTAACGGCCGGAGAAGGGCCAGGAAAATGGCCCGGCTGGCCTGTCGGCATTTCTGCTCCATGGTCGAGCGACCCAAACGAGCAAGAGACAGAAATCGGCCGTCTTTGGCTAGCAAATGGCTCTTTGGCGACCTCTGGGATCGATTATCGACGTTGGCAGAGAGGCGGTGAAATCGCTCACCATATTATTGATCCACGTACCGGCCGGTCGGCCGATACCGACCTTCTAACCGTCTCAGTCATAGACAAAGAGGCGTGTATGGCAGAAGCTTGGGCAACCGCTACGCTCGTTGCAGGGCTAGAAGAAGGTCTAGTGATGCTTGAGCGCAACCAGATTGCGGCCGTTTTAATCGATAAAAACGAGAATGTTTTTGTTACTTCAACAATGAAACCATTGTTTCAACCAGCATAATATACAGTTCAATTGTTTCTCTCCTTTTTGTATGCCCTGGGCGGTTTTTAACCGTCTGGGGTATTTTTTTTGTCACCGGTTATACCGTAGGGTGCGGGCCTCGCGCCCGCCCAAGTTTGTGTGAATGCCGTTTGGGTTATGCATGGATTGTTTTGTTAACGTGAGTACCTGGGCACCCATGTAATCTTGGGCACCCACAAGGGGATGCCCCTACGCCGTTGTGGTTTGAGATTACCCCATTAACCATTAACCATCACCCGTTGGCCGTTCACTGGTCGGAACAGAAGGATGCACCGGTAAATTAGGGCATGTTTGTTCATATGGAAAGGTGGAAAGATACTGCTGCCATTCATCCCACGTAAAATTGCGGCTTGTGTGCTCACATGCACTTGTTACCAACCCTTTAATTGTGGGCCATAGCCAGAGCGTTCGGTCCTCACTGGTGGAGGCGAGAGTTTGACCGTTGGGAGAGAAGGAAACTGATCTGACACTTCCTTCATGACCCTCAAGTATCGTTGGCTGGGCCGATAAATCGGCCATGTCCCACAACCGGATCGTAGTGTCTAGACTGCCGGAGGCAAGTGTCTGGCCGTCAGGCGAGAATGAGACTGCAAAGATCATATCATTATGACCTTTAAGTACCGTTGGCGGGGCCGATAAATCGGTCATGTCCCACAGCCGGATCGTTTGGGCCTTACTGCCGGAAGCGAGCGTCTGGCCGTCGGGCGAGAATGAGACTGACAAGCTCACATTATTATGATCTTCGAGCACCGTTGGCTGGGCCGATAAATCGGCCATGTCCCACAACCGGATTGTTCGGTCCTCACTGCCGGAGGCGAGAGTCTGACCGTTGGGAGAGAAGGAGACCGACCAGACCAAATCATCATGATCCTCGAGCACCGTTGGCTGGGCGGATAAATCGGCCATGTCCCACAACCGGATCGTCCGGTCATAACTGCCGGAGGCGAGGGTCTGACCGTCGGGAGAGAAGGAAACTGACCAGATCCAAGCATCATGACCCTCGAGCACCGTTGGCTGGGCGGATAAATCGGCCAGGTCCCACAACCGGATTGTAGTGTCACTACTGCCGGAGGCGAGCGTCTGGCCGTCGGGCGAGAACGAGACCGAGAAGACCAAATTATCATGGCCCTCGAGCACCGTTGGATCTGATCCTGGCTGGCTTAAATCCCACAGCCGGATCGTACCGTCAGCATTGCCGGAGGCGAGCGTCTGACTGTCGGGGGAGAAGGAAACTGAAAGGACCCAATCATCAAGGCCTTCTATCACCGTTGGCTGGGCGTACGGGCCTGCCAGGTTCCACAGCTGGATCGTTCGGTCTTCACTGCCGGAGACGAGTGTCTGACCGTTGGGAGAGAAGGAAACTGATCTGACACTTCCTTCATGACCCTCAAGTATCGTTGGCTGGGCTCCAGCCAAGTTATTTTGGCCCATATCCCACAGCCGGATCGTAGTGTCATTACTGCCGGAGGCGAGCGTCTGGCCGTCGGGCGAGAATGAAACTGATCTGACACTTCCTTCATGACCCTCGAGCACCGTTGGCTGAGCTCCACTCAAATTATTTTGGCCCATATCCCACAGCCGGATCGTACCGTCATAACTGCCGGAGGCGAGCGTCTGACCGTTGGGAGAGAAGGAAACTGATCTGACACTTCCTTCATGACCCTCAAGCACCGTTGGTTGGGCTCCTGCCAAATTATTTTGGCCCATATCCCACAGCCGGATCGTACCGTCATGACTGCCGGAGGCGAGCATCTGACCATCAGGGGAGAAGGAAACTGACAAGACCCAACCTTCATGACCCTCGAGCACCGTTGGCTGGGCCCCCGCCCATTTATTTTGGCCCATATCCCACAGCCGGATCGTACCGTCATAACTGCCAGAGGCGAGCGTCTGACCATTGGGAGAGAATGAAACTGATCTGACACTTCCTTCATGACCCTCGAGTACCGTTGGCTGGGCCGATAAATCGGTCATGTCCCACAGCCGGATCGTCTGGTCATCACTGCCGGAGGCAAGCATCTGCCCGTCGGGGGAGAATGAAACTGATCTGACACTTCCTTCATGACCCTCGAGTACCGTTTGCTGGGCCAACGGGTCTTTGACCAATGCAGTCATGTCCCACAGCCGGATCGTCTGGTCATGGCTGCCGGAAGCGAGCATCTGACCGCCGGGGGAGAATGAAACTGACAAGACACTTTTTTCATGCCCAAGATAAGGGGTTGAAGGATGATCTTGGGCATAATCAAGTACATCACTGATTTGATTGCGTATGAATACTGGGTTGATCTGCTGACTGAGTTGTTTATTAAATGAGACCGCCTGCCCCACCATTAAAAGTGAGCGTTCAGTTTCAGTTATGGTGGGGAAGCGTCCTTGTGGTAGTAATATGGGTGCTAAGGACAACATCGTTTGAGTTTGTGAAAATTGTTCGAATTCGCTTGCTAAACTATCCGCTTCAGCTCCTGCTAGCTTAGCTATATTCGCTTCAAAATCGGCCCGCTCTCGCTCTGCTACCGCATTTGCCTCATTTTCTTCCGCCTCTTGGGCATTAAGTTCCGCTTTTTCCTTATTGGCTTCAGCTAGGGTGGCACTTTGGTTGGCCTGTACCATAAAAAATAGCGAAGCGATCGCCAAGACACCGGCTAAGAAGGCCAGCCCCGCCACAACGCGGCTAATTCTTTTTAAGCGTTGGGCATCCGCTTCCGCCTGTTTGCGTGCCTGTTCCTCTATCGCTCGCCGTTTATCCGCCTCTTCCGCCAGCTGTTCAAGCTGGCGTCGTTCTCTATTTTTCTCCTCTTCTTCAACCTCTTTACTGGCAGTTAAAAACAGGCTTTCTAGCTTGGTTAAATCTTCATAGCCAGCCACCTCTTCAAGCTGTTCCCCTCGCCACAAGCGGTCATCATCTTCGCCGGTCGCTTGCCACTGTTCAGCTGCGTGGGTCAACCGTATCCGGCGGCGCATGCTGACCCGCTCCTCTTCTAACCAATCGATGAGGCGGGGCCAGTTGCGCACCAACGCCTCATGTGCCACCTCGACCTGTACGCTGTCTTGTTCGGCCCGCTCCGTTAATTTAACCAGGTTCCCATCAATCAGCCGTTTTAACACTCGGTCTATGCGGTCGGTTGCTTCACCCGTTTGGTATAAAGTCTCTTTTTTAATCCGGTTATTGGTTACTTCTAGCCCTTCGGTCGGGCGCACCATCCGTAACAAAATCCGCTTGGCCGTCTGTTGCTCCTCTGGAATCAGCTCTTTGTACAGCTCATCGGCACTGCGTGACAGGGCCAATCGCCCCCCACCCAGCTTTTTGTACGCCTCCCACGGTACACGGTTGCGCACCCGGTTTTCCCACAGTTTGAGTAGAGTAAATTGGAGCAGGGGCAGGGCGGCCGGTTCCCCCACAATGTCTTGCACCAGCGCATCGACAACCCCTGTTTCAAACTTTAGACCAACTTGTGCGGCCGGTTTTTCTATCGCCTCACGCAGTTCGGCCGCGCTCAGTGGCATAATCCGCAGCGTATGTTCAGTAAAGATGGAGCTGAACGCATCATAGGCGATAACCCGGGACTCAAAATCAGTCCGCATCGTTAAAATCAGCTTGTATTTTGGACTATTTTGTTCAACCAAATAGCGCAAGTTGTCTAAAAAAGCTTGGCGAATATCGCTGTCTAAACAGAGGGTAAAGGTCTCTTCAAATTGGTCTACAACAAGCAGATGGTTTTCGGCCGGTTGTTCGGCTAAAAGCTGGTGCAGGGTCGTCTTGTCCCCTTTTAAAGTTTTTATCGTCAAGTCTAACTTGTCGGGCGGGGTGAGCGGGGCGGCTAAACTATGTAGCGGGTCGGTTCCCGGGACGATGCTTGTCACCTGTAACTCTGTTTCACCCACCTGGGCTTTTAATTTTGGTAAGATGCCGCCTAAAATCGTCGATGACTTTCCACTGCCCGATGGGCCGACGAGGGCCAACATCGGGTTTTGCTGTATATAATCGGCCAGTGATGTAACAAATCGTTGGCGGCCGAAAAACAGTGGGGCCGATTGTTCTGAAAAGGCGGAAAGTCCTAAATAAGGGCGGGCCTCATCGGGCAATTCAGGGGCTAACTCTATGTCGAAGTCGGCTAAAGTCGGGTCTGTTATTTCCAGGTCGCTTTTTGCCAGCACATTGTCCCAAAAGTCGAGCAAGCTCTGGGCCGCCTGCCGCTCGTTACTTTCATCTAACAGGGTCCCGGTGGCGGCTCCCCGTGCCACAAAGTCGGCCGCTTCGGCAAATAGCGTTTCGGTTAGCCCGTCTGCTCGCCTCTGCTTCACCAGCTTGGCGTGGACCGCCCGCATCGATGAAACTGATTCAAAAGGATGGCTCTCGTTGGCTTCTGTTTCTTCTACTTGTGTCATTATATCGCCCCTAACAAGGTGTTTATCGGTTGCCCGATCTGCTCTAAATCCCGTGATAGCTTCAGTAGCTCGTCATCCACTTGCCTGAAGCGGCGTGTCGCTTGCCCTCGAAATTTGTGATAAAAGTTTTTAACGGTCGGCACCGGTTTTGTATCGATGCTGTCTGTGACAATTTTCGCCAAGCGGCTCAGCGATTTCGCCCAAGGCTCGTCATATACGTCTACCAAAACAACAAGCATCTCTTGCACGTCGGGCCAAGCAATTTCTAATTCAAAAATGTCGTCTTGTAAGTTTGAGTGGATACGGCGTAGGTCATCGTCTAGCCCTTGCCATTTGTTGTGGCTGTCGATCAGGTGGCTCAGGGTGTCGGCCAGGCTTTGCATCGCATCTACCCCTTCATCAAATTGGAGAACTATCGGCCGGTCTAAGCTTTGCTGGGCTGAGGCTTGGGTTGCCACGGCCGACAGGTTTGACACCAATTTGTCTAAAGGTAGGTCTTCGGCTGCGGAGATCAGTCGGCCGTTTAGCCGGGGCAGTCCTTTGTCCAATGCTCTAAACAGGTAGGATAGCCCTTTGTCTAACTGGGTTAGCTCTTGCGCCACAATCGCTTCACCAATGTCAGACTTCGCTTTTTCTAGCAGTTTGACCCAGCTCCCAAGAGTAATCGATGCTGGGGGTGTTTCTATAAGCTGAAAGAGTTGATCAAGATCATCGCTGAGCGAAAACTCGTTCACCATTAAGTCATCCCAAGCGGCTTGGTTTTGGGGCAGCCGCTCCCGGTCAGTTCTCAGTAAGTTATGGCTGGTTTCGATGTCTTGAAAGACATCGTGTAGCTTTTTGAAAAAACTGATGAGCGATAATTTTTGGCTCACCAATTCAATGTCGTTTTGAAAAAAGAGCACAGAATCCCGAATATCACCAACTTTGACCAGTTGTGCCAGTGCGATAAACCCTTGCCCCAGTGAATCGGCACTTTTTTGGCTAAACGTCTCTAAGTTGTCCCAGCTAAAGTTCTCAATTTCAACCAGTGGTGGCCATTTGATATGCGTGCGTTCTGAGTCAGTCGTTAAAATTTCGTACAGGTCTGCTATCTTGCCGATTTTGAAGAGGTCGATGAGTAAGGCTCTGATTTTGCTTTCTAGTCGGTCTCCT
>JBLIMP010000012.1:0-30963 GCA_047638855.1 Cellvibrionaceae bacterium | reverse complement strand
ACGTCGTTGCAGTAGAGCTTTCTGACAATGCGGTTCCCTATCACGAATACGAGTATCCGGAGAAGGTGGCGTTGGTCGTAGGCCATGAAGATCACGGGGTGACCAAGGCGACGTTGGCCGAGTGCGATGCGGCCGTGTTTTTGCCCATGTACGGGAAAGGGTTGAGCTTAAACGTACATGTGGCTTTGAGCATCATGACTTATCATGTGCTGCACGCCTAACGTTATACCTTCAAGAAGTAGTCTGTATGCTGATTATTAATTGATATCCGCTTCGACAAACTCTTTCCTGTAAAAACAAAAAACTCGCCACGATCATTTAAGTTCGTGGCGAGTTTTTTGTTTGTTTACTAAGCTTTTTTGCCCTAATCATTATCAGTCGGCTGTCTTCAAGACCTACTCTTGCGCATTCAGCGAAATATCAAATACTTCGCTTTCAAAAGCGTGACCGGCCGCCAAAATTGTAATGCTCCTCAACTGGCTGGGCGGGCTAAAGCCTTGAAGCGACAAGCTTTGTAAAATATCGATCTCTTGGACAACAATTCGGCCGGGCTGCACCCGCTGATGCCGATTATAAGGGGGGACACAGAATTCACAGATGTCAGGATTTTCAGGCGAAATCTCGCCGTCAGCAAAAAAGCCTTGCTCCAGCGTCCGGACAGCGCCAAAGCCATCTTCATACTCAAGCCGGAAAGTAAGTGGGCACTCACTGCCCACGGTGCCACACACCCATAACGACTGTCCTTGAATACGCAACGTGATAATTAACTCAAGTAGCTCATAGTCAGTTACGTCTTGGTTCAATATTTGGCGAACAGAGGTTTCAGCGTGACCGGCTCCCGGCCGGACAAAACGAAGTGAGTTTTCACCCGTAAATGTCTCGATTTTTGTTTCTCCCATCGGTTGATCCGCAAGCTCTACAATCCAATCTTTAGAAGTCCAAAAATCTAGTTGCTGATTAAAACTACTGTTTTTGATTAGGTTTTCAGCTGTGGCCAAAGGGCCAGAAGGCTTGGTCGCGGCCGTCAGTTTGCCCCGCTGGCCAGCTGTCAACCGCAAGCCGTTATCACTTTCGGACATAAGCGTAGCCATCCCTTCAAGAATAGAAACCTGGGATTCAGCGTCGGAAACATGAATAGCATACTGACCTGGGCTTGACATGATAACACGCCCTTGAGGGACAGTTACTTCATAGACAACCTCATCTTTTTTATCAGGAATCGTGAGACGCATACGTCCCTCATTTAACTGCAGCATGACTCGGTCTGGCATACTACTCACACTAAAACGAGGGGTGAGGGCTTGTTTCAGTAATAAATCCGTATTGGAATAAAGTTGTGCACGAAGCAAAAGCTCTTCTGTGTCCGGATGGTTAATAATGAGTGTGCCGCTATCAGCATCACGAGTAATCAAACTGTCACCACTTACTAGCAACTCACCAGCCTCTGTCTCTAAAATCGCAGAGGTTTCTCCTGCCGCTAAGACTAAAGCCAAAGTGCCTTGATTAGAGACGGCTATGGATATCAACGGCCGCATACTACGCCGCAACCAAGAGGATACTAAAATAGGAACCGAGATAGCGGTAACTACAAAAACGGAGAAGGCCAAGAGAACAATGATCCACGCGGTACGTTTTCGTCCAGAAAATTCATCAATTATGACTGTCATGGGGGCAAGATTATACCTAAAAAGCAAAAAGCCGAAATACTCTTAATATGCCCCCTCTTTCCTGGCATATAAGTTTGCAGATATTATCTTTTCTACAGACCTGAATTAGTAAGGAAATGATCTTATTTAGCTTGTGGAAATGCCCAAATGAAGAATTCGGCCGCCCGTTTGATTAACAGGGTGGGTGTTTTTGCCAATAACAATTCCAGTTTCGGGCGCATAGTAATTCGCCAGCGTATCACCGAAAATGTTATTCACGCTTGCTACAAGATCACCCTTTTGAACATAATCTGTCAATTTAGGATAAACCTCTAGCAGCCCCCTACGGTCTGTATGTAGCCAGTATGAATTATCACATTCAATAATCAGGTCTTCTGATTCTTGAATGTCTCCCTCCAGCATATTGAAACAGACAAGCATATTAATGATTCCATCTAATGCAGATGTAACAACCTGTTCTTGAAAACGATTGGGGTCACCTATTTCAACCGTAATGGCATGAATTCCCAAGTTTTCGGCCGCATGTCTCAACGTTCCCGGGCTCTCTTTATGCACAATAATCTGTGGGTTTTGCAACCATGCCATATGTGCAACCTGCTCAATATTCATGTTGGCCCGCACATAAAAGGAGTTCACATTCCCAAAGCTCACCGTATGCAAATCGATGAGGTAGTCAAATTCATTAATTAGACTAGAAATTAAGCGATACGCATAGATATCACTCTCATTGCCCGCTTGTTTTCCAGGCATAATTCGATTCAAATCTCGTCCATCTGGAAATTGTCTTTGACGACGTAAAAAAGCAGGCACATTACTAACCGGAACACAAATTAAAACCCCATCCAGTTTTGTCGGGTCAATCATATGGATCAATTTTTGAACCACTGAAATACCGTTTAACTCATTGCCATGCATCACCGCCGTCACGCCGACTATTTTCTTGTCTGACTTCCCCCAAATAATGATCACAGGCACATAGAGGGGTGCCCCAATGCCATCGGAAGTTAGATGCAACCAAAAACGTTGGGTCGTCATTTTCTCTACATCTTCGACCTTAATTGAATTGATGACGGGAATATCATCGAAACTTAGCATAATTGGGTCTCTTTGCTTTTTTGAACTTAAATCAGCTCTTATTAGTATGAATGGCGTTTATCGGATTTAGGTCTAATGGGATCACGCCACGCAATCCCATCAGACCTTTATATGTAGTTTACAAAAGCAGGCTACGCTGTCCTTTCAATATTCAACTCGTCTATACGCAAACGGTCAATTTTCCGCTGTAAGTAAGGGGAAAAGTAACCGTCGTAGCGATCCCACAATTCAGAGATCTGCCAATCATTTCCAGTTACACGTTCTCTGCAGCTTTCACGACCGCACTCACAATCAAATTCATCAATTGCTGTGCTATCGGTCATCGCATAATCGAAGCAAATGTCTTCACCTGGGGAAATATCTCGCATCGCAACCATCGTAATCGAGTCGCTCATACCCAAATTGGGTTCGCACGAGTGATTGATATAGTCGGATGTTTCCGGCCCAGGGATACTAGCCAAATAGATACCTTCTTCAATTTGAACGGTATGACACTGAGTTGATTCGGGTAAGCGAGCGAAGTTTTCGGCCGTGATCACATGACCACCCCAAACAGAAATCATCTCGCCTTTCTGAATCCATTCCACTGCAATAACACCAAATTCACCGGTTTCCGGTCGTGGTCGCATGACCACTTTTGCGGACATAAAATGTAGAGGAAAATCAGACACTTTCCACCTCCATTGTCTAAAAGGATATTTAATGACAAGTTGCCATCGGGCAGCATAGCAAAACAATTTGCTATGCTGCCCGGTTACCACTTATTCTAAATATTTAAACTAGGATAATTTGTTTGACCAATAAACAGATCGGGTTTGTAAGCAGCATAAGCAGATGCAAATTGAAAACAGGTTGCATCTTCATAAGGTGGGGCTACGAGTTGAATGCCTATTGGCACATTTTCGGCCGTACGTCCTGCGGGAATCACCAAAGCCGGACAACGGTTTAACATATTGAACGGGTAGCTCATGACCCAACCCAATTTTGAGTTAACAAGCTGCCCATTAATCTCAAGCGGCATCGAACCATAATCAAAATCGGCCGGAACACCAGCCAATGCCACGGCCGGGGTCAGCAACAGATCATAGGTTTCATAAATCTTTGCCAAGCGAGCCATGTTTTCGCCTGAGAGTTCGGCCGCACGTGCATAATCGGCCGCGGTTGTCCGTTGACCGCGTTCAACCATCCAGCGGTTATAGTTAGCAAGTTTATCTGGCTCATTGGCATAGTATTCGCGCAGTGACGCCCCCATCATCCCAAATGTGAGGTAATCAAGCGTTGCTTTCAGTGTTTCGTCAGTCCAACCTAAGTCAACCGGCTCGACTATCGCACCCAACTCTTGAAAAATGATAGCCGCCTTTTCAATCAGATTACGCACCGCTGGATCAACCGCTTTGTAGCCTAAATCGATAGAAAGAGCGATACGCTTTCCTGCGATTGAGTCATACGCTGATGGCAAATCAAGCTTTGGTTTTAGGCTTACCATATCGCCTGGATGTGGCCCCGACATGATGTTTTGCAAATAGCTACAGTCATCAACCGTACGTGCCAACGGCCCTTCATGAGAATAGGGTTCTAAGTTCCAAGGTGGATTTTCAGGATTCCGGCCGTAAGGCGGTTTAAATCCTACTAAACCGCACATCGAGGCTGGAACACGTATAGAACCGGCGATATCTGATCCATTGGTAAGAATGGTAGAGCCAGCCGCCAAGGCGGCGGCTCCCCCTCCCGTTGATCCCCCTGGCGTAATTTCTGGGTTCCAAGGGTTACGGGTTACTCCCCATACTTTTGACCAAGTGAACACGGCCGACGAGAATTCCGGAGTTGTCGTGCGTGCGTGCACAATGGCTCCCGCATCTAAAATACGTTCAACGACAAACGTCGTATCATCAGGCACAAAATCTTTTAGAAAAAGTGAGCCGTTACTCGTCGGCTTTCCAGCGATATGAGACTCGTCTTTAACCGCAAAGGGAATGCCTTCAAGCGGCCGAGCTGTCCCTTTTATATAGGCTTGTTCCGCCTTTTTCGCAAGCGCAATAGCCTCATCATAATGAGTGTAAGAGAACGCATTAATGATCGGCTCAACTGATTCTGCACGTTCAATAACGGCGTTCATCAATTCAACTGGTGAAAGTTCCCGGCTCTTAAAAAGATTTAAAATCTCTAGAGCTGGTAAAAAACACAAATCAGTTGACATGAAATGTGTCCTCCTACTAAATTAAGTGAAGTTTTAAACAAGCGGTTTCTTGACAATCAAATTGTTATACAGCCAGATTGTTAATCACATAATAAATAATAGAAAGGCTCAAATAAAAACCTTTCAAAAACATGATTCCCAAACAAAAAAGTAGTAACTCAAATAATCACAACGATTGAGTCACTACTTTGGAAAAATTCAGATTGGCACAGATGAAATTTCCAGCTATTGGCCTTTAATTCCAATCTTCTTTATCCCAATCATCACTAGAATTATAGCTACCAACAAAATCTATATCTTCAAGATAGAGCGGGTCGATGCTTGTAACTTGAAGTTCTGCAAAACAATGGGGACAATCCATTTTGCGTCCCGCATAAGGAGGACGACGAAATTTGATCTCGTCAGAACAAACAGGGCATTCCACAATGGCCGGTGATTTTTTATTCATAATTCTTACTACTTATATCATTTACAAAATAGGATTAAAAACAAATATTTTATTCGACGTCGAACAACAAAATTTTAATCAACTGAATCGATAAAATCGAGCCAAATATCACTTGTAAACGTGTCATTTTTATGACAAAGTTGTTGAGAAAGCGTGTGAAAAACAGCCCTCTTTTTCACTTTGTACATATCGCGGGTTAATCAAATGAATGTTTGCCTTTAATCTACACTGGACAAAACAACAATATTTAAAATATCTTGTGATTTGGCCAAAAAAAAATGTGAAAGTTAAGCTTAATGTAGTGTGTAAAAATTTAAACGCCTAAAACAAATAGCTGCCTCCACTTTAAAAACTGAAGCTATAACTTTGCCCTTAGACCTATAAATAAAAAGATACTAAAATTGGTTTATGACTGAAAAATCAACTGTTGAAGAAATTCGCCACCGGTTTGACAATGATGTTGAACGCTTTTCTGTATTACAAACGGGTCAATCCTCTACCGTCGATGCCCCGTTTACTTTAGAAATCATCTCTGCGGCCGCAGCCGTTACCAATCCCGATGCAAGCCATATCCTTGATGTAGGCTGTGGGGCTGGAAATTACACACTCAAACTGCTTGAAAAGTTACCGAACATTCAACATGTCGATTTAATTGATCTCAGTCGGCCGATGTTGGATCGGGCTACGGAGCGAATTCAAGCGATCAGTTCAGCGACAGTGACGGCCCATCAAACAGATATGCGCGAAATAGACCTAGGAGAAGAGCGGCTAGATGTGATTATGGCAGCAGCCACGCTACACCATTTACGCACAGATGCGGAATGGGAAGCGGTTTTCAGCGGTTTTTACCGAGCACTAAAGCCGGGCGGTAGTTTTTGGGTATCTGATTTGTTGACGCACGACATTCCAGCCTTACAAACTATTCTGTGGGGAAAATACGGCGATTACCTAACAGGCTTAAAAGATGAAGCCTATCGGGATCATGTTTTTAATTATGTAGGGAAAGAAGACTCACCTCGGCCGATGTCGTATCAAATGAGGCTGTTAGACAAGATCGGGTTTAGTGCGGTTGAGATTCTGCACAAAAATACTGTTTTTGGAGCATACGTAGCGATTAAATAGCTAGTCAGCATTTCAGCACATTCGACTTCGTCTCATTGATCAGCATTTCAGCTTGGCTTGCAAGGTGAGAGATTTACCATTTTGGCTGACTAGCTGACTAGCTGACTAGCTAATCGGGGCTAGAAAATACCGGATCAAGAAAATTAGCGGTACAAGCTGAACTCGGTTCTTCAGTCGGCCGGGCTACAAAATCAAGCCCGATCTGCCGAGTACAGTCGTTAACGCTAAAAATTCCGTGGGCCAATTGCGGGATCTCAACAAAATAACTCTGACTTAAATTGGCCTGTAATGACTTGCCCCATGACGGGGGTGTAACCGGATCAAATCCCCCTGCCAAAATCAAAGTTGGAATATCTGACACAACCGGCCGGTTCTCAATAGGATCGGCCGTGCCTGCTCCCCAAACCTCGCAAGACTCAAGCGTAAACGCATAATCATCAAAATAATCAATTAGCCGTGGGTTCGACTGGATGGCAACCTCAGCATTCGCCACCACCGAAAACGGATATTCTTCTCGACACTGAATCGTGCGATAAACCGCCCCACTAAAAAAGTCGTCATTTACAAAAAACAATTCAGTCACTTCAATCGCATCTTCAAACTCACCGTTTTCTAAATCGTCGATAATGTCTGGCATATTGATAAACATCGATTCGGAATAAAGCGTTTGAAACAGCATCCCGATCAAGTCATCGCCCCAAAAAAGAGAGTCATATGTTTGACCGGTCAAGAAGTTGGTGACTTCAATTTCTTTTGGATCTTCGTTCAACACATCAACCACGGCGTAAAAACGATTTTCTAAGTCAGGATATTGGCGATTGCACACTGCATCGGCCGCACAGCTATCAAAAAAGACCCGGAACGCCTGATTTAAGCTGCGCGGGTAGTTTTCAAACAAATCTGCTTCTGCTGGATAAGCGGAATCTAAGATGACACTGCGTACCCCATCTGGAAAGTCACGCATTACCGTTTGGGCAAGCCGTGTCCCATAAGAAACGCCAAACAAGTTAACCTGCTCGTAGCCCAATGCTCGGCGAATTGCATCCACATCGGCCGCGCTTTCAGCACTACTGTAACCGGTTAAATCGACCCCTTCAGCTAATAAGCGATCTCGGCATATGCCCATTGTCGCCAAATATTCCGGCTTTAAATCTTCCCAATTAGCTTGCGATGTCAGCCAACTACGTTCAAGATCGGTTATTTCCGGACATTGCACCATTGGAATCGAGTTGTCGATTCCTCGCTGATCAAAAGTAATATAGTCACGATTTTGCAGCCACGGTTCGATGCTGTCTTCAAGGGTGTAGGGCAAGACGTCCAGCGTATATCCACCCGGTCCGCCGTCTAGGTAAATCACCGGGTCGGGTTCTGGGTTAGCGCTGGTTGAGCGATAAATGGCAACTGCAAGGGCAACCGCTTTGCCGTTTTCCGGCTTTGTCCGGTTGGCGGGCACAACTACCATGCCACACTCAACATCGATATTTCTTGGGGTTGCGAATGGGCAGTCGGTCGGCACAAATTCCGGCGGGGCATCGGCCGAAAAAAAAGCGAAACGGGTTGGGTCAATAATGCTGTCGGGCTGCTGAGCCGCTTCCTCACCTGCAGCAAAGAAGAAAATCGTGGCTGCAACGCCTATTATTCCAACGACGGCCGCACAGGTAATTAAGAGCACCGATAGACCCAGGATAATCCACAAAGTATTTTTTTTCATAAGTTTTTGAAAATAGATATTAGATGTGAGTAATACATCCACTATCGTCATTCGTTAGTTTTATCGCATGAGTCCGGCTTCGAGTGCGTCTTTGAGGGTCCGGCATTCGATTACTTGCAACCCTTTAGGGTAGTCCGGTTTTTGACGGCCAACCGCCACAGGTACAACGCAGCGTTTAAACCCAAGCTTCGATGCTTCACGCAACCGAATCTCTGGTTGACTCACGGTGCGCAATTCACCGCTTAAACCGATTTCGCCCACAAAAGCCATATCTGCATGTACCGGCTGGTCACGTATACTGCTGGCAATCGCCATGGCTACCGCTAGGTCAGATGCTGGCTCATCGATACTCAAACCACCGATGACATTGACAAATACATCCTTATCAGCCAAAGAAAGCTTTACACGCCGGGTTAAAACGGCGGTAAGCAGTAAAAGTCGATTGTAATCGACCCCATTGCCGGTACGGCGTGGATTTGAAAAAGTTGTGGGGCTTGCTAACGCTTGAATTTCAACCAGCAACGGCCGGGTCCCTTCCATGGTCACCGCAATAGCAGAGCCAGACTCATTGATTTGGCGTTCAGCCAAAAATGCTTCTGACGGATTAGGCACTTCTGCCAGTCCATTTGCAAGCATTTCAAAAACGCCCACTTCGCTAGTGGCTCCAAATCGGTTCTTGATACTGCGTAACAGCCGGTAACGATGAAACATGTCTCCCTGAAGTTGCAGTACCGTATCGACAATATGCTCAAGTACACGTGGCCCAGCAATCGTCCCTTCTTTCGTCACATGTCCCACTAAGAAGATGGTAACTGCGCTGTTTTTCGCAACTTCTTGCAGACGAGTGGCGCATTCACGTACTTGGCTAACGCTGCCGGCCGCAGATTTAAGTTCGTCGGTCCAAGTTGTTTGAATGCTATCGACAATCACTAGTGTCGGTTTTTCATTCTCGATATGGGCCAGAATAGCGGTCAGCCGGGTCTCGGTGACTAGAAACAGATCATCAGCCTTAACGCTCATCCGGTCGGCCCGCATACGAATCTGTTGGGTGCTTTCTTCCCCCGAAACATATAAAACCCGGCCGTGATCTTGAGCCACCATCGCGGCCACTTGTAACAACAATGTCGATTTGCCGATACCAGGATCACCGCCCAAAAGCACAAGTGAACTGGGTACAATCCCCCCACCCAATACGCGTGACAGCTCTCCGATGGGCAGTTTCATCCGCTGAAAGTTTTCTTTTTCAACATCGGCCAAACGCACGGGTGACCGCACATTGAGCGACGGCCGCCGGTTGGCTCCGGCCGATGGCACATCCATAATCTCTTCTACAAACGTGCCAAACTCTTGGCATGATGGACATCTACCCATCGATTTGGGTGAAACCCGGCCGCATTCTTGACACACGAATCTTGTTTTTTGTTTAGCCATAATTATAAAAGTGACAAGTAAAAATTAATTCCACGCCACTTTGGTTATTTTCGCTTCATTATTCCCTAAAAAATTGAGTACACTTATTGCATAACAATCGTCCACACTATATTCTCCACTGACTTCATCAATTTGCCAGTTTGTGAAAACATTTCCCACAGCATTCATTTATCAAGTTTACCGAAAACACTATGGATCAACTCACTCAACTTGTCGATCTCCCTCGTCTCTTTTTTAACTCTTTATGGATTTTGGGGTTGGCAATTATCTTTGCTGCCCTTTCTATGCATCATTATTTGGCCCAAGAAAAAAAGATCCCCCTTCGAAAAGCGCTCCAGTCACCTGATTTCCAGCTCTTTTTATGGGGAGGATTAACAATTGTGACCATCGGTTTTGCAGGAAACGCCAACCAGTCTTGGGAACAACTTGTCTGGCTTGCTCTAACTCTCTTAAATGGCGTACAGGTGTTTTTTGCCTTTCGTGAAAAAGGTACCAATAATCAATAAATTAGGGCTCTTTGGGCATTCAGGGGGTTGACACCACATGAATGCCTACGGCCTACATATACCGGTTATCCCTCAAGATCCCAAAGAGCCTAAATTAGTAGCTAGCCTCCACTTTTATATCGTGTTCACTAAAGGGTTCTTGTTCAGGTTTCCAGACTTTTTTGGTAGTATTAAAATAAAACAGTTGATTATTAATTATCATGACTCTTATTTTCTACTTTAGAATGTATTATTTTATTGCTCTACCCCATTAGCCGATCGCTTTTAATGATTAAATCTCACCACCAACCTTCTAACTCAGCGAACTCAGTGAAAGATAATGATATTTTTCGTTGGGCTCATATTTCAACTTTATTTACACTAGCTGTTTTTAGCCTAATCTTCATTCTTACATACCGGGTTGCCCATGGTACGGTAGAAATCGCTTATTTTAGAGGGGCTTTTTCAGAGACCCCTACCTCTATTGCTATAGAATGGGAAACAGCTAATGAGGCGGGTACGATCGGTTATTATATTGAGCGAAAAATCAGTGGTTCTGACGAGCCGGCTGAAATAATTTCAGTCAAGCTTTTACCTGATGGGGTAATAACGAGCTTTATTCCAGCCGTTGTAGATGGCGCAACTGGCCATAGATATTCTGTTTCGGATCTGTCGATTACTGAGGAAGAAATATATGAGTATTTTCTATGGAAACAAGAGTTAAACAGTGACCCTAGCCAGACGGGCAAAGCATTTGAAATTGAGGCAAGTCCTCAACAATTGTCTTTTGAAATAGATCTCCCAGATGATGACGAAGATATAACCGCTTCACCTTCACCCACAACAGGTACTGGAATAACAACAACAATCACCGCCACTACAACTACGACCTCAGCTACCGCTTCAAGCACGGTGACGTCCACGGCGACTTCGACTCCAACCAGCGAAATCTCACCTACAATAATGGTTGATGAATCAACCGATAATAGTGAAGATGAAGAAGTCAGCGAAACAATTCCAACTGAAGAATTTACCCCCACAACGGTAAGTTCTGAAAACGTCTCTATTGAGATAACCCCACAGCCGATACAAATTAGCATTACGACACGTGCATCTAGCTCGGGGGCGGCCGAAGCCGCTGAACTACTCCAAGACGATACATACCCGGAACCATCACAAGAATCCGAGGAAAACAATCAAGATTACGTCCCACCAGCAACTTTTGCCCAAAATATACAACCCATTGGAGAGGGGGTTAATAGCCCTCAAACTCAAACGGAGTTGGGTAGCCAAATCATCGAGCAAGAAAGTCAAGGTGAAATATCAAAAAGCCGTATCATTTTGTGGGGCGGGTTCCTCGGCTCATTGTTGTTCTTCGTTAGCGTCGTCATTGGCACTATTCTCATGTATCGGCAACGGTATCCAAGCAACCCAAACTCTGGGTAAGACTAAAGTATAAATAATCGCTGCATTTTACCGATCAAACCATTTCACCCATGAAATTCAGCAAAAATCTTAACCTTAATTGGGACAAGTAAGTCATCTAAAATTGCAGATTTCGTAAAATGCATCTGGTCACAATTCAGATTGAAAATTAAATCTCATTCACTGCTTAAAAGTAGCAATAACAGCCCCCAAGTAGACCCTGCATATATAAAGATTATTTTATATTACCTTGCCATTTACTATGCAAAAAATCTACTGCTGAATATTATTCAATTCGTTATTTCCAAATAAAAAATTTACCTCTAAATTCTTTGCATTTTTTCGCAAGATACCCATTTGGTTGGTATTTGGAAAAACACCTTATGAATATATGGTTTTTAGACGTAAACAGATGATTTGTTAAAATCACTTACTTGCGTAGTTCGCCTTTTGTTAGCGACTCAAGAGTCGCAAATTAAATATTGGAAACCGGTAAAACTTAAATGAATACTTTATTAAATGCTGAACAAAGTAGAATTCTCCCACGCGTTCTATTCTGTTTACTCCCTCTTCTCGCAATCATTTCGCTAGCTTTTGGGGTTAACGCTGCCCCCATTGACAGCAATAGTGTTGATGTTCAAGTTCAGAACTTAAACGCATCCAATACAGACTTAAACATAACGGTAGCGGTTAGCCCGACACTCTATTTGCCTATTATTTGGGGCCCTCCTCTACCGGCTCCTTCTCAAGTGCGTGTTTCACGGCCGGTTCAAAACGGCGCAAACTATACTTGGAATCTCACATGGAACTTTACAAATGAGCCGACCGGGGCAAGCTATACGATCTTTGAATCTAATAGCCCAGATATGAACCCGATTTTATCGACGTACAGTTCAACAACACGTTCAAAAGTTATCAGCCATCCCCCGGGAATAAAAAACACATTTTATTACGCCGTCAAACTTAAAGACCTAAATACAAAGACGTCCGCCCCTATCAAACAAGTTAGCGCTTATCGGGATGACTTCAACACACCTTCAGGTTGGGCTATTCGGCGCCAAGACTTTGACGATACTCAAAATGTGATGAGCTATGTTGATGGACGGTTAAAAATGCATGTTCAAGGCCGATGGGATTACTTTATAACGTCTCCTCTAGCCGAAACACCAGCCCCACCTTATCGTATTTCAACAAGAGTTAAATTTGACGGACCAGGAAATTTAAACACATACGGGATCATATTTGGTGGTGATAACAATGGGGGCGCTTGTCCAACTATTTTCCCGCCAACGGGCCGTGCTGCAGCCTCAGATGACAACGCCCAAGCAGAATATGATGTGCTACCAATCGGTGTCAGAGCACCGGTGCAAAGCTATGACATTGCAAATGTGAATGACAACTGCTTAAACTACTATTTCCGCATGATGTTTTTATGGAAAGATGGTTTTGGAAAGATGCTGGCTGAGCTAAAAGAAATCTATTACCATGATGACAACAACTCAGGACGTGGACAGGCATTATTCGGTGATGGCTTTCTTGATTGGAACGTTTCATCTGACAGTGCTAACGATTGGAACGACTGGGCCATTGAGGTCTATCCAAATGGCGAGCTCAAAATATTTAGTGGCCTAGTTCGAGTAGGCGAAATACAAACAGACAAAAGTTTCCTAATCAATGGCACGGCATTTGGCCTTTGGGCATCTACAGATGAATACCCTGGGTCCGATCCACTTTACGAATATATCTTAGTTGAACCCATCAACTAGCAAACGGCCATTCAAGTGATTCGCAGATAATTAACGAAGCCTCTGAATTATTTCAAATAATAATCAGAGGCTTTTTTTATACCGCGCCCTTGCCACAACAAGCAAGCAACCAGTAAACCAACCAGGGAGAATACGCCGGCCCAAATGAATACAACCGGCCGGAAACGCAACTCAATCAAATGCTCACCGGCCGGTATACATACCGCCTGCAGTGCCGTATACGCTTGCTCTACCGGCCGGTGGTCCCCATCGACTAATGCTTGCCAGCCCGGAAAAAATGTCTCCGACACGATTAACAAAACAGGCTCAGCATTGGTCACCTCTGCCGCAAAATAACCGCCTCGTTGTTCAACAATTACAATTGTCCCCACTGGCTCCTGTTGCTCTTTGTTAAACGATGAGTCAGCACAAGCTGGCTCAGCTTCCAACAAAACAACAGATGCGGGGTCAAAATCGGCCGCATGCAAACGCTTAAGCTGCTGTTTTGCATCAGCAATCACCTCATATTGGCTAACTAGCCGTGCGTAAGGCAACGTCGTCGGCCGGGCATACACACGGGTTGTATTGATCTGCTCCACAAGAACAAGCCCTCGCCCCATCCCAAAATCGTCATTTGAAAATTGCTCCAGCCCCGATTCAGAAACCACATGAGTCACCCCTAAAACATCATATGCCTTACTACGCGGATCTGGCACGGAAGCCGCTAAAGCTGTAATCGCTCCGTTTTCAAGAGTGTTGTAGCCAAAAATCGACCGTAACCCAACTTGACCTGCCCCATTTTGCTCAAAAATATTTATTCCCCACGGCAATATTCGCCCCTGGCTCAACCCTGGCACGCTAGCAGCTTCAACCCACAATGGGGCGGGAGTCATACTTTCTGCCCGTATCAGCTTCTGCCCAAAAAATGCCAGATCAGTCCCCAAAAGTAAAAGCAGTCCAATAGAGCCGAGCCGCATCAAGTGCGGCCGATGGACATTGGCAACAAGCCATCGAAGCAAAAGCAATCCTGCAAGCAAAACGGCCCCCGTCACGGCAACATTTCCAAGTTGATGCCAACCCCGACCCAAAGCTTCAGGTGTCTTAGCAAACCACCAAATACCAAACAAAAGAATCAATGATCCAACCCAGACACAGGCAGACACAACAATTGATTTGGCTAGTCCCTGACGGCCCCAAAAAGGTTCCTTAAAAAGCCGCTCAATCAATAGACCCATCAGAACAGGGGTTGAAAAAGCAAAAAAGAAAAGAGCTCGACCTGGGGCGCGCATCACCCGAAACGGGGGAATTATTAGATACAACCATCGATATAAGAAGCCATTGCTCCCAACCGCGATTAAAAGACCGAAAATTGACAACAATGTGAAAAAGAGTATCGATTTTTGGCCGCGACTTCGCAGCAGAACCACCAGGCTGGCAATAAATGCAACCGTTGCAAAAATAGCCGGATAGGCTGTCAATTCCTCAAAGTTTTCAGCTCCCCAATAGCCGATATGGGTGGGTTCTCCAAACCATTCTGGAATAAGCAGTGTGATTAATTGCGACCACGGTAACGAAAACCGGGTGGCAAAATCATATCCTCCTTGAGACAAGCGGCCGGACCGCTGGATCAATTGGACCGTCGGAAACAGCTGGACACTGGCTAGCCAGACGGCCAAAAAGGCAGAACCGCTTACAAATAACGCGCTGAATTTAATATGGCGGCCGGGGTCAACCGAAGTCTGCCAAACGGCATAAAGTCCCCAAATTATCCCTATATAAAGTAATGTTGTTGTGTGTCCGGCTAAAATCGCCAAAGCCAAAAAGAGAGCGGTTGGAGCAGCATACCGTATGTTTTTTGCAGCAAGCCCCTTGCTTGTCATGACGAGCAACCACGGCAGCCAAACGTGTGTTGCCAAAAAACCAGCGTGTCCGGCAAAAATACGTGTCGCAAAAAAACCGCTTAGCATAAACGCCAGTCCGGCCATCACAGGCCCCAGGGTTGACCCAAAAATAACCAGTTGTGAGCTCTCATCTTTGTGCCCAACTTGCTCAACCAAACGCGCCATCCCCCATCCGGCTGCGGTCAAATGAAACAAATAATAAAAGCTGACACCCACATTAACGGGTAAACCAAAAACGAGCCAACTAGGTGGGTAAAAAAAGGCGATTTGCGGATTGTGCAAAAAAGGAGAGCCAGCAAATTGGCGTGGGTCCCAAAATGGAATCTGGCTTTTGAATAGACTATTGCGAACAAACTCCCACCAAGGATAAAACAAACCATTCATGTCGGCCCCACCCAACGCCCAACCTTCGGCCGGGAAAAGATCGCGACCTAGCCAGCCTGCCGCCACAACCAAAAAAAATATCGGGAGAGCAACATTTTTACTTTTCAACAATCGGATCATCCTCAAGTTGAATTTCACCCAAAAAGACAAAATTCCCCGGTTCGCCAGCTACCGACATTCGCTCTTGCGTAATCAGGTCATACATACCCGCCATTAATCGTAGTGGTCTATCAGCGGGCCAGTCGGCCGCAAGGTTAATAGTGTGCGGATCACGGATCACAGTGCCTGGCTCCCAGCGAGTCGTCGGGTTAATGCCACATTCAGGCGCCGAATCATGCTGGATGATTAAATTGCCATCTTGATCGATGGCATGTACAAACGCTTGAAAATTGCGGTTCAAATAATCGTTTGCAACCCAATAAAGCACAACCTGTATCCTGTTATTTTCAAAGATAAGGTCATAACCGGCCAAAGTAACCCGCTCGCCCAAAGCCACATCAACTGCATGCTGGCCACCAAACAGCGGTTTGCTTATCTCGGCCGGGGTCACCATACGAGAGCCAAGTTGCACGTCAACATCATCTGAGCGAAAAATCGTTAAGTTTTGGCTCACCTTTGTCTCTTCTTTATCAGAGATCAAAGCAGGATCAAAAGCCACAGTATCTTGTACATTGTTAGCCAGAAAAAAAGGATCAGCTGTATCACAGTGGGTACGCGGTGCTTGGCCCATATACCAGTTGGTAATCTCTTCTTCTTCATTGCTGGCGTAAACCAATCCTTCCATCTCGCTTTGCCCCAGTTCACGCCACCCTGCCTGATATGGGAAACCGAACAGTCCAAAAGCGGGTGGTGTCTCCCATGTTGTCCAGTACAAAATCGGGTTTGGCCGACGGCTTTGCCAATTGCGCTGAACCTCACCGGGACCCCAAGTAAATAACAGCCAAATATAGCTAGCGCACACGACAAACCACACAGAAAAGCCGATCCGGCCTAAGCGATACAACCACAACGTCAGCCGCCGAAATTCTGCGATTCTCTCGATTCCAATAGCCGATAGCAAAACCAAGCCGGGAAAGAAAGTGTACACATGGGTCCGAGGGACAGAAACGATCATCGTGTAAAAAAGCAAAGGCACAATAAAAAATAAAGCGGCTGAAAGTTTAACCATGCCCATATTATCTTTATGCCATAGTGCATAAAACCCCATTAGAGCGAAACCGCCAAAGCCGACGATGGCCCAACTGCTATTATAAAAGCTGACCATCTGCCATACATCAGCCAAACTTCCTCCGGCCGATGTATCTACTCGTTCGTTCAGCAGATAGCCCAATGTATTTTGAAAGTCGGGGCCAAAAGCAAACGGGATGTAAAATGTTCCCAACATCACCAAACCGATCCCCACTGACCAACCAAGTTGAGCAACTGGCACTCGGCGTTCGATCAACCAGCGGCAAGCAAGCAGGGTTAAAATCGCCGGGGTATATAGGATCGCATCATAATGGGATAGCAACCCGGCTGCCAGCAGAACCGCTGCCAAAACAAGCTCCCACGTCCGGCCGGTTTGTCGATACCGTTCGGCCGCCAGCACAGCTCCAATCCCCCACATCATCACCAATGATTGGTATTGTACAACGCGGCTAAAAGCAACATGAAAGCCAACAATCGCCAATAAACAGCTGGCTAAGACAGCTGCTCTGCGGCCGAACCAGTGGTCAGATAAGCGATAAAACATCCCAAGCGAAAGCAAATTGCACAACAAGAAGGGTAGCCTGATCCAAAAATCATTGGTTTTTCCAGCCAACCCCCAAACTCCCATTGCCAGCAAAATCTCCATCGGTCCTTTTCGGTGCAGCAATAGTTCAACCCGGTCCCCCAGCAAAGCATCGGCCGCGCGTACCAAAACAACTCCTTCGTCACCCTGAATTTCACGATAACCAAACCACGGCAATCGCAAAAGCAAAGCAATCCCCAAAGGAAGTAAAAACCATAGCCAGTCTGTTTTGATTTGGTGAGATGGGTTGTCTGTCTTCTTTGCCTGAAAGGCATCAATAAGAATTGGAAGCAATGATAGAAACGTAGGCAAGGAAACTAAAAGCATCAATGGAATCGCGCCTGTCGAAATTGTTAATCCCAAAACAGACACTAATAGTAAAGCCACCCCCCCGGCGGCAGAAAGGATAATCGATTCAAATCGCCATTTCTCTGTCTGCCAAAAATAATCAAATCCAGCCCATGCTAGGCTTGGCCAAATCATTAACGCTAAGATAGCGGCAAAAGGTCGGCCGGGCAGGTCCATAGGCAACAAGAGCCAACCGGCGGTTAATAAAGCCCCAACTCCTACAATTCGATTAATGCCAGTTACTAACTGTTTATTCCTGCTTTTCCAAAAATATGCCACCCTTATATTTTACCTCAGAAGCAGGTTGTAGGTCTTGGCTAGTTGTGGAAATCTGTGTCTTCGTAATAGGAGGCTCAGCTAATTATTAGGCGTTCTCAGTAATATCAAGCACAAATTGTTTGAATTCTTCAATATGGCTTAAATCAACGTCTGGCATTACCAATCCATCTTTTACATGCGCTCCGTCAAATTGTAATCCAACCGGGCTTATCGATAAGTCGCGCGACCCGGTAAACACCTGCACATTTCGTACGACCCGATCAGGGGACCAGTTATCATCAATAACACGCGGCTGCCCCTTAAATTCGATATTATCGGTTAGCATCCAATTGTTTTTCTGAGGGGTTGAAAAAATCAATCTACGATTAGTAACTACTAATCGCCATTTTAAATAACGGAAATTTTCAAATAGCGCGTAGATAAACCAAAGAAGCAACAGAATTGGCGGAATAAGCATATTCATTAATGGCCGCCCAAACAGGCCTGTATCAAGCCCAAAGAAACCAACTAACAAAGAAGAAAAAATAGTAAGCAAAAAGATATTCAGGCCATAATTTGCAAACAAATAAGAGCTGATATTCCGATACCATGATTGATAAATAACCAAGCGAATCGACTCATTATTGCTCATTTGTATGTCGGCTATCTTTCTTGGCAGAAATGCATTATGCAAGGAAACAGGAAGTACGCGGTCCCAAACATACTCAAGCCGTATAGCCGTGCTACGAGCTTTTTCTTTTCGGTTATTTGAATCGCTGGAAAGATGAGTTAGATCGGGGTTTGGCTGAGTTGTCAAAGTTAGTCACTCTAAGGCTAACACAAGAATGAGCGGTGCTTTTATACATTTAATAAAAAACCACCGCTTAATATCGTGGCATCCGTATTATTTGCCGGTAACGGCTGGGATAATGAGCTCTTCCCCAACAAAAATCCAGTCATTATTATAGCGGCTATTAGCTGCCCGTAATGCCTCAATCGTTACCCCGTATTGAGTCGCGATATCCGTCAATGTATCCCCACCTACAACGATGTGGGTGCCTGCGTTTGACTGCATATCGGCCGAACCTGTCTCACCACTTAACCCATTTGCTGGTGCCACAGATTCTTGTTCTGGAAATAGAGCCGGAACTTGGGTTGGAGCAGGCAACAACACGGTATTTGCGTCGGCCCCAGTTGTGACTGAATCTTCGATTAAAACAGAAGTTGTATCGACAAATTCTCGAAGCTCCACTGATGTTTGTGCATTTTGTAAACGCGAGTTTAACCAGTTTGGTAACATCGTATCAATCAACCATCCAACGACAACAACAATAATCAACACCCCTAAAAAATAGCTCAAGATGTTCGTTAATGGTTTGGCAGCAAGGTCTTGCCTAAAAATCAAATAGAAGAGCCAGGCAACGCCGATACCGAGTGGGATAAAAATAAGGAGGTTTACAAAATTCATGATATTGTGTTGCAGATTTAGTTAACCTGCGAAATAAGTGAATGCCTATAATAGTAAGGCTTCCGCAATTGCCCACTCTTACTTCTAACTGTTGGCCTGTTGCCCAAAACGAGGAGATACAAATTCCCATCCTTTTGGAAAGAGCTAAGGGGGGCTTGAATTGCTAAAGTTGGTAAGTTTTATATATTTTTATTTATGGTAACAACTCTATTGGGTCAACAAAGCTGTCAGCAACTTTACTAAAAACAGTATAGTGCACATGTGGTCCGGTCGCATTGCCGACTGCACCCATCACGCCAACAGCTTGTCCCCGAAGCACCTGCCCTTCCGGGACAAGATACGAACGAGGGTGAAGCAAGAGTATGATCCATTCATCATTTTCAATCCTAATAGTTGTATTATGCCATTGATCAGTATAGGTTGAAACTTGTCCGGGCATAGGCGCTTGCAACAATGAGGACAATTTCAAATTTGAAATATCTAATCCAGGAAGCGCGTACACACATCCGTGAATATCTTGCGTAAGAACTGGTGAATCAACCACGGGGTTTAACCGTGGTAGCAATTCTGGGTCGAAACCAATTGGGACTGAAGCGAGACATGTCTCACCAACTGGCAGTTCATTCCGGTTAAAGGCCATTTCGGCCGAACTATTTATATATATCTTTGTAAACCGATACGACGCCCAATCATAAAGACGGGTGACCATATCTAAAACCGCAATCGAAAACGAAGAATTAGTTTCTAAATCCTCATCTTCATTCAATCTATCGAGCTGATGCAAATCAGAACCATTACGTGTCATTCCTTGCATCGCTAAATGTACCGGCCATGCCCCAAGCTGTTGAACACGCACTGTTCCTAAAACAATATCTTGATAAAGCATATTTTGGTATGCATCGCTGTAGCCGTTCATCACATACGCCGACTGATCTGCGTTTTGCGTTGAGGCAGCACCAACACCGGCATTATATGCAAAATAACAGCGTTTAATCAGATCTGGGTTTTGTGTCTCGTACCGAATTTCTGGGCATCGTTTCTTAAACTCACGACCTGCTATGGCCAGCTGCTGAGTCACTTGCAAATCGCTAATCGGACCTGGTGTAAAACACGAATGATCACCAGATTGAACTAGATCATACGCCCCAATGATACCTGTACACAAAGCGGGATTAATCGCTTCCATTCCCGCCTCTTTGTACCATAATACAAGGGGAACCTCCTGGGGAATATCATTGCGCCGCGCCACGACATCAGCGATTGAAGCCCATTTAATCACCTTTACCTGAATGTCGGCCGAAAGTGCATAATGACTTTGCATATAGTAATTAGAACCACGGAAAATCCCTAGTACGAGGAAAACAAGCAAAAAGGAATCAAGAATGCCTTTAAAAAGGCCCGTTGCAATATGGTAAGGTGACAGACCTAAAGCCGGTAGAAGAACGAATCTGACCCATTCTCTGAGCCAATCTGGGAATAAAAATAGCCCGATGTCTACAATCGACATCGGGCCATTATAACTTTACATTATGTAAATGGTCAAGAGTTATGTTAACCAATATTTAGACACTACCTCTGGGGAGCGGTGAAATTGTATCCTTCATTTCAACTGGGAAGGTCCCAAAACCATGGCAGGATTTCAAGGATGATTACAGCCAATATGCCTAATCCAAACCCATAGCCAATTAATTTAAGCGCTCGTGAACGTAATTTTCCTTTTTTCAAGGCTACATCAAGTGCCCTTTCAGACCAGACCATAAATCCCAACCAAATTGTCCCCAAGGCAAAACCTGTAAAACGGGTCAAAGCACCAATTGTAAATGGATACCAGCCAGGCAAACGCCATTCTTCACTATTTACCCAGACGACGTTTACGTATAAAAGACGGGCATATAGTTGAAAAAAAGCCCATGCCAAAATAATAGTAAAGGCCATCCACCATAGATACTTCTCAATTTCTGACCAGACAGGGCTGCGTCAATCATCATTTCTTTTGGTTGCCATTTATTTACTCCTCTTGAGACACAAGCAAAACAAAATAGAAAAACAAAAACCCTGAAGTCTTAATGACATTCAGGGTTTGACTTAATAGCAAATCACACTTTCTAATCTTGCTAGTATAGATCTTAATCATGATCACATACTTGCATCAAACAAACCGTCTATCCTACATTATTGACTAGACCGTGTCCATTCAGCAACATTCCAAAACTCAGCATCCCAACCATTGATACGGAAGCCAAGGATGTCATTACCAGCGGCAGACACACTACCACGATAAGTAATCGGAATCATCACATAGTTCTGAACAAGAATGTTATTCAGTTCTTTAATGATTTCAATCCGTCGACCTGCTTCACCGGTCGTTGTCAATTCAAGATGCAATGCATCATAGTCAGCATTAGCGTAACGAGGAATATTACTCGTTCCCCAGCTATTGTCTGGCCCTGGGATCTCACTTGCAATCCAATTCCCTAAATAACCTTGGAAGTCCTGTCCATTTGCACCATTTGTAAACATCTCAACATCGGTATAAAACTTACCGTAAGTATCTGGGCTAGATGGGTCTCCACCAAAGAAAACAGATGCATCTACATTACGTAATTCAGTCTCAACACCGATTTCTGTCCACCACTGTTTAATTAACGCCTGGTATTGCTGGCGTACAGCATTAGTAGAGGTCTGGAAAAGGACGCTTAGTGGGATACCATCTTTTTCACGAATGCCATCCCCGTCACTGTCAACAACACCAGCTTCATCTAAAAGTGCTTTTGCACCTTCAATATCTTGAACTAAGCACTCATTATGTGCAGATGAAGCAAATGCTGGTGGCCCTGGCACAATATTACACGTCGGTACAGCCAAGGTACCATACCCAATTGTCGTCAACGTGTTGCGATCAATAGCCATCGATAGTGCTTGGCGAATAGCAATATCAGTCAGGAATGGATGAGGATTGGTACCATCTAAATAGAGAGATCGATCATCACCCAAAGCCGCATCGTTGTTGGTAAAGTTCACAATAATTCGTTCAACGTTTGTGGCAAACGAAACAGTCACTTTACCATTACCTGAAGCTTCCATATTCGCTAACACATCTGGTGGAACTTGGGTATTCCAAGCATAATCAGCTTCATCGGTGTCTAGCACAGCACGAGCCGCATCTTCCGCTGAACCTCCACCTTTCATAAACAACTCACTAAAGTAAGGTTGGTTTTCGTTACGGTAGAATTCGTTTGGAACAAACAGTGCACTATCGTTTGAAAGGAACTCAACTGGAACATATGGACCCGTTCCAATCGGTTTGAAGTTTTCCTCTGTACATTGAGATGCGGCAGCTCCAACACAATCTGCAAACTGAGCGCGTTGAAGAACTGGAGCCCCTTGGCCCACAAACGCTTCATATGGATACGGACGTGGCTCTTTGAAGATGATCTCAACTGTTACATCATCTACAGCGGTAATCGTATCAATCGCTTCAAACAGATTACTACTACCGCAACCGGTCGCTGGATCGATGCAATACTCATAAGTGAATATAACGTCATCAGCGGTAAACGGTGTCCCATCATTCCACATAACCCCTTCTTTCAAGGTCCATGTAATAGTGGTTAGATCTTCAGAGAATCCACCATTTGCAATGGTAGGAATCTCGGCTGCCAGAAATGGCACCATTTTACCGGTGTCGTCAAAGCGAGCGAGTGGCTCGATCACAACAGACGCCGCCAACTGTTCTTTACCACCAGCAGATTGGTAAGGGTTCAAATTTGAAGGGGCTTGCCATAAAATAGTGACCAAGCGATCTCCGGAACCACGTGCAGTTGAACCAGTTGCAACTTCAACAATTTTTTCGACTTCAACTTCTTTGATGACTTCTTTGATGACTTCTTTCTCAACTTCGACTTCAACAATTTTTTCGACTTCAACTTCTTTGATGACTTCGACTTCCTTGATGACTTCGACTGTTTGAGGTTGACATGCAACGACAAACAATGCTACTAGAGCGGACACAATAAATAACAAACTTCTCTTCATTGACGTTTTTCTCCTTATAAATGAATAGTCTTCAAACTTACTAACTGAAAAGGTAACCAATATCTAAAAACTTAAGCCTTTAATAGATCTTAAGTTATTCGATCAAATGATAAGCCACAAAATGGCTAAAGTAAACTTCACACTATTTTGGGTCAATGATTGACGCATTCTTTCATATTCGCAATTGGACAGCAAATATGAAAGTGACGACAGCGATATTTTAAGGCAACAGTCCTGCTGGGTCTACAAAACTATCAGCCACTTTGCTAAAAACAGTATAATGCACATGTGGCCCAGTTGCATTACCAACTGCACCCATAACCCCAACCGCCTGTCCTCTAACTACAGCCCCTTCCGGCACAAGATATGATCTTGGATGGAGCAGAAGCACAATCCATTCATCATTTTCAATCCGAATGGTCGTATTATGCCATTGATCTGTATATGTGGAAACCTGCACAGGCATCGGCACCTGTAACAATGAGGATAACGCAAAATTTGAAATATCCATTCCTGGTAACGCATACTCGCAACCATGAACATCTTGAGTCAAAACTGGAGAATCTACAACCGGATTTAAAGTGGGGATTAAATCTGGGTCAAAGTCAGCATGTGGTCCAACAAGACAACTCTCGCCAACTGGCAATCCATTTCGGCTAAAATCCATCTCGGCCGAGCTATTGACATAAATATTTGTAAATCGGTATGAAATCCAATCATAAAGTCGGGTTAGCGTGTCTAAAGGGGTAATTGACAGAGAATCTTGCTCTGCCAACTCATCAACCTCATCAAAAGCTAAATCAGGGCCGTTTCGAGTCATGCCTTGCATCGCTAAGTGAACGGGCCACGCACCTAATTGCTGTACATAAACAGTACCTAGCACCACATCCTGATAAAGCATATTTTGATGATCTGCATCGTACCCATTCATCACATATGCTGACCCGTTAGAGTCCTGCACAAGTGCAGCACCAACACCCGCATTGTATGCAAAATAGCATTTCTTTATCAGATCAGGGTTCTGCGTCTCGTACCTAATTTCTGGACACCGCTTTTTAAACTCACGGCCGGCAATCGCCAACTGCTCGGTCACCTGCAAATCATTGATCGGGCCAGGTGAAAAACAAGGTCTCTCGCCCGATTGAACCAAATCATAAGCCCCAATGATACCCGTACACAAAGTTGGATTAATCGCTTCCATGCCAGCTTCTTTATACCAAAGCACCAGCGGAACTTCACGCGGAATATCATTATGGCGAGCCACCACATCTGAGACAGATGCCCATTTGATCACTTTAGACTGAACATCAGAAGAAAGCGTATAATGGCTTTGCATATAGTAATTAGAGCCTCTAAAAGTCCCTAGAATAAAGAAAACAATCAGAAAGGGTAACTATTCAGCAGGTCTTAGTCCCATATATGGGATTTGTCATAATGAAAATCAGTATATGGCGATTCTTTCAATAAGAAGTGATCGCCACCCCCATATATAAACTTTTTAGACTTTTAAAATCTATATATAGGGGGTAAACCTGCTGAACAATTACCAGAAAGGAATCTAAAATACCTTTAAAAACGCCTGTTGCAATTTGGTAAGGTGACACTCCCAAAGCTGGTAACAGCGTGAGTTTCAACCATTCTGGTAACAAAAAAAGCCCGATGTCTAACATCGACATAGCCTCACATTATGTAAACAGTCAAGCAATGATAAACAACAGTTCGTCCCTTATATGAGATTACTGGTCTTGTCAAAAACAAAACAGAAAACAGACTTCGTTAGCTTGGAATGTCCCAAAACAGAGGCAAAATAGCCAGCACAATCACAGCAAATACCCCAGTCGCTAAAGCATATCCTATCAATCTAAAGGCACGAGCCCGAAGCTTTCCCTTTTGCAAAGCCACATCTAAGTTACGCTCTGACCAAACCATTAACCCGAGCCAAATTGTCCCCAATATAAAACCGACAAAACGTGTCAAAGCGCCAATCGTAAATGGGTACCAACCAGGCAATCGCCACGCTTCATTATTAACCCAAACGACACCCACATATAAACTAAGAGCATAAAGTTGGGCAAATGCCCATGCCAAAACAATAGTAAATGCGATCCACCAAAGGTATCTCTCAATCTCTGGCCATATGGGAAGCCGCCATTCTTCTTTTTGTCTGCGAAACATGGATACTCCAAAACAAAAGCCCTGACGGCTCTTCAATCGTCAGGGCTTTCTAATGTTTTAATAAATCAACTACCTACGATTTACTTTATTTACCCCGCAACCTTGGGTCAAGAGCGTCACGTAAGCCGTCACCAATAAAGTTGACGCACAAAACAGTTAAAGAGATTGCTACCCCAGACCATACGATTCGGATTGGATAAACATTAATATAATCTCTCGCTTCAAAAATCAATCTGCCCCATGTTGGGAAGTCTGATGGAAAACCTAAACCTAAGAAAGACAAAGTAGATTCAGTGATAATCGCATTGGCAACACCAAGTGCAGATGCAACCATAACAGGACCAAGTACGTTGGGGAAAATATGTCGCCATAGAATTCGGATGGGCTTGGTACCTATACTAACCGCAGCCGTCACAAATTCAGCATGCTTTACAGAAAGAACTTCACCACGCACAATTCGTGCAGTATTCATCCAGCTCAACATACCAATGACTGTCACAATCATGATAAACACCCCAAGCTCTGGCCCCATTAAAGAGCGGAGTGTGTCGCGAAATAGAAGTGTGACCACTAATAACAAAGGCAAGATAGGTAGTGCAAAAAACATATCGGTTACACGCATCAATGGCCCATCAAGTGCTGGAAAATAACCAGCGACAATGCCAATGGTTGTACCTAGGATAATAGAAATCGCCATAGCACTAAAGCCTACTGCCAGTGAAATACGGCCTCCAACCATCATCATAGCGAACATGTCTCGGCCGATTGCATCGGTCCCAAAATAATGTGCTAAGCTTGGAGCTTGATTCAAAGCGGTTAAATCGCTAAATTGAGGGTCAATTCCATATAAAACTGGGCCAACAAGGGAAAACAAAACCAACAGAGTTAAAACTGTCAGCCCGATCATTGCCCCTTTATGCTTTCTAAATTGAATCCAAACATCTTGCCAAAGAGTACGGACTTCCCCTAATTCTTCGTATTCGTCTCCACCCAATGTTGCTGGTACTGTGGATGCTGCCATAATAAAAAATCCTCTTAATACGTAACGCATCAATTACTGATATCTGTTAGAACCAAAAACAGACATCAGCTATGACGCATCAATAAACTAATCAAATCGAATGCGCGGGTCGAGAATTCCGTAAAGAACGTCGGCAACGATGTTAAAGAATACGATCAGGATCGCAAAAATAAATGTAATGGTTTGAACTGCCGGAATATCTGAATTTTGGATCGCAACAATTAAAAGCTGACCGATTCCATTAATTTTAAAAATCTGTTCAGTGATAATCGCACCACCAAAAATACCGGGGATTTGCAAAGCCAGCAATGTAATAACAGGGATTAAACTGTTACGCACAACATGCACCATGACAACGCTCCATTCAGTTAGCCCTTTCGAGCGAGCAGTACGCACATAGTCTAAATTGAGGTTGTCAAGCATAGACGACCGCATAAACCGACTAATAACGGCGGCATTAAAGAATGACAGCACCGTTACAGGCATAATTATTTGCTTGATCTGTTTGATAAAAGAAGCCCAGTCAGTCACTTCTAACAGCGGGTCATAAAATGTAGGAAACCAACCCAACTTAACACTAAAGACGATAATAAAAAGGAGACCTAAAACAAAGGTTGGAACAGAATACCCTATCAATGCAAAAAATGTCCCTAAATTATCAACCCAAGAATATTGTCTGTAAGCGGTAATAATTCCTACGGGGATTGCGAACATCGCACCAAATATGTAGGAAAGCCCCAACACCCAAAGCGTTTGTGGCAAACGCTCAAGAATCGTGTCAAACACAGGCCCTCGCGATTGCCATGAAACAATTCGGATTGGCGGAGGGTTGTTAGTTTTGTCACTGTAATCAAAGATCTCAACACCAGAGAGATCCTCAAAAATGTATTGTGGCTCTATAATAAAAAATTGCTTGAGCCAAAGCCCATATTTTACCCATGTAGGTTCATTGACTCCCATCGCTTCCCGCATCGCTTCCTTAACTTCAGGCGGTACGGTTAAAGGCAAATTTCCGGTTGGATCACCAGGGGCCAAATCAAGAACCAAGAAAATCACAAGGCTAATTGCCAATAGTGTTGGAATAGCAACAAGCAAGCGACGGATGATAAATCGAACCATAACTGATCCCCTAAACTTAGTTTTTAACTATAAATCTTTAACATATGGCGGAGGGGTAGATAACCACCCCTCCGCCGAGAATACAATCTAAATCAGATTATTGGCTAGAACGTGTCCAGTCAGCAATATTCCATAATTCTGAGTCCCATGGGTTGATACGAACACCAAGGACGTCATTACCAGCAGCAGAAACGCTACCACGATTGGTAATTGGGATCATCACGTAGTCTTGAACAAGAATATCATTCAACTGCTTGATGAGTTCGATACGCTTCGTAACATCACCCTCGGTTGTTAACTCAGCGTGCAATGCTTCATACTCTTCATTAACCCAACGTGGAATATTCGAGGTACCCCAGCTGTTGTCAGGGGTTGGCATATCAGATAGAAGCCAGCTGCTGAAATAGCCTTGGAAGTCTTGACCAGATGCACCATTGGTATACATGTTAAGGTCAGCGTAGAACTTAGCATATGTGTCTGGGCTTGATGGGTCACCACCGAAGAAGACAGATGCGTCAATGTTCCGTAGCTCAGCCTCAACACCGATTTCTGCCCACCATTGTTTGATCAGCGCCTGATACTGCTGACGAATACCGTTGGTAGATGTCTGGTAGAGATAGCTCAAAGGAACGCCATCTTTTTCACGGACGCCGTCACCATCAGTATCAATGATGCCCGCTTCATCAAGCAGTGCATTTGCACCTGCGATGTCATGGGTCAAACAGATATTGTTTGCCGTTGAGGCAAATGCAGCTGGTCCAGGAAGGACATTACAAGTTGGGTTAGCAGTACTTCCATAGCCAATCTGAGTAAGTGTGTTACGGTCGATGGCCATTGATAATGCTTGACGAACCGCTTTATCAGTCAAAGTTGGATGCGGATTGGCTCCATCAAGATAGAGCGAGCGATCGTCACCAAGAGCTGGGTCTGGATTGGTGAAGTTCACGATGATACGCTCAACGTTTGTTCCCAATGCATTAACAACTTTACCGTTTCCGGCCGCTTCCATGTTAGCCAAAACTTCGGGTGGAACTTGAGTATTCCAAGCGTAGTCAGCTTCATCTGTCTCAAGTACTGCACGGGCTGCATCTTCAGCAGAACCGCCACCTTTCATGAATACTTCGCTGAAGAACGGTTTGTTCTCGTCACGGTAGAATTCATTTGGTACATACAGCACAGAGTCATTCGATAAGAATGTATCTACAGCATATGGTCCAGTACCAACTGGTTTGAAGTTTTCCTCTGTACATTGGGCAGCAGCTGCACCGACACAGTCTCCAAATTGAGCACGTTGCAAGATTGGCGCACCATATCCTACAAATGCTTCATATGGGTATGGGCGTGCCTCTTTGAAGATAATTTCAACAGTTGTATCGTCTACAGCTGTAATCGTATCAATCGCGGAAAATAAGTTAGCACCAGCACAACCGGTTAGTTCATCGCTGCAATATTCGTAAGTGAAGACGACGTCGTCAGCGGTAAATGGTGTACCGTCAGACCACATGACGCCTTCTCTCAAGGTCCATGTAATCGTCGTTAGATCTGCAGAGAATCCACCATTTTCCAAGGTTGGAATTTCCGTAGCAAGATAAGGAACCATCTTACCGGTGTCATCAAAGCGCGCTAGCGGTTCAATAACAATAGATGATGCTTCCCACTCTTTCGTACCACCAGATTGATACGGGTTCAAGTTGGTTGGCGCTTGCCAGTAGATCAAAGTAAGACGGTCGCCAGCACCACGTGCGGTTGAACCGACTGCAACTTCAACTTCTTTCACAACTTCAACTTCGACTTCTTTTTCGACTTCGACAATCTTTTCAACTTCGACTTCGACTTCTTTAATAACTTCGACTTCTTTAATGACTTCGACAGTTTCAGTAACAACTTGTGGCTGACAGGCAACCACGAAAAGCGCTACTAGGGCGAACACGATAAAAAACAAACTTCTTTTCATTTATTCTTCTCCTTAATAAAGAATGGTTTCTGAAAATTAAACAAATATCTAAAAACTTAAGGCAATCATAAGCCTCAGTTTATTCGATCAAGTGACAGGCGGCGAAATGCCCAGGTCGGACTTCTCGCCATTCCGGATCTATCGTGGTGCATTCTTTGTTGTTAGCAATGGGACAACGAGTATGAAAGCGACAACCAGAAGGTGGGTTTGCAGGGCTTGGAACATCTCCTTGTAAAATAACTCTTTCACGCGAGGCTTCTTTTACAGGATCGGGAACAGGTACAGCTGATAGAAGTGCTTGCGTATAAGGATGAAGCGGTTCGCTATAGAGCGCTTCCTTATCTGCAAGTTCTACAATTTTACCCAAATACATGACCGCAACCCGGTCTGCGATATGGCGAACCATACTTAGATCATGGGAAATAAAGAGATAGGTTAAACCCAATTCTTCCTGAAGCTCTTCCATCAGGTTAACGACTTGGGCTTGAATTGATACGTCGAGGGCCGCGATTGGCTCATCACACATAATAAATTCGGGCTTTAGGGCGATGGCACGCGCAATTCCAATACGCTGGCGCTGCCCGCCAGAAAACTCATGTGGATACCGATTCGTATGTGAGGAATTTAACCCCACAAGCGTTAGTAATGACTTCACTAACTTCATGCGTTCATCGTATGAGTCATTTGTGTGCTCACGAAGTGGCTCATCGATGATGCTACCCACCGTCATACGGGGGTTAAGACACGCATGAGGGTCTTGAAAGATCATCTGCATATCCGGCCGCATTGCGCGCAGCTGCTGATCAGACTTATCTGAAATCTCAATGCCCTTAAACTGTATCGAGCCGGCCGTGGGGGGCATAAGCATTAAGAGAGTACGACCCGTTGTCGACTTTCCACAACCACTCTCTCCCACAAGCCCCAGTGTCTCCCCTTTGTAAATTTCAAAGGAAACACCGTCAACAGCTTTAACAGCACCAACTTGGCGCCGAATCACACCTTCATAAATCGGAAAATGCTTTTTTAAATTCTCAACTTTGACAAGAACTTCTTTTTCTTTCATTTGGGTTTAGTTTAGCTATTAAGGTTAGTTATCGTATCGTGGCTTATCTGCATCAATGTCCCACCAACAGGCGACTTCATGAAGCGCATTACTTTTAGTTTGCAACGTTTCAAGCAGTGGGTTTTCTTCGTGACAACGCG
>JBLIMP010000011.1:0-32893 GCA_047638855.1 Cellvibrionaceae bacterium | reverse complement strand
TCTTGAACATTCATCTCATGTGCGCAAATTAAAGGCACATCGACCCAGCCAATTTGCCGGGCCGCAATGGCAGGAAAACAACTCACGATATCTGGGGTTGTCGTTAGCCATACGCTGGCTAAATCTTCCGAATTTATCTCATTTTGTTCAACAATGGTAAGCAGCAAGCGTCGAGTCGACGCTAGCACTTCTTCTACTTCATCTTGCGAAATAGAGATTGCGCCTCGCACACCTCGTACCATCATTTGTTTTGTTCCCATACCTTTCTCCAGAGCAACTCTTTATTTTTTATTTCAAGTAGAAAAAGCCATAAAGATCAAAAATAAAAATAGACAAAAAAAAACGCGACTCATTGAGCCGCGTTCTCCTTCTCCATCTGTCAGCTTCCGCTATTTCAAAGCAAAAACAAACTCTTGGCCGAGCGGCGTAAGAGAGTTGCTAAAGTAAAAAAAGAAATAGGGGAAACGAATCACATTTTTTTGCATAACTTTGAGACTATAACAATAAATTTATACAGGGTCAAGAAATTTATAAGCCCCCTGACTCAATCGAAAGTGATCGTTATGACCATGTTTTGTACATCAGTAGTCAATATCGTATTTTATCAACTTGGCACTAGGCAGAAAAAACTGCATTCAAAATGATGAAGCGAAGGTGTTTTTAAGTTGAACCTAATCGCCATACTTTTCTTGATAAAACATTAGGCCGGCTTAAGTTTTAACCACATGATCCATAGCAAAATATAGGCACCCACACCGCCTATCAAGAAAACCCAATTGGGGCCAAGATAATCAAAGATGACGCCACCCGCGAGCGGGCCAGCAACCGAGCCAAGTGCGGTGAATGCGGCCGCAACGCCCAGGACTTCACCGATTTTTGCAGGGTCGGCCCGTTTAGTAAGCAAGCTGCTTATGTTTGGGCTCAACATGCCAAAGCCAATGGGTACAAACAACATTGTTGCGATCATGTAATACAGCGCACTGTTTCCTTTTTCAATGTTCTCTGGTGGCAGCAATTGTAGCTGCTCGGCGACCCCTTCTTCTGTGGTTGCCTGGCTGCCTTGTTGAAATTCAGCAATGATCGCTTCGCGCGAATACCAGCTGACCGGTTGAGTGGGAGTAAACCCGGTTAGGAAAAACCCCGTAGCAAAAATAAAGAGGCCTGTAAAAACTAATTTTTGCTCGCCAAAACGTTTGTTTAGTGGCCCCGCCAGTCCCCCTTGCATCACGGCCGAAAAAATACCAAATACGCCGAAAAATATCACGTTGCCTAAGCTGTTTAGACCTAGTTTGTTTAATGTAAATGGCGCGAAAGTCATTTGGAATGAACCAAAAATAACTTGGTTGAGAAAAACAAATAAGAATAAAACACCCAATGTGGGATGAAACATATAGTCACGCATGCGGCCGAAATTGCGTTTCCGTGACAGATCAGCCACGCCTCGTTTTTCGGGCGGATGGGTCTCTTTAAGCATAAATGTGGTCAGCAAAACGCTAACAAAGGCGAAACCGGCCGCCAAGAAAGCGGGCGCACTGTAATTGTTACCACTTAGCCACAGGGCCAAACCGCTCAAAACCGGTCCGATGAGAAAGCCGACACCAAAAGTTGCCCCTATTAGACCCAGCCCTCTTGCTCTATTTTCTTCATCGGTGCTATCTGTAATAACCGACTGAGCTGTCGCTAGATTCGCTCCGGTAATTCCGTCTAAGATGCGTGAGAGGAATATCACCCAAAGCGCGCCTGAAAAGCCAAGGATAAGCAGGCTAATAAATGTACCAACTTGTGCTGCCGCTAAAACCGGTTTCCGGCCGATACGATCAGACAATGACCCTAGAATCGGGACAAACAAGAATTGCATGGCTGGGTAACTAGCCCCCAATAAGCCGATAGTCAGTGCATCGGCTCCAAAGGCGATGGCATAGTACGGCAAAACAGGGATCAGAATTGTAAGCCCCAATATGTCAACTAGGACTACGACTAGAACCGGGAGTAGTTTCTTGAAATCTAGTGAGTTTTCTGTTGTTTTTTCAGCCAAAAAATTAATCCTATAAAATATTGAGGCGATATTAAATAACTATAGACTAGAAACATCAATAACCAGTAGCGTAAATCTAATAATGGACCGGTGTTAGTAGCCCCTATAGCATCTATAACTCGATTAGAACCCGCGAGCTTGCCAAGCTGAATACAAAGCAACAGAGCCTGCAACGGCCGCGTTTAATGACTCTACTTGACCCCGTTGTGGTATTTCAAGGATGAAATCGCATGAATCACGTACTAAACGACGAATGCCGTCTCCCTCATGCCCAACAACAATCGCCAACGGCCGGTTTAAATCGATGGTTCCTAGCTTTTGCGCATCTTCGCCAAAATCTAGACCTGCAACCCAAACATCGGCCGCTTTTAACTCGTCTAACGCTTTGGTCAAATTAGTGACCTTGGCGATACGCAAATGTTCGGCCGCACCTTGCGAATGTTGAACAATGAGCGGCGTGATTTCCGGCGCACGTCGATCTTGCACAATCACCCCATGAACCCCAACGATTTCGGCCGTGCGTAACAAGGTCCCTACATTATAAGTTCCTTGAACCAAGTCCATAATCAAAATAAACGGTGCTTCGCCCAACTCTTTGGCTCGTTCCAGAATATGGAAAACCTCGCAATATGGATAGTCGCCCACCTCAAGCACCACACCTTGATGGTCACCCGCTCCGGCTAAATTTCCCAAACGATTTTTTTCAACTTCTTCAATGCGTACGCCCACATCTTTTGCAGCCTGTTTTAACGGACGAGCCAACTTGTCTTGCATATCTGTCTGCATGTAGAGAACCTTAAATTTGCGTCGATTGGCTCTCAAAGCTTCCATAACCGTGTTGCGTCGGGTTAATCGATCAGGATCTGGCCCTTTCGGTGGTTTAGGGGTGCTTGCTTTTGCCGGTCTGCTCTGTGCGTCTCTTTGGGAGGGCTGGCTGGCTGTTTCTGATTTTTGATACGGCTTCCCATACTGATTCTTGTTATGTTTTGACTGAGCTTTTCGGTTTTGTTTCAACTCATCCTCTCTTTGATAGTAATCGTGAACGCTTCAAGTATGGTAGCGAGCATAAATCAATTTTTAGTTAATATGAACTTTAAATGGTGCAGGCTCACACGCATTTTACTCGCTAGTGGGCAAAACAACACCAATCATCAAATTGATGGCGGGTTTTCAGTAAAAATCAAAATGATGCGCAAATTCACTTTATGCAGACTAAGTTCCTGTACCATGCGTCCAGCCTCAACATATCGCCTCAGAAATTGTTGTAATTTAATCATTGCCCCTTCGGTAGGCGTTCGACGAAGCTCCCTGAGCCTGCCGAAGGGGCGGCGTACTTAATCATAAAGATCTACATTTTCCAACTCTTTAGCCCGCTTTTCAACATATTCGGCCAAAGCTTGTTTTGTGTTTGAATCAAACGCCGGTTCTTCATATTGTTTAACAATCGTTTTCCACAACTTGTTGGCGCGCGTCACGCTATCATCGCTGCCTTCGGCCGCCCATTGGCCGTTGTTGCGTCGGTCGTGCAAAAACGGAGCATAAAACGCATTTGAAAAACGGGCTTTCGTATGTTCCGTACCAAAGTGATGCCCAGCGGAGCCGATCTCATGAATCTCTTTAAGCGCAAACGCATCTTCTCCCACTTCCGGCCCCGCCAAAAAGTGCTGCATCATCGACAGATTTTCAACATCCATCACAAACTTTTCCAACGAGTGGGTCAGCCCTGACTCAAGCCATCCGGCCGCATGGAAAATCATATTAGTATGGGCTAAAACGCATGGCCACAATGACCACATCGATTCAGACATTGCTTGGGCGTCTGGCACATTAGACGTGTTGAGCGTGCCACTCCCTCGATAAGGTACACCGTAAAAGCGAGCCAATTGCGCTCCTAACATCAAGGCCCAAGCCCCTTCTGGCGTCCCAAACGAGGGCGCACCACTTTTCATATCGACGTTGGTCGCAAAGCCGCCGTAGATGCACGGCGCACCCGGCCGCACCAGTTGGAGTAGGGCGATTCCGGCCAATGCTTCAGCGTTCTGCTGGGCAATCGCCCCAATAATGGTGATAGGGCTGTTGGCCCCCGATAGGATAAACGGGGTCACAACGGTAAATTGCCCATGTTTGGCGAAGGTCATCATGCCCCCCAGCATCCGCTCGTCATACACAAGCGGGCTGTTGACGTTGATCACACCGCCGGTAACGGGGCCATCTTCCGGCCGTAGGTCTTCTCCATGGATGATTTTTGCCATTTCGATCCCATCGCCGGTAATCGCCCGGCCGTGCGAAATCGTCATCTGCGGTTTGTCGGTCATTGTGCTACCGATCCAAAAGTTTTGAAGATGCTTTTCTGGCACGGCCACATCGTGCATCACCACGCTTTGTAAGGTGCTGAGGTGAATGGCGTTGGTCATCTGGACCATTTTTGTGAGGGTGACAAAGTCTTGACGCTCGCCCGGCCGTCGGCCACGATCCAGGTCACGGATAAACACACATCCGGCCGAAGCAAAAGTGTTGATCGCATTTTCGCCGATAAAACGGCTGCGGGCCGGGTTGCGACTGCGGAAGGTAAAACCTGACGGCGCTTTTGCGACAAGCTCCATCAGCAAGCCACGATCGATCCAGACGTGTTGGGTTTTGCGATCCACTTTGGCTCCCGCTTTTTCCCATAGCTCCATCGCTTCTTCATCTTGGAAACGCATGCCGGTATTTTCGAGAATCTTCATCGATGCGTCATGAACCTCTGCCAGCATCTCGCTATTGGCAATTTCATAGGCAGGATACGGGTTGCGCCACTGACGAACTGGGACATCGAAGAATGAACTAACTTGACGTTCTTTTTTGAGATTGGCTTTACCGGCCGACCGTTTGCGAATGCGTGACATGGAACCTCTTTTTGAAGGGGAAAGGTGAAGGGATAAAGGGTGAAAAAAGATTGGCTTGTAAGCGAAGTGTCAGTTACAGACCAACTGGACGGTAATTTAGCAGGATTTAGAAGAGGGCGCAAAGAGGCAATAAAAACTATGCAAATAATCAAACAGAACTAGGCATCGGCTAAAGATAGTTGAGGCATTTTTTAGATTTTTTGAGGCAAGATAACGTATCGTAAAACCTATACTTTTGTTAGCTGAAAGGTACATTTAAAACCATTCATTTCTATCCTGGAGAGACAAAACAATGTTAACAGACTTACAAAAAGCGAAATTTACTAAGCATTTTCAGATCAGGGATACTGATAACGATGGGTTTGTGACCCAAAATGATTATCATAAACTAACCGAAAATATCGCTTCGATTTTGGGCTGGGAAGCGAACCATAGTAAAAAGACCCAAATCGATGGGATTCATCACGGGGTCTGGGAATTCTTCTGGAAACCGGCCGACTACAACGATGACGGCCGCGTTTCGCTAGAAGACCATCTAACCATGATGGACTCGATGGTTGAGCGTAGCAAAGAGCCTGAAGTCTTAGACCAATCGCGTCGACACAGCCAAGTGTTGTTTGAAACGTTTGATTTCGGCGGCAATGGTCAAATTTCGGCAAAAGAATACGGCCAGTTCTTTAAAGCGGCCGGGGTCGAAGCCGAATGGACGGACGACGTGTTTAAACGGCTCGACATGAACAGCAATGGTTCAATCTCTCTTGATGAGTTTGTTCTGCTCCATCAGCAGTTCTTTTCAAGCAATGACCCCGATGCACCAGGCAACTGGTTTTATGGGCCCCTTTAACTGAGAGTCTGAGAGTTGATGAGATGAGCTCTGATTACCTACACGCTCATCTCATCTTATCTATCCTACTGAGGGAGATGTGTCGAGGCACGACAAACGCCGTAGGGTGCGAGATACCCGACCCTAGCAATCAACAAACAGAATGCAAACCGTGAGGGGAACTCGCCCGACGGAATGAACGCAATCCGGTTTTTGCCAACAATCGCCATGCCACGGGCGAGAATTTACGCAGCCGCTCGGCAAGGATGCGTGTACGGCCGACACATTTTCCGGCGGATCAATGTTCTGCGCCTAACGATTCGAAAAATGTGTCGCCCCGGAATGGCGATATTTACATGCTGGGCGACACATTCGCACCAGCGTTTGCCGTTTAGAGCAGATTTTCCAACGAATGTGATTGCCTCTACAAACCTTAATCCTGCATCATAATGGCTCAGCCAGCTACCGCAGATGGCAACAAGACAAATCAAACCAATTCTCTATAGCTTTCGCCTGCTTTTTAGTGTTATCTATTATGTAAACTGACCGATGCCAATTTTTGGCTAAAATTCGGCCGGACGATAGATTCTTAGATGTTCAACCTCGCTGGTGCTCAGAACTGCCTGAAACGGCATCTATTTATTACAAATAGATTACAGTGATCTAACCGGTGTCTTAAATTCAGATAACTGCACATGAGTTAGGCGTACAATCACCCTTATCATATGCAAATCGGCAAAATCAATTTTGATCGATCATATAGAAATAAGAGAGTGAAATACGATGCTAATAAAAACAAAAACAGGGTTAGAAATCCCATCTTCCGAAATAACTTCTGAGACACTTTATGCGTCTCGCCGTCAGTTTATACGTGGTGCAGGCTCGATTGCGGCCGGGGCGATGTTGACCGCTTGTCGGCCTTCACGGCCACCAGAAACCGCCGTCAAACCCGAAGCCCCCGTTGGCGCAGCACCTAGTGAACAAGTCGATGTTTCAGTGGCTCAGACCGTTGCACAAACAGATGAATTAGGCGATGTACTAACCCCGTACCAAGACATTATTAGCTACAACAATTACTATGAATTCACCACTGACAAAAATGGTGTAGCTCCGCTTTCCGAAGGTTTTCAGACCGATCCATGGACCGTTGAAATCGGTGGACTTGTCAATAACCCTAGCACCGTTGATGTGAGCGATCTGCTCAAAAAGTATGATCAAGAAGAGCGTATTTATCGGCTGCGTTGTGTTGAAGCCTGGTCGATGGTCATTCCATGGCAAGGATTTTCCCTCGCACAGCTAATCAAAGAGGCTGACCCCACTTCAAAGGCGAAATATGTACGCTTTGAAACCCTGCTTGATCCAGAAAGAATGCCAGGGCAAGCGAGCCGCTGGTACACATGGCCATATGTTGAAGGATTGCGCCTTGACGAAGCGATGAATGACTTAACTTTAATGGCGACAGGCGTTTATGGAAATCCGATTCTGCCTCAAAATGGTGCCCCCCTTCGCCTTGTTGTCCCTTGGAAATACGGCTTCAAGAGCATTAAATCTATTGTTAAGATCGAATTGGTTGAAGAGCAACCTGTATCGTTATGGACATCGGCCGCACCTAATGAATATGGCTTCTTCTCGAATGTTAATCCTGAAGTTCATCACCCACGGTGGTCACAAGCCAGTGAGCGACGTATTGGTGAGTTTGCTAGACGTGAGACGCTTCCATTTAACGGCTATGCAGAGCAAGTCGCTTCCCTGTATGATGGCATGGACCTTCGGGTAGATTTCTAAATATCAGCTTTAAAGTAACTACGAGGTCTAAGATGGCAGCATTTTCTATAAATAATATAAGCAAAAAGCAACAGTTGCAGTGGTTAAAAGTGGTCACGCACATCGGCTCACTTATTCCATTAATTTGGCTCTATATCGATTACTATACATATAACCTTGGTTCAGATGAAATCAATACAGCGATTTTGCGAACAGGGTATCCGGCAATCTTTTTGCTGGTTTTGTCTTTAGCCATTACGCCACTGAATACGATTTTTGGCTGGAGCATTTTAGGCCCATTACGCAAGCCGCTTGGGCTGTATGCCTTTATGTACGCGATGCTTCATCTGCTTATTTTTGCTGTCATTGACTATGGTCTTGACTTAGGCGTTGTTTGGACTGAAATCATTTCTCGACAATATGCGCTATTTGGCTTTGGAAGTCTTTTGGTTATGTTGCCACTGGCACTCACTTCTACCAAATGGGCGATGCGCAAGTTGGGGAAAAAGTGGAAAACGTTGCACAAAGCTGTTTATTTATCAGCGATTCTGGCTGTGGTTCACTATATTTGGCAAGCGAAGAATGATTACAACTACCCAGCTACATTTGCAGTTATTTTGACCGTCTTTTTGGTGCTACGCTTTGATGTGATCAAATCAAGGATTGTGGCTTATCGCAAAGAGCGGGCGAAGGCAGCAAAAGCGAAACAGAAAAAAGCAGCTGCATAGGTCACGTCTAATTTAAGATTCACTCTCTAAAACAGACAAACTAATAAAAACGCCGAGTAATGTAAAGTTACTCGGCGTTTTTTCATTTTCACCCCTACCCAAGTTCGAATGAGGTAAAATATTCAGAAGTTGCAAGCTTCAAAGCTCGCGTCTAAATGATAATTTTAGTCAGTGCTTATTGACACTGGCCTATTGACCCATTAAATAAACAGGGTAGATCGTTCTATGTCAGATACCGCTATTCGGTTTACAAACATCACAAAGAAATTCAAACTAGATTCCCATAAATCGATTCCGTTTCTACAGAGAATCGGTTCCATTTTTGGAATGTCGGGCAAATCGGACGATGATTCGGAGAATTATTTTTACGCGATCAAAAATATCAGTTTTGATATAAAAAAAGGGGAAACGGTTGGTTTTGTAGGCACAAATGGCAGTGGTAAAAGTACCCTGCTTAAATTAGCGGCAAAAATCATCAATCCAACTGAGGGTGAGATTGAAGTGAACGGCCGTCTGAGTGCGCTACTAGAATTGGGGGCAGGGCTACACTTTGATCTAACCGGCCGGGAAAACATTAAATTAGGTGGAGCTCTGTTGGGACTATCAGGTGCAGATATCATCAGGATTATTGACGATATTATCAGCTTTTCAGAGCTGGGTGATTTTATCGAAATTCCGGTCAAGCATTACTCATCGGGCATGTTTATGCGCCTCGCTTTTAGTATTGCTATTTACGTCATGCCCGAGATTCTTTTTATCGACGAAATTTTGGCCGTTGGGGACCAATCGTTTCAAGATAAATGTTTTCAACGTTTACACGATCTTAAGCGGAGTCATGTCACTATGATCATTGTCAGCCATGATTTACGCTCGTTGCAAAATATTTGTGATCGGCTTATATGGATACATCATGGCGAGCTTAAAATGACGGGTGAGCCTCGTCAAGTGTTGTCCGCTTATACTGATTTTATGCGCCAGCAAGCGGCCGGAAAGATGTTGAAACAGACGGTTGATAACGTTGGACAACGCTGGGGGTCAGGGGAAATTCGTTTTCGCTCGGTTCAGCTTGTTGATGTAGATGGAAATCCCGCAAATATATTTCGGGCCAACGAGCCATTGTCTGTTTGTATGGAGTGGGAAGCAAAAGAGCCCATTGAAAACCCTCAATTTGGGCTATCAATTTATCGCAGTGGGGATGGAGTACAGTTAAATAGCCCAACCAGCTACGGTGCAGGGCTTGATTTCGGGATACTAGAGAAGTGGGGTGAAATTAACTATCACATTGATGCTATCCCATTATTGCCTGGGATATATCATTTCAATGTATCGATCCACGATAAGCAGGGTGTGCATACGTTTGACTTTATTGATCGGTGCCAAACGTTTGAGATCACTTATGTTGATGCGGGTGAAAATTACGGATTTTTAGCTTTGCCCGCCCAGTGGGAGTTTAAGCAAAATGGGTAACGATGGAGATCAGGCGAAAAACGGCCATTTGGTTATTGTGCAAGAGTTTGAGTTCCCCCACACGCTTGCCGGCCGCCTGCGTCACTTTGCTCATGGGCTAGCTGCACGGTGGGCGATACGCTATTTGATACAGCAGCAAAACCAAATCAACATTCTGCAAAACCAGACAAGTGTATTTTTAAAAGAGGGGCTGCAAGGGGTTGATCAAGAATTAACCCAAACACGGAAGCAGTTGGCCGAACTGACGACGATTGTGATTCAGCAACAACGAAGAATTGAGAAGCTAGAAGCTGAAGCGGATGATAATCTGCAAATAATGGAGGAGTAGTTTGTGTTGCGCTTAGCTTGGTGTAGTCCTTTCCCTCCAGAGCGTTCTGGCATTGCTGACTATAGTGTTGAATTGGTTGAAGCGATCTCTGAGTTTGCAGATGTGACCCTATTTGTGAATGATCCGGCCGTTTTTGATGTCCCATCACTTAATCACCTTAAGCGCTATCCGATTGAATCTGTGGGTGAGCGACGGTTTGAATTTGATTTTCCTATTTATCAGATTGGGAATCATATCTTGCATCAAAAAATTTATGACCAGGCTATAAAAGTCCCAGGGATTGTCGTGTTACACGAGTTTTGGTTAAATGGATTTATGACTCAAAAAACGGTAGGCCAACAGCGGTCGGCCGCTTATTTTCGTGAGGTCGTGTATGAATCATTTCCGGCCGATTTTAATAAAAATTTTGACCATATTTACCCTGGCATCAATCAAATCCAGGATCATCTTTGTTTTAACCAGCGGTTGGTAGACGGCGCATTAGGCGTGATGGTTCATAGCCAGTTTGTGGCTGATTTGATTGCAGCAAACAATGTGACCCCATCAGATCTCAAAATAAACCCCAAAACAAATATCAAAGTAATTCGGCAACTTGGACGGCCGCAAGCCCAAATAGCCCCGTGGCCTGCGAGCACATTTAAAACTATTTTTGCTTGTGCTGGGCAAATCACCCCAGAAAAGCAGATAGACAAAGTTTTGGACGCATTACAGCAGCTTGTCGCGCGTGGTGTTCAGGCTGAGTTACGATTGATTGGTGAAGCGGTTGCAGGCGTTCCTGTTCAGCAGTGGATTAACGAGCGTCAGCTCAATGAAGTTGTCATTCAGACCGGTTATATCGAATCGATAGAAGTTTTTGAGCAGCATTTGTCCCAGGCTCACGTGCTTATAAATTTGCGCCAGCCTACCGTTGGCGAAACATCGGCCGTGGTCATTCGTAGTATGGGGGCTGGGCGGCCGGTGATCGTGTATGATCACGGTTGGTACGGGGAACTGCCCGACTGCTGTATTAAAATACAGCCAGGGTCAGCAGATGCGTTGGCCTCTGCGATGCAGATGGCCGCGGCCGATCACGATCAACTAAAAACGCTGGGTGAAGCGTGCCATGCGGAGATTCAAGCCCATCATCACCCGCAGGTAGTGGCCCATGAAATGATTGAATGGCTTGAGAATATTGTGGAACAGCTATTAGCGGCCAGTAATTAATAGGCTGGTATTGAGCGGCATAGTTTATATTTGCCCCAAGATTTGCGTTTCTAAAAGTGAGGAAGATTTGACGATAGACAATCAACCATCAGCAATTCAAACTGAAATTGAAAAAATTATAGGCGACATTCGTAAACAGATTCTGGCTGACTATGGCAGAAGCAGTGGGAAAATGTCCTATTTAAAAGTGGACGGGGACTACTTTTCGGCTGACTTTTATGAAAACCTTTATCAAGCAAGCATCTCGCAGCACCAACTTCAGCTACAGGTTACCAAAACAGATATTCCGATCATTGGTGGGCTGATCGACCGTTTCAGAACGGCGCTTCATCAAGTTATTCTATTTTACTTGAATCAAGTTTTGTCGGAGCAAGCACGGGTTAATCGGTTAAACAGCCAATTGATTAATGAATTGGGGTTGGAGATCGAAAAGCTGGGGCAGCAAATGGCACCGCAAAACGGGGCAACGACGGCCGAATGAAACTCGCATTTGTTCTGCCGTGGTACGGCAAAGGTATTCCCGGTGGCGCCGAGTCGGAAGCTCGTAGCACTGTGCAGCAACTTGTTAAAGCTGGCTATAGTGTAGAGGTGTTTACCACTTGTATCAAAGACTTTTTTGCTGATTGGGCGACTAACAGTCATCGTGCAGGCACTGTTCAAGAGGAAGGGATAACGGTGCACCGTTATCCGGTTTTGCCTCGTGATAAAGCCGGTTTTGACATGATTAATCAAAAGATTATCGGCCGAACGTTGCTTACCCCTGAGGAGACGGTCGGTTTTGCAGACGAGTTTATTAATTGCCCCGAATTGCTAGCCGCTCTTTATCAGAATCGTGATCGCTACCTTTTCTTTTTTATCCCCTATCTTTTTCCCACAACATTTAATGGGCTGCCACTCGTCGGCCGAAACAGCGTCCTCATACCCTGCTTGCATGATGAAGGGTATGTATACCAATCACTATTTAGCCAAATTATTCCGATGGCTAGAGCGATTATTTGGCAGACCCAAAGCGAGTACCGATTAGCCAGAAACCTTTATTCATTGCCTGCCAATCAAATTCAGGCTGTTTTGGGCGGAGGGGTTGATATCTCGCATCATGATTCAGCTTCCCCCGCAGCGTTTAAGGAAAAATACTCAATTCACACGCGATACATGCTTTACGCTGGGCGTAAAGATGCTGGCAAAAATCTGGGGCAATTATTTAGTTATTGGCGCCTTTATCAACAGGAAAGTGGCCGACATTCACAGCTCAAGCTTATTTTAATTGGTCCCGGTAGTGCTCAAATCCCACATGATTTAACCAATACGGTATTTGACCTTGGTTTTGTTTCGGCCGAAGATAAGCGCAATGCGTTTGCAGGTGCGACCGTGTTTTGCCAACCTTCGATCAAAGAAAGCTTTTCACTGGTGCTGATGGATGCTTGGCTGGCCGAGAAACCGGTGCTTGTGAACGGTCTAAGCGATGTTTTGGTTGAGCATGTAAGACAGGCAAATGGTGGTTTATACTATGGCAATCATGAAGAATTTATTGCGATGATTGATTGGATTTTAGATCATGAAGAAGAAGCTGCGGCGATGGGAAAAAACGGCCGTGCATATGTTGAAACATCCTATTCATGGGACATCGTAATCGACGGCTATATTCAACTCATTGACCAAATTGCCGAAAAGAACCAGTTGCAGATCGAACGACATACGGCTGATTAAAGATAAGCATATGACTGATAGGAAAGAGAACAAAATACACTTTGGATTGGGGCTAGAGTTTACTGACGAGGTTCATTCGGCCGCTGATCTTGAAACCCACATCATTTCTAAAATCGAAGCCAATGCTGGAACCGATGTGCTTTTGGCCGATATTCCCCATTTTTTGCCTGCAAAAGCTAAAACCGCCTTCCTGTCTACACCATCGACCCAAACCATCGGTCATTATTTAGCTGGGGCCAAACGCGCAATGGATGCGGCCGAAACCGCCCCACATCTTGCCAACTCGCCCGCCCTATCAACCCCAATTTTAGGAAAACTATGGGGGCGAATTCGTGGTCAAATGCACGAACTTGTTCTCTTTTACGTCAATCGCTCAGGGGTAACGCATAGTCGGGTTGAAACACAGTTAATCGAAGCAATTGATGCTTTAACTCAAATTGTAGACACGCAGCAGGCCGAAATTGACCGGTTGAAAAGCCAGGTCGCACAACAAGAAAAGAGCCAGGAGGACAAGCGATGAGTCGACCGGTTTTACACCAGCTCATTATCGGGGCGACTCCGCGTGATGCGATTACGCAAAACGCCATCTTATGGCAACGTTGGCTTCAAGAAGCGGGCTATGTGAGCGAGATTTATGCCACTTCAATCGACGATGGGTGTAAAAGCAAAATCCGGCCATGGCACAGCTATCAAACCAATGGGCAGGAAAAAGGGTTGATCTACCATCACAGCTTGGGCAGCCCGATTGTCGATCAACTATTAAGCCAGCACGCATCAAGTCTTATCCCGGTTTATCACAATGTGACTCCGGCTCATTGGTTCGCTGGCTCGCATCCTGAGTTGGTTCGGTTGACAAAGTTAGGGGTTACACAACTAAATCAGATGGGATCTGTCGCTTCGGCCGGGATTGGTGTTTCTGAGTTTAATTGCTCTGAAATGCGAGCAGCCGGGTTCAAAAACGTGACCGTTGTTCCGATTACTTTTGAAGCCAAGCAGTTTGAACAGACAGAGCCGGTTCTGCTAAACATCAAAAAAGATGGCCCTGTACTGCTATTTGTCGGCCGACTATCTCCCAATAAATGCCAGGAAGATTTGGTCCGCTTGCTTTATGCTTGTAAAAAACTAGAGTCAGGAACACAACTGGTTTTGATCGGCTCACACTGGATGCCCGCTTATGTTGACTGGGTCCGTTATGTTGCCGAGCAACTAGGGGTTGCTGAGTCTGTTCATCTGCTCGGCAGTGTCTCTTTTGCTGAGATGGCGGGCGGCTACTGTGCGGCCGATCTGTATGTTAGCCTGAGTGAGCATGAAGGATTTGGAATGCCCTTGATCGAAAGTATGCATTTTGAATTGCCGATTTTGGCCTATCGCTCAACTGCTGTAACCGGCACACTGGGCGGGGCAAGTGTCACTGTGGGTGAAAAAAAATATAATATAATGGCGCAGCTTGTTATGGACATTTGGCAAGATAAGGCTTGGCAACAACGCATTATTGGCCGCCAAAACAAACAGCTACAGAACTTTTTAGAACCACAGGTTAAAGCTATCTTCTTTGATGCTTTAACCCGTTTAAATATGAATTAGACCCTTTAGAATTAAGAATTCAGTAACTGTTACCACTTGAAAAACAAGGCGAGCCGACGCAGTCGGCTCGCCCCTTAAAATGAGTGTTTTGGAAAGTGCTCAAGCGCTTTCCAAAACACTCAGAAAAAGATTCTGAGCACCGTAGGTGCGAAGATGCGCCAGTGATTTAATTTCCGTTCCTTAGTTTTTTAGAGATAGATGTAATTATGGAAGAATTAGTAAAACTAAAAAGCATTCTCAATGAACGCTTTTCTCTTGTTGAAATCAAAGACCTCTGCTTTGAATTAGAGGTTGATTATGATGATTTGGGGGCTGGTGGGCTGTCTGAGCGTATTCAAGAACTAATTGTTTATCTTGAAAATCGTAAACAAACCGGCCGATTGGTTACGTTAGTCGCCAAATATCGACCCGATATCGATTTGTCATTTTGGACCGGAGGCAAACTTGATCTCTCTAGCCGCCATCGGCCGGCCGGACCCGGAAGCAGTATGAGTAACGCCCGGGGTGGCGCTGCTACATTTGGATGTCTGGTCGTCTCGCGTCACAACACAGATGACATTTATGTACTGTGTGATGGTTCGGGACTTAATGTGGGTGGTTTTAGTGATGGTGAGGTCATTATTCAACCGGCCCAAGCGGATGGTGGACATCCACAAAAAGACGTTATCGCCTATTTAACTGATTGGACCCAACCCTCACCAAACCCAGATGATGGGCCGTTTAACCTCTCGGCAACCCTATCTTCGGTTCATAACACACAAGAGGTTTCACCTCAACTACCTGATGGCAATTTTCTGGGTGAAGACACAAAACCCCAGTTAGGGTCATCTATCAGTGGGTTTAGTCGCGCAAATGGATTGGTGCATGGAAAAATCCTATCTATCGATTCATCCGTTACTGTTCCGTGGGTCACAGAAGATGGCGAGCAACACCCAGCCACCTTTAGCGGACTCATCGAAACAACGTCACTTATGGTTGCTGGCGACTCTGGCATCGTGATTTTTGATAGTGATCATCGGCCGGTTGGCCTCGGCTTTGCTGGCAACGATCAAGTTTCTCTGTTTTTCCCAATCGAACGCATTCTCGACTATTTTGAAGTTGATATTGTGACCAATACCTTTTGGCAACACCATCGGGCCTAGAGCCATCCTTAGAAAACAATCATCCATTGCAACTCTTTTTAGGACGGCTGCGAGGCGATCTGAGAACTATAAAAGGATGATTTATCCTTTTATATCGCCCGGCGTGCGTGCTAAAAAGCCAAGATATTAATATGATCATTTGTGAAACAAAATCTTTTATTCTCAGGTCATTCTCAAGGGCTGATGTTGAGCCATTTTTTAACTGGCGTAACGACCCGATTGTGGCCCGATACCAGGGCTGGTCAGCCCCTTACTCGTATGAACATGCTCTGGCATTTGTTACCGCAAGTGAAACGGCCGTTCCTGCACAGCCTGGCGAGTGGTATCAAGTTGCAATCGCATTTAAAACCACAGGGGAGCTTATCGGAGATTGTGCTTTTCATACGGCCGAAGATGGGATTCAGGCTGAGATAGGCTATACCCTTGCGCGTCAATTTCACGGGCAAGGGTATGCGACAGAAGCGGTTACAGGGTTGCTAGGCTACCTGTTTAACACGTTGAACATGCACCGCGTAAGTGCAGGTTGTGATACCCGAAATGAACCATCTTGGCGTTTGCTCCAGCGGTTGAGTTTTCGGCTTGAAGGGCACAGTGTTGAAAATTATCGGGATGGAGGCTCTTGGGGCAGTGAATATCAGTACGCCATGTTGAAGAGAGAGTGGGAAGAGAGGTAGCCCCGGCCGATAGCAAATTATTTGTAACCATTTAGTACCTGTTCGTAGTAATGGCTTCAGCCGTTGTTTTTCCGATTAAAGTAACTAAAGCCACACCTGCAAACTCAATTTTCCTAGGCTGCTGAACAATTACAATTATTTATTCTTTCGTCCTTAATGTGGTTTTTCTGACGAAATGATGGGACGCTTGACTGCATTCTGCATTCATTTCATCATCTTATCGCCTGTCATCAATCAAAAACTACAGCATTCATCAAAGAATCCATTATTTTTATAGACTACATCGATAGCTTATCCCAAAGTTGCTGCGCTGATGCCATCTCATTAAATGAAAGCACAACTATGCGCCGCCCCCTCTTTTCAAAAACATCTTCATCTTTTTGCCAGCCCAGCTTAATCTGCGTGTCAGCTTGGATCCAATCAGTTTGAAATTGCACTTCAATTGCTATTTCGCTGTTGCTACCAAACCAAATGTGTCCAAAGCGCACCTGCTCTATCGATTTAGGATCGATAAACTGATAAGCAAAATGGCCGGGAGCCGCTTCCAACATCAACGCAATTTCTCCAATCGGCAATTGCCAACATTCACCCGAAACCAAGATTAAGCGCCGCTCTGTATCCCCCAGTAAAAAGTTACCAGTCCCTCGAATTTCAACTTTTTCCGTAGTAGCTAAAGTTTCCCCCGCCCATGACTCTGACGGTTCAGCACTCGGAATAAATGTGGTATATCCGGCCTTACGTGCCCAACGATAAACAAAACGCTGTAGCAAAAAGGCGACCACACAAGTTAAGGCTAACCATCTAGCAGCATACAGAAAAGAGATAATTAGAAGTAGACCTAGGCTAAGCTGAATCCACCGTTTGGGAGCTAAGCCTAGCCACAAAAGCCGTTCTGATTTGAAAGCAAAACTGAGGAGCCACGAGCGAAGTTTTAACATGATTGCTAAATTGTCGTTTGATTCGCCCTTGCCTGCAAACCCTGTTAATCTCGGCCTATGATTATCGATGCATTAAACTGTTCCAATTGGGACAAATCCCTTTTTGAAGAGGCTCAAGCAGGCGGAGTAACCTGCGCCCATGTCACGTTGGCGGTATGGGAAACGGCCCGCGAAACGCTATCGCAGGTCGATAAGTGGTATCGTTTTTTTCGGATGTATCCCGACCTGATTATGCCGGTGCAAACGGCCGCTGATATTCGCAAGGCCGAGGCTTCTGGCAAAGTGGGTATTCTGCTCGGCTTTCAAGGGCCATCCCCGATAGAAGATGATTTAGGCATGGTTGAGGTATTTCACCGGTTAGGCATTCGGGTCATGCAGATTACCTATAACAACGCCAGCCTACTTGGCGGGGGCTGCTATGAACAGACAGACGGCGGATTAACACGCTTCGGCCGGGAAGTGGTCAAAGAGATGAACCGGCTCGGCATGGTTGTTGATCTTTCCCATGTGGGTGAACAAACAACGCTGGATGCCATTCGGTTTTCAGAGCAACCGGTGGCGGTAACCCACTCAAATCCGCATTGGCTCAGCCATATCCCACGTAATAAGTCGCAAACGGTCTTGACCGAATTGGCGGCCGCAGGCGGTATGCTGGGCTGCAGCCTTTATCCTTTCCTGATTGGTGGGCCAGATGTGACCCTGCAACAGTTTTGCGAATCAATTGCACGAGCGGCCGAATTAATGGGGGCTGAAAAATTGGGGATTGGAACAGATTTGGTACGCAAATGCACGCCCGAATATTTAGATTGGTTGCGTAGCGGCCGCTGGACTCATACAGTCAGCCACGGTCCAGCTGGGCCAGCCGCAAAAGCGGGTTGGCCCGAATGGCAGACGTGGTTTAAAACGCCGTTAGATTTTGGTGTGGTTGAAGCTGGTTTACGAGATGTAGGGTTTTCGGCCGAAGAAACGGCCGGGATTATGGGTGAAAATTGGCTACGCTATTTTGAGCAAATCATCGGGTAACTGACCAGCAGATTTAACGCGCAAACGCAATAAGCCCACTTCCAATTATCAAAAGCCCCACCCCCACCATCTGGGGCACAGAACGCTCCTCATTTAGGTATCGCCACCCGAGTACAACCCCAATCACCAAACTTAACTGTCGCAAAGCCCCGACATATGAAGCTTTGCTTATCGCCAAAGCGGTCAAAACAATCAGATAAGTAAAGGTGTTAAGCAAGGCAACGGCCACAATCTGCCATCTTTTCTGCTTCCATTCAGCCTTGATTTCTGTCCGTTTAAACTTTGCTCCAAAAAAGACAAGATAGAAAAGGGCGGTTATAAAGGTATAGCTGTAAAAATAGAGAAACGGGTGAATACGAGATACGGCCACTTTGTCCCAAAGGGTATAAGATGCTGCCATTAAGGCGGCCAAAAGAGCGAAAACAATTCCCGGCCGGGCCAGCTTCTTAGCCATCTGCCCCAACTCGTGCCTACTAAATTCTTGAAGTTGAAGGCACAAGACCCCCATTAAAATCAAAATGATCGATGTAAAACCAATCGCATCGATGCGCTCGCCGATGAAGAAAAACGCCAGGAAGGGTAAAAACAAAATGCTAGAACGAGAAATCGGATAGGCGACTGATAAATCAGCATGTTTATAGGCTTGAGATAAGAAGAAGTAGTTGAGAAAGACAAAGCAGGAAGCGATCGCCACAAAAATGAGCCACTGACTATCCCCATACCCTTCGCGATTCAAAAGAAAAATAAATGGAATGAGAAAGATGACTGCTTCGGAGACTTTGCTTAAGCCGATAAAAATGTCCTTATTGCCAGCGCCTTTGGCTAAAAAGTTCCAGATGCCGTGGGTCACGGCGGAGATACACACAAGTACGAAAGGGAAGAGTTGCATAGTGGAAGAACGCACTTGGCGTTATTAATGTCTAAAGGTACGGCATAACCCATGTCGCAATCATCTCGCCTGCATAGGTCGCATCAGCTCCTTTTGTTAGCAAATGATCGGCTTTTCCAAGTGATAAAAAGCTTTTGGGATGTAAGGCGCTGCTGAAGATATGCCCTGCGTTGTCGACCCCGACTGTGTTGTCGATGGGTGAATGGCATACGAGTAACGGCCGTTTGAGCGACCGAATAATAGCTGTCATATTTTGCGCAGCTAAATCATCTAGGAATTGTTTTTTGATTGTAAACGGCCGCCCGGCTAGCAAAACATCTGCATATCCATTTGCTTCAATCTCGTCAATTGAGCATTGAATCATGTGAGTCACATGTTCAGGATCGCAAGGGGCACCAATGGTCGCAATGGCTTGAACATTTGGTAAGCGTGATGCCGCCATCAAAACGGCCGCACCGCCAAGTGAATGGCCAATGATCAGTTTGGGTGCTTCAAATTCGGCCGCCAAAAACTGAGCGGCCGCAACCAAATCATCTACGTTTGAAGAAAAATTTGTATCTGCAAAATCACCCTCGCTTTCGCCTAAACCGGTAAAATCAAAACGTAAAACTGCGATTCCGGCCGCTGTGAGTGCATGACTAATGTTGCGTATCGCATTTAGATTTTTGTGACAGGTAAAGCAGTGAGCGAACAAGGCGTAAGCTTTGACAACACCGTCTGGACTGTCTAAGCGTGCTCCGATTTTTTCATTGTTACTGTTTGTAAAAAGTACTTTTTTAGTCGCCATTTCTTCCCCTGTTAATAAATACCAGATATTAGAGTCTAATTATGTACAGCCGTCTTTTTTTCTAAAGGCTAACCTCAGACCGTTTGTTCCGGCAGAATCATCACGACTCCAAACCGGCCGGTTTTCCCCTTTTCTGCTCGATGTGAAAAAAAGAGATCTGTTTGTGAGCCGGTACACAAACCGGAGAGTTCAACCTGCTCAACGCCTGCCCGTTGAAAATTGATGAGATTGGCCTTGGGTAAATCAAAATGCGGCCGTGGTCTGTTAGGTTGGGGGATCAATAATTCAGGCACATGCTCAGGAAAGGCCTGTGTAACCGCATCAATCACATTTTGCCCCACTTCATACACGTCTGCACTAATGCACGGGCCAACCGCTCCTAAAAGATCAGCCGGATCGCTGCCAAATGCAGCCTGCATGGCTGCAACCATCGCACCCGGAATATCACGCACCGTTCCGGCCCAACCCGCATGACCCAATCCAATGGCCTGTTTAACCGGGTCATAGATTAAGATCGGGGCACAATCAGCATAGTTCATGGTTAGCCCACAACCTGGGTCATTGGTGATCAAGGCATCAATGAGTGGAATGACCTCCCCTTGATTGGCTTTTGTGACTCGGGCAACGTGATTGTCATGGACCAAATGAGCATGTACCAAGGTTTCTGTAGATCGGCCGAACGTTCCATAAGCTCGTCGCCGGTTTTCATGAACGGCCGCTTCGTCGTCGGGAACAGAGCTGCTTAAATTTAGCGATTCAAACGGCTGACGGCCGACACCTCCGGTACGTCCTATGACTCCATGTACTAAGTTGCTTGGAAATTGTTGAACTCGAAAATACCGAATTCCGCCTTCTGCTAAAACTTCAATCATGCTTCACTTAAATGGCTCTTTGATTTGTGACAGGTGATAAGATGATGAAATGAACACGGTCAATCATCTTGTTATCTCATTGCTTCATTGTTGTAGCCGGTTGCTTGGCTTGGCTATTGAGTCTGCTATTGGTCCATCAGCGATGACTTTTTTCCCCTCTTTCCCTTCGGTATGGTCTGTCAACCAGCCGATGGCAAGCGCAAGCAGAATGGTACCGGCCGCCCATATGCCTGGAACAACAGGGCTGTCATTGACAGCTATGAGCCAAATCCCGGGTGCGGCTAAGACCAATAGCAAGCCAATGCCCATCTCCATACTGCGTTTTGCCGTTGCAAAACGCAACCCGCCCAACGCGATAAGTGCCCAAACAATGGTTGCAATAGCGGCCGACCCACCCGGGAACGCAGTAAAAAAGCCGATGAGCCATGCGATAATACCAAGAGCCAAGCCGATCAAAATGCGATAGCCTTGTTCTTGTAGAAATATTTTAGGCAATGTCCTTTTGGGTAGCTTGCGCAAGCTAATATATAAAATCAGAGTAGTGAATGTGCCAAAGGCCCAGACTGCAAAAGCGATGTGCGGCAGAGCCACCCATGATACGGCGATGCCACTTAAAAAAAAGACGGCGAGTAAGCTAGGAACGAGAAAAATCCCTTTATCTGACAGTTGAATCAATACCAGAAACAGAATGAGCCAGAGGGGAACAAGCGTGGTTGAAAATAAAAATGAATTCGCGATAGCGAGAAAGAGAGCTGGAATATCCATAGTGTCGATGTTAGCCGTTAACGGTTGAATTGCAAAAAAGGCTCACTAACCTATTCATTAGGTCGGGCGAGACAATTTCATGAAATTAAGCATTCTAAACAATATTCGCCGGAACTTGTCATCGCACCCTACTTTTTATTTCAAACCATCGGTCAAATTCAAACCGGAATCAACAGCTTTGACCTTTGGCGAGCGAATCGCTTGGATTTGTGCCTTGGCTTTTGCGGCCGCTTCTGCATGGTTCACAATCGGGGCGGGGTAAGCCCGGCCGATGATGCACCCGGCCTGGGCCTGCTGTTCGGCCGACATTGTTTCGGGCTGGTGAATGTGCGAATTGGGTACCCCAACCAACTCCGGCAACCAACGTCGAATAAATTCACCTCGTGGGTCTTGCTGTTTCGCTTCAGCAATCGGGTCAAATACCCGAAATGCTTGTGTTTCAGATGTTCCGCTTAACATTTGGAGCTGATTGTAATGGACCCCTGGCTCAAAATCGGTGAAAACACGGGCTAGATAAGGGGAATAGCCGCGCCAATCGAGCCAAAGATCATGGGCCGCGAACGAAACGAGCATCGCTCGCATACGGTAGTTGAGCCAGCCACTGTGATTCAAAAAGCGCATCGATGCATCGACTAATGGATAGCCGGTCCGGCCGGTTTGCCATGCTTCGAGCAGCGCAGAGGGCCAGCCGCTACTACCATCTGGGCGTACTCCGTTAAACCCTGAAATCTGATTGGCGATCTCGATTGTCGGTTTCCACTCCATCCGCTGCATCAATTCATCACGCAAGAGCAGTCGGCTCTCAAAACGGCGCAGTGACCCGACCCAAAGTGGGCCACGCTGATATTTTTCTTGGGGCGACATGCTGCGAAAATTGTAAAGTTGCTGACGGACTTCACGTACAGCCGTACGCATCGACAATGTGCCGTACGCCAAGTGTGGACTAATCCTTGAAGATGCGGCCGGAGCCGTTAGCGGACTCGCTGACTCTTGAATATATTTGCTGCCGCGCCACAGTAAAAACCCACCCAAAATTTTGCCGGCCTCTTCCTCACCGGCCGGTTGCAGTTCACGCTTATTGCGAGCTATGCCTAGCTCGTCATGATCTGGGATGTGGCCCAACCCAAACGAAGTTTGGGCCAACGGCCGGATATTTTTCGGCGTTGGCCACGGCCATTTGCGCATCCGGTCCTCCCGAATGTTTTTCCAACGACTACGACGGTCTAGGCTCAAGCCACGCACAACTCCATTTGTTGGCATTTCATCTAGCGGGATGGCTTGAGCCGCAGCCCACGCCCGCAGTTCATCGTCCCGTTTAAACCCTGTCAGTGTGGTGGTTTCCTCATGCGCCCATATTTTTTCAATCGCATATTCTTGAGCCAACGCATGTAGAACCGGTAGGGCATGTCCTATCCGTACAATAAGCGGCTGGCCCAGCTTGGCCAAGTTTTCGCGCAGTTCAATTAGGCTTTGGCGAATAAACGCCCAATGTGCAGGGGCAAAAGTAGGGGCATTAATGACGGAGGGTTCAATAATGTATAGTGGTAGCACAGGTAGGCCCGACTCAGCCGCTTTGTGAAGTGGACCGTGGTCGGTTATGCGTAAGTCTCGTTTGTACCAAACAAGGTGGATAGATTGGGGTTGATCAGGCATAAAGCTGTCAGGGTATCAGAAAAGTGACCCTTGTACAGGGTTTTGGGGTAATTCAGCAGAGAGTCCAAGCATTTGTTTAAACTTGAGACAGGCCTCAGGTGAATAGCCGGAATAGTCATTGTTGAAATAGCCAAAGAGGTTGCCAGAGAAATCGTTTAGCTGAGCGTGCCATTTGCTTAGTTCGGCCGTCGGGTTCCATAGCTCTTTGTCTTTGGTGGCGTAACGACCGTGACGGCCTAAAAAGCGCAAGTAGACAAAATCGGCCGTTATATGCACCGTCTTCGGCATAATCACATAGTCGGCCGAAACCCGGCCAATGTTGCGTTCACGCAACTGTTTATTGATGTCAGATTGCTCCCATGAAAGATGGCGAAACTCAACGGCGTAGCGGGTTGATTGTGGTAACTGGTCTAAAAACGGGTCAAGGGCTGAGCGTTCGGCCGTGGTAAAGTCGGGCGGCAGTTGAATCAAAATCGGCCCAAGTTTAGTGCCCAAACGGTTCATTGTTTCGACAAAATGGGACATGTCGGCGGACATATTGTGTAGCCGGTTATCATGCGTGATTTGTTGTGGCGTTTTGGGACAAAAGGTAAATGCGTCAGGCACTGATCTGGCCCATTTATCAACGGTAGTGGCTCTGGGTGTCCCGTAAAATGAAGAGTCTATTTCAACTGAATTGAAATAGTTGGCATAGAAACTTAGGTAGCTAGCAGGTTTCATCCCGGCCGGATAAAACACACCATTCCATTGTTTATAACCAAATCCGACAGTGCCTAGATGAACCATATTAATCACCAGAAGTTGATGGCACCTGATCGGCCGTGGACAAGCTTTCAATTCCTAGAATAATAAGTGCAACCCATGCCAAATCAGCCATCAGCAGATGCACAATCTGCATCCAAATCGGTGCGGCCAGCAAGACGTTAACAAGGCCGCCCATAATCTGCAAGACGAGTAGCCCGATGTTGATTTTTGTCCAGCGGGATCGAAATTCTGTGGTCCAAAACTCCTCGGTTGTCCAAAAGATCACCAGTAAATAAATAGTGGTTCCCACTGCGATTGTTGGATGCCACAAGCGGGCCTTGACGCTAAAGTGAGAGTCGGGGTTAAATTTGGCGGCCGCACCTTCAAGGAAACTTTCGGCCGGAAACAGAGTGTCTCCCAGTGCTGTAATCGCCCCAAATGCACCTACGATCAATAGCAAAAATAATCCAATGCCCAGCATACTAGATATAGATCGATTGTTGCCTAAACGAAACGGTTTTCCACCAGATGCCCAATAAACTGTTGCAGTTGTAATCGCCAGCAGAATTAAGGTGTTGACCAAATGTGCACCCATCCACACAGCTCTGGCTGATGATGGGTTGTCTGCCACATACTCAAATAAAACAATGCCAGCCCCAATGCCCCCTTCGATTAGCACAAACACAAAGGTCCAGATCGCCCCTTGAGTCACTCGGTGACGAAAGCCATGTTTACGCCACGCCCAAATAATTAAGGCGATGACCATGGGGCCTAGCAAAGCACTGGTTACTCGGTGGCCAAACTCGATCATTGTTTTGATCGAATCGGTTTGGGGGATGACATCCCCATTGCAGGTTGGCCAGTGACTGCCGCAGCCTGCCCCAGAGCCGCTGGCCCGCACAAACGCCCCGTATAAAATCACCAATATGGTGTAAATTAAAATGACCCAACTGTATTTTGCCAAAGCTGAAAGGTGTGTTTGTTGAGCGTTTTTCATAAGGGGAAATTTTAACATAGGATCACAATGGAATTTTTAGGCTGTTGTGAAATACTTACGGGGCAAGCTAGGGGAGAATGATGAGGCTATTCCAAAGCCAGCAAGCTATCCACAAATTCAAAGCTTTTTAGCTATTGCCCCAAAATGGCTTAGTCTAGTTTTCGACGAATGATCAAGGTGGCTGAGGCGAACATAAGCAGCAAGAGTCCCAAGAACCAGATAGCGATGACGGTTGGAGGTAATTGTGTTCGAAGGGGACCGGCTTCATTCGGGGCTTCTTCTAGAGCTTCTTCTAGAGCTTCATCTAGGGCTTCATCAGTCGTGTCATCGACTAATTCTGAGTTTGTAGAAACTTCAACGGCTTCTTTTGCGACTTCTGCGGCTGGGGTTGCTTCTATCGATTTTGCTGCGGGTGCTTCGGCCGGCTCTGGGGCGATCTCGCTGTCAGCCATGCCAACACGCTCACCGCTAAGGTCGGCCGGTTCTGCCTGACGTGGCGATATTGGTGCTTCAGATTCAGCCGAATCAAACATAGCTTCTTCGACTATTTCTGCCTCTACTACTTCTGCCTCTACTACTTCTGCCTCTGCAACAACTATCGCTTTTTCTTCTGATGAATTAGCCGATAATGCCGGGGCTGTTGCCTGGATAATCGCTTCTGATTCCATGGCGGCTTCACCAGCCGCATCGGTATCTGCTTCAACGTCTGCCGAATCAAGCGCAATATTTTCTGGCTGTGATGGTGCGCTTGCCGGTAGCCCTGATTGCAAAAAGCCAACGCCTAATAAAATCACAAACATAAATGAGACAGCCGCGGTGGCAACCTTCATCTTGGGATAAAGTAATTCGATAAGTGAAGGGGCAGGTGCTTTTCCACCATACACGGCCGGGTTGAGCACAAAATTTCGGGGGGCCTTTAGCCTAGGGATTTGACTCAGCAAAGATTTAACCGTTTGTTGGGATTCAAGCCCCGCCTGTAACTCGGCATCTTGCCGCAACAAAGCTTCAAAACGGCTACGTTCCGTTTGCTCCATTTCCTGATCGATATATGCGGCAATCTGTTCTTGCCGTTTCTCTTCTTTGCTCTTAAATAAATTAAACACGGTATTTAGAAATTAGAACCTAGATGTCAAAAACCGGTTTTGATTTTGAATCATCGGTTTCTCATGGTTGTCTTTTTTTTCTCGTCCCTATCTCTAACGATATTTGTCGGGTAAAAGTTCCCCTAATCCGCGAAGACAATCACGGAGTTTATTTCTAGCACGGTTTAAGCGAGATTTGACCGTGCCTAATGAGCAAGCCGCCATGTCGGCCGCATCTTGATAATCGTACCCTTCAACGTCACATAGGACGGCGATTATTCGCTGATCATCTGGTAAATTGTTTAAACAGTTTTGAATCGCTTCGAACATCTCTGCTTGGTCATGCTCGTCATCCGGCCGATCACCCGTTGACTGTAACCATTTAGATGATTCGTTTACTTCACTTATTTCGTCTAGGGAAGATTGGGGGCGGCGTTTGTTGTATTTCAACAGGTCATAACAGCGATTGGTTACGATACGCATCAGCCACGCTTTAAAGTTGCCTTCTTTAAAACTGTGTATTTTCTTCCATGCATTGACAAATGCATCTTGTGCCGCATCGGCCGCGCTTTCCCCATCCCCCATAATTCTGTAGGCAACCGAATAGGCTAGATCTTGGTAGTGCAAAACCAGCGTGTTGTAAGCTTGAACGTCTCCTTTTTTTGCTTCACCAATTAGATATGGCTCATCCATAGAATTCAATTATGAAGCAACACCTTTGTGCGGGCAATGCTTTGGATCATTCTTTGTAAGTCAGCTACGTAAAGTAAACAAGCTAAATGTGCACTTAGGCGAGCAAACATTCTTTTGATTGTATTTACTCGGCCGGGATTTCCCAGTCTACCCCCAAGATGACAAGCACTTCGACTCCGGGTTCTGGTGGAATATCTCCATTTTCAACGTTTAGAGGAGGAACATCAAGCAATTCGATGAGCAGATCAACCGTAGCTGGAAAATCGCCATATTGAATAATGCGGGTCGTTGAATTGGTTGATGAATCGTCGTTTCCGACAACGGCAATCGCTACCCCTTCAGCCTCTAGCCATAATTGGGTATCGGTGGCTAACCCAAACGCCTGGGTTCCATTATAGATGGCGATGGCCGCATCCTCTTCTCCGACTTGATCAAATAGGCGTGCTAGCTGATCTTTATTATCTATATGAGCTGCACCTGGCAACGCAAATAAACTATCTCGTAAATCACGAATCGCCTGTCGCCGGGGGACCAATACAAATTGCTCGTCACTGTTTTGTACCGTAAATACATAGTCGTCCCCAATCACCCCATTTCTGATATTCTCGCGTGGAATTTCAGGTAAAAGCCAGGCTAATTGCAAAGCCTCTTCAAGCTGCATTGTTGTCAATACGTTTTGGCTTAGTGCCTCCCAAACACGTGGGGCTTTTAGAATTAGCTCACCGATTTGGCTTGCCGCCGCATCACGTACCGCCAACACAACTTGTTGTTGCCGATCTGCCCGGCCAAGGTCCCCACTTGCGGTAGCCCGTGTACGAGCATATCTTAATGCGTCATGTCCGTTAAATGTATGTTGCCCCGGCTCGATGGTAAAAGGGTCAAAACCATAACATTCATCTGGATAAAATGGATCATTAATCGCTTCGGGAACATCAAGCGTAATGCCACCTAATAAATCGACTACTTCGGTAAATGCTTCAAAGCTAACCGTTGCGAAGTAGTGTATATCAGTGCCCAAGAGTGCTTCAACTGTATCAACGGCCAAAGTAGGGCCACCACCAGGATATTCAAAAATTTCACCAAAATAGTGAGCCTGATTAATGCGCTCGATACCAAAGCCTGGAATTTCAACCCACAAGTCGCGAGGCAATGATAGGATTGCGGCCGTTTTCCCGATAGGATCTACGGTGAGCAGCATCAGGCTATCTGTCCGGACAGGGCCAACCTCACCACAACGGCGATCGATCCCCATGAGCAGAATCGTGACCCGGCCGGTGCCAGTCCATGCCTGTTGCACCTGTGGTACGGCCGACTCTTCAACTGTCTCTAGCTCAGCTGAATCCAAAGTGCCGTTGTTGATAGCCAGAACAGGAGAACGAAGCTCTGTTTGAGCGATGGGTGTGGGAACAAATTCATCGATGTCCGGCTGAGTAATAATCGGGCTCTCCGCAGCTACTTGTTTAGAGAACGAAAAAGTCCAGTATCCGGAAATAGCCAAAAAAGCGATGGCAAGAATGGTTCCGACAAGGTGAATCGGCCGTAATATCGGTTTTGCGATTAAAGAGTTCTGATCTGTCATAAAAAGGAGTTGAGTTTAGTAAAACAAGTAAAGTCGTTTTATTCTGAAGCTTAAACTTGAAGATATAGCCAAAGCGCATAGATCCCGCCGCCAACGAGTACGATTAAGCATCCCATGCGGAACAGGGAGCGGGTAAAGTTAATTAATATGCGACCCAGCCCAAAAACAATCACGAGCACGACGATTATGGCGATAATGTTGGTGTAATCAAGTGTGTTTAATTCTGTCATTGGGTCATATATTCCTTAGATTGAGATATCGATTAAAGAGATTCTAAAGTAACACTGGAGTAGTTTCAATGGACAAGCTGAATAAGAGGTGGATTGTAGAAAAAGAGCAGGTTGCTTTTAAGCATCCGTTCATGGAGGTGAAGCTTCAGCAGGTGCGTTTGCCAGATAATCGGATCATTCCAGACTGGCCGATTGTAAGCATACGTGATTATATCAATGTCGTAGCTGTAGATGGGGCCGGTAAGATTCTCATTATTGAAGGATATAAACATGGGATCGGCCGATCAAGCTGGCAAATACTGGGAGGATATATCGATCCTGGAGAAGAGCCGCTTGCGGCCGCCAAACGTGAGTTAATGGAAGAAACCGGTTTGACTAGTGATGAATGGGCACCTTTGGGATCATTTATCATTGATGCCAATCGGCGTGCTTCACAAGCAACTTTTTTTGTGGCAACAAACTGTCGCCAAGTGGCCGAGCCAGATAATCAAGATTTAGAAGATTATGTATTGCGTTGGGAGTCAAAAAGTGAGGTCCTGTCTGCGTTACAAGACGGCCGAATTGAAGGAATTGGATATGTGACACCGTTGGCTTTAGCTTTTACATATGGGTTAATTTAGTGCTTCGTCAAACTCTTTTTGACAGATCGTTGGTATCTTCTCAAAAAACGAGGACTTAGATGAATGCCCACGGCCGGAATGGTGATAATAACAAAAAGCAAGCTCAAAGTTTTGTCGCAGTCACACAATAGCTGGAGCAGATGCCCTTGTGGGTACCCAAAATTGGGCAAATATGGGTTTTGGCCCGAGCTAAACCCTGAGTTTGAGAAGATACGATAGTTGCCTTACCCACAAGGGGTACCACGTCAAAACGACAAGCCCTAAAATATTTTCAGCAATTTCTAGTCAGAAAAATACTCATTACGCCGTTAGAAATCGTTGGGCACGCAACAAAGCGACACAACTTTTCATGTCTTGCATCCGCCCATCAAGTGCCATTTCGCACAACTCATCCAAGTTCATGCGTACAACCTCAATCTGCTCATCAAAATCTTGAGGAAGCGGATCGCTTGTCAAGTCTGTTGCTACAAATAAAGTAAGCTCCTCATCAGATGTACCCGGTAAAGGCCACAATAACCCCAAATTGTGAAACTTGGCTGCACGATACCCTGTTTCTTCGCGTAACTCTCGCTGTGCACACTCAAGCCAAGGCTCTGATTTGCTTTCACGTGTGCCGGCCGGGATTTCTAAAATAACGGTGTCTAAGGGTAAACGATACTGCTTTAGCATAAGCACCTCTCCATTTACATCAACAGGGACCAAGATCACCGCCCCAGGATGGCGCACAATGCCAGCTTCTTCTATCGAACCGTCTGGCTTTTCTAATTCATAAATATCCAGGTGCCATTTGTTATTCTGCCATGCTGTTCTTTTGGGTTCCATTATCATTTACCTACTTAAGCTTAATTGAGAAAGGGATCTATCACATTAGAAATCGTACTAACGCAGTTTCTCAATAGATAGGTATTCTACCTAAAGTTGATGGGTTACAAATATCAGGTTGCCTCGTTTCCATCATTCAGAACATTCTCAGAACATTCATTAAATAAGAGAATAAGAGAATAAGAGCTAAACCTTTTATGAGGTTTAGCCAAACAATTCAATCAATATCGAAACCCTGCGGTATTAGACGTGTTACCTTATTTAGCAGAACTATCTGGCGGGGAAGAAGCGGAAAAGAAATTGGTTCTGCACAAAATATTGTACAACAAGAGCATTCCAAGGATATGAAGCACGCACACATCATTGGCTGGGGACATTATTTTCCACCACGCGAAATTTCAAACGATGAAATTTCTGAAGTCGTTGATACGAACCATGAATGGATTCAGACCCGCACGGGTATCAACTCACGGCATATTGCCGAAACTGAAACGACGACCCAAATGGCATTTGAGGCGGCCGTACGTGCGATAGCTATCGCCGATATCTCTCCATCTGAAATTGATTTAGTGATTGTCGCAACTTCTACGCCAGAGCATATGTTCCCCTCAACAGCAAGCCAGGTGCAAGCCCTGTTAGGGGCCGATAATGCTGGGGCATTTGACTTAAGCGCCGCTTGTACAGGCTTTGTGTACGGATTAGATATGGCCACTCAGTCGATACGCACGGAAGCGATTAAAACCGCTCTTGTTATCGGTGCAGAAACAATGTCCCGTGTCTTAGATTGGAGTGATCGTGGAACTTGTATTCTGTTTGGAGACGGTGCTGGAGCGGTTATTGTGCAAGGCAGTAATATTCCCGGTGGCGTTATGGCAAGCAAGCTCAGATCAGATGGCTCAGGCGGTAATGTACTAAGCCTTCCGGCCGTCTATGAAAATCCTGTTCCGTTTTTAAATGGCAATGGGCCCAAAAAGGGAGCCAGTCAAAATGTTATCGGCATGGAAGGGCGCCAAGTATTCCGTTTTGCAACTACGGTTATCCCTGCGATTATAAAAGAAGTGCTTGATCAAGCTGGAATGACCATAGACGATGTGGCTTTGATTGTTCCACATCAGGCCAATACAAGAATCATTGATTCGGCCGCAAAAAAGTTGGGGATTAGTCCTGATAAGTTTTTTTTAAACCTTGATCATGCAGGCAATACATCGGCCGCTTCCATCCCTATCGCACTGTGCGAAGCGATAGAAGCAGGTAGGGTAAAGCCAAATGATAATGTGGTTTTTGTCGGGTTTGGAGGCGGGTTAACGTGGGCCGCCTCAGTTGTACGTTGGGATGTTGGGCCAAATGAAAACCCGGGTGTGGCCCGTGTACGTTATGGGTTCAGCCGCTACAAGATGCGTTACCGGCAAATATATCGCAAGGTTATTGCTCAGGTCTCCGGCTCCCCTACCCCAAATGCCCGATTAAAAGATGCACAAAAGAAAAAGAAATAGCGCGACTATTTATCTTTTACCGCTCTAGCAATCGCCTTCAAGAACTTTTCTTCGTTATAGACACCTTGCAGATGATGCTGTTTATTGATGATGGTATGGGGAACAGAGTAAATCGAGTATTGGGGAGCTAGATCTGGAAAATCGTTGATCATGCACACAAAGGTCCGAATATTTGGATTTAAAACTGCCAAATTGCAAGCCAATGTGGCCATAGGAACGCCAGCTTCATTTTCAGGGGTCGTAAATGTCTCGATACGCACTTCTTTTTTAAGACGACTTAGCTGAATACGGGTTTTTGCATCTAGGGTCATGCCACGTAAAGAGACCGCTTGAATGGCGCCAATAAGCGAGTTGATTTGATACCATGCAGGATGGCCGAAAAAGCGGATACGAAAATCGATATCCTTCCCTTTTTCATCTACCCCATTCACCGCAATAATCGGATGCCATGGAAAGTCTGCAACACGCGGCCGATTGCGAAATTCAATCATTTCATACCGTTCGGCTAATACTTGACAGAGTTCCACCGTGTTTTCTTCTGTACAACTATTTTGCACACTGGCATGTACAACAAGCCTAACTTTTTCGGGCAGATTGGTGAAAAAGGTACCTAGTTCTTCAAAGGTCTCTTCGGTAAACGGGCCACTATAATCTTTTATTTCATTTGCATCCATAGTGGAATTATACTCAATTCTGTAGACTATAAATGTGATGATTCTTTATTGTAATCAGCATACTAAGCAAGGTTACCGGCAATTTAGCAGGTTTTCTTTTATTTCGATATGCTAATACGGCGAATTTTACGAAAAATCAGACCAACTCACTCACGCGGAATTGATTTAACTAGGTCTTCAATAATCTGATCGGCCGAAATATTGCCCGCTTGGGCCTCAAAATTCAAGATCATACGATGGCGCAAAGCGGGTGTCGCAACTGCCGCAACGTCTTCAAAGCTCACATTGTACCGGCCTGCAAGTAAAGCTGTGATCCGTGCCCCCAACATAATCGCCTGTGCTCCACGGGGGCTGGCACCGTAGCGCACATAGCGTTTCACTAAGTCAGACGGGCTATTTGAAGGATGAGTTCCCACAATCAGGCGGCTGACGTAATGGGTGACATTGGTCGGAACAGGCACTGTCCGGGCTAAGTTTTGCATCGCTATAATTTTTGCCCCATCGGCCGCAATTTGCGGTTCTGGATTCTCTTCACCCGTCGTGCGATTGAGAATTTCGCTTAGCTCATCGGCCGATGGAAACTGCACATCAACCTTAAATAAAAAGCGGTCAAGCTGTGCTTCTGGCAAGGGGTAAGTCCCTTCCATTTCAAGCGGATTTTGAGTCGCCAACACAAAAAACGGCCGGGGGAG
>JBLIMP010000010.1:0-33600 GCA_047638855.1 Cellvibrionaceae bacterium | reverse complement strand
CCATAAACGCTGCCCTCTTCGCCCGGTTTGGTAAATGCGGCAAGCAGTGCAGTTAACGATGGAATAATGCCACCCATCGCAGCACCTACAAGTATTTGAAGCAGTAGAAGATGCCAAACTTCGATAATGAAAACGTGTAGAAAGTAGAAGGCGGCCGCAGCGACCATGCTGACCATTAAAACCGGCCGATGGCCTATACGGTCACCCAATTTGCCTAAATAGACGGCCGTCAGCACGCTAGCCGCCCCACCAACCCCGACAATTAACCCGGTCCAAAAATTAATCGGCGCATCGGCCGGGAGCATTGCGAGCACAAATAAAGGGGCCAAAGGCATTAAAATCATCTGGGCAACACCCATCAAAAAACGCATTGAGTAAGCTGGTTTAACCCCTTTGGTTGACAGTATCTCTTTCCAGTTTTCCCAAAATGGCTGACTATTGCCGTTTTCACTCGTCGCTGGCACAAAGTTTTCTTCTACAAACCACCAAACAAGCAAGCCTGCCAGCGTGAGCAAGATGGCGGTTAGAATAAACGCCATCTCATACCCAAATGCATCAGCCATAATGCCACCAATGAGTGGCCCAATAGCAACACCGGCCCACAAAGCCATTTGCATGAGTCCCATGGCGTACCCCATTTTTTCACGGGGCACCACGGCCGCAACCAGAGCATTAGCGGCCGACACTGTGCCGGTAACCGCCCCTTGAGCCAGGCGCAACATCACCAACCCTTCACCCGTTTGGACATAAGCCATAAGCAAGACTGTAACGGCCCCACCAAATGTTGCCCGTGCAATCATTAATTTACGGCCGTATCTATCTGCTAACGCCCCCCAAATCGGGGCTGTAATCATCATCGAAAGCCCTTGAACGGCGTAAACCAGCCCAGACAGTAACTCTGTACTTAAGCCAAACTTTGAATCAAGCGAATTAACGTATAAGGGCAAAAAGGGAAATATGGTGGCAAAGCCGACCACATTGACGATCTGGGCGATGAACACGATGTAAAGAGTGCGTTCCCATGGTTCAAACGGTTTTGTTCTACCGAATAGTTTTGAAGACATGTTATTTGCTCCGATCCACATCATCTCGATCTGCGAGATCAACCCGAGACGGGCCGTATTTGTAAATGTGGAGGTATGTGTTGGTGCGCATACTGATGACACCGGGGATTTTATAGATGCGTTTGGTAATTAACTCAGTCAGGTGGTCTCTGTCTCGACAGCGGATATCGACAATAATCGGATACTCGCCCGTCATCATTGCGACAAAGCGGGCTTCGGGTAGCTGAGACAAACTTTCGGCCGCTTCTTCTATCAGATTGGGCGGTTCTATGGCGATTTGAATTAATGCGGGGGAGGTGTATCCGACGGCCGTGGGGTCTACCCAGCCTATGATTTGCAGCAAGCCGGATTCTTGTAGGCGTGTCACGCGATTGCGGACGGTGTTTTTGGCGATATTTAGCTCTTTGGCAATATCGGTAAACGACTTCCGGCCGTCTTTCTGTAGGTGACTCATGATCACCATATCAAGTTTGTCAGGTTTCATCTGATCCTCAACTGTAAGAATTAGTTTCAGCTCTCTATTCTAGATAATCTGATTCGATTATTCAATAAGGCCGTGCTTACTTTGCATATATCGCATTTAAACAAGTGAAAATTGACTATAGTTCAAATTTGGTAATAGGCTGGCCCATGATAGGTTGTGACCCTCCACTTGATCTGGAAGCAAAGACGTAACCTTGTCGTGACGGTGATATGTGTGTTTGCCCTAGACGTTAAATCAGAAGTTGGGATATTTTTCAAGCGACATAAACCTGTACCAACTTGGTCACTCGCTGAGCTATAATCCAACCCTATGACAAAGAAATTCGTCCTGGTTGCCGGTAATATCGGCGCGGGTAAAACATCGTTGACAACACGCCTTGGGGAGCGCCTAGGGTGGGAGACCGGTTATGAATCGGTACAGGATAATCCTTTTTTAGCAGACTTTTATGGAGACATGGCCCGGTGGTCTTTCCATTTACAGGTATTTTTTCTAGGTCATCGGGCACAGCAGCATCAAGCGTTATACGCCCATGGTGATTCAGCTATTTCAGACCGAAGTATTTATGAAGACGCCCATATTTTTGCTCGAGTATTGCACCATTTAGGCAATATGTCTGACCGGGATTACGCCGCTTATAAAACAGCGTATGAATTGGTGATTGCCGGTTTGCCTCGGCCGGACTTGCTCCTTTATCTTGAATGTCCGGTTGATATTTTGATAAAACGCATTCAGGAACGCGGCCGGGAGATGGAAACTGGCATTTCGGCCGAATATTTGGCAACCCTAGACCGCTTTTACAAAGATTGGATCCGTGATTTTGACCTGTGTCCGGTGGTCACAATCCCATCAAGCGATTTGAACTTTGTGCAAAGAGACGATCACCTTGAAATTGTCATTGAGCACATTGAATCTCGCTTGGCCGGCCGAGACAATGTTGTATTCCCCGCTGCTTAGTCAGTTTTCTTAGACAAGATCAACGGGATAAACAGGATAAAGATGTGAAAATAGGCATCACCATCCTGTAAATCTTGTGAATCCTGTCAAAATGCTTATTCCCGATAAGGTTTATTAAATTACTTTGCGTGGCGCGGCCGTGCTTTCGTCACCCGTATTAGGTGTTCCGCTTGGCTCGATCAATAGTATGTGTACTTCTTCTTCCACAACCGGCCGATGCTCAACCCCTTTTGGCACAATGTACAAATCCCCCGCTTCCAAATGGATATCACGGTCTCGAAGCTGAATTGTCATCTTGCCTTTCAGAACCAGAAAGAAATCGTCTGTGTCGTCATGTTTGTGCCAAACAAACTCACCTTGAGCTTTGACGACCATCACGTCTAAATTGTTGAGCTGGGCAACGGTTCGGGGTGACCAGTGTTCTGTGAATTGAGATAGTTTTTCATATAGATTGATTTTGTCGTTCATTTTAAGTTCCTTTTTATTGTGCTAACAAGGGTTGATGTGGGCGGGTTTAATGAGAGGCTAAGCTGTTTGGTCCTGATGCTAGCTTTGGGGCAATCTTTTGGCAAACGATTCGGTTGTTATCTGTATGAGGGTGCGGCATCCGGCCGGTATCTTTTTACTCAAAGCGTAAACACCTGCAGATGGTTAGTTCCCGTAACTAATGCGCCAAACCCCACCATTGATGTAATCACCAAAATAGATAGAGCCATCTGCCCCTTGCGCTAGCCCAAGTGGAAAACTTCCTTGCGGCATTGTCAAAAACCATTCAGTTTCGGCCGTAAACCCACCTTGTCCGTCCGGGGTTAGCTTCACACGTTGCAATCCCGTATCGAGCTGTACCAAAAACGAACCGAAATTGAGAGCGAATAAATCATTCACATAATCGGCGGGAAAGCTGTTTCCCGTATAGAAAACCAAATTATTCACAGATGAATGCGCCGTAAATAAGGCGGTTGCTCGAACAGTTCCTGCACAGTTGCTCCCCTCTAAATTCCCCCAACAATCGGGCCAACCATAGTCGTTGCCAGCCATGATATGGTTCAGCTCTTCGGCCGGATCAAAGTCGCCGAGGTCGTCACGGCCGTTGTCGGTCGCAAATAAGTCGCCTGTTTCAGGGTGGAACGCGACATCAAACGGATTGCGTAGACCGGTAGCAACAATTTCTTCGTCACCTGTGACAGGGTCAAAGCGCATTATCGATGCGCTACGCTCGTCAACCTCAACGCAGACATCACAGGTTGAACCCACCCCTAAATAGAGCATCCCATCTGGGCCAAACTTCGGAACGTTGTTCTGATGCAGACCAAAAGGAATGTTTTCAACAAGGGGGATCAGTTGATCTTCCAGCCCGTCGTTGTCTGTGTCGCGTAAGATCGACAGCTTTCCGGCCGTTGAGATGTATAAGTCACTGTTGTCGGGGTGAAAGGCCATTCCGTGCAAGAATCGCAGGTCATTAATTGAATTCGCGTAGTCAAATTGACCCGAGCTACCACTAACTGAACTAAATATCTTTAATTCACCAATTTGCGTTGAAACATATAGATTTCCAGCTGGACTAAACGCCAACCCTATCGGCCGTTCTACGTCGATCACTTTTCGGAGTGAAAATCCGGCCGGGAGAGTTGCGCCTTCAAGTTCAATGACACCTACAGGAACAATCTCTGCTCCGTCCGTTGGCATGCTTGTTTCAGTCGGCGATTCGAGCAGTATCACCTCAGTTGTGACCGTGGGCACGCTGACCTGTGTCGATTCGGCCGTAGGTTTAGCCGTTGGCGTTTGGACAACCTGTGACTGCACAGCCGAGGCTGGTTCAAGCGGAGTCGTTAGCGGGGCCGTTACTGTAGGTTCCGCCGTTTGGGTTGCAGGCGGAGTGGGAGGCGGCGTACAGCCTGCTTGAGCCAATAAAATGGTGAAGAACAAGAAGCAGAGGTAAAAGGCAGGGTATGTTTTCAAGAGTGATTTCTCCAGTGGGGTTATGCCAGACGAGCTAAAGTAGCGATGAGGGTTTAGAAGGGCCAAATAATCGGCACAAAAATCATGATTATGATCAATAAAAGCAGGGTTAACCAACTGCCTACTTTCAAAAAGTCTGAAAATCGGTAGCCGCCAAGTCCATAAATAATAATATTCGCCTGATGGCCAATCGGGAGCAGAAATGCACTAGACGCGGCGATAACGGTTGTCATAATGAAAGGCTCTGGATTGACGCCCAGCTGGCGTGCCGCATTGATCGAAATGGGAATGATAAGCACGGTGGCGGCCGCATTTGAAATGACGCTGGTGAGAAGGGCTGTCAGGATAAAAACGGTGCCTAAAACTATCAGTGGACCCCATCCGCCCACGGCCGAAATGACACCCCCAGCGATAAGTTCGGCCGTGCCGGTATTGTTCATGGCGTCGCCTAAGGGCAACATACCCGCAATCAAAAAGATCGATTTCCAATCAATCGCATCATAAGCCTCTTCCATTGTCAGCACGCCTGTTAGTACGATGGCGATCGCCCCGATTAACATCGTTACCGACACCGCATTGCTGGGTACAAAAATAATCGCAACAATGGTGAGCAACAAAATGCCTACAGCGTAGGGGGCTTTATCCCGTCTTAACCCCCTTTTTTGGGGTTCATTGTCTAGCACAATAAAATTGGGATTCACTTTTAGCCCGTCAAAATATTCTGAGGCACCTTGGGTCAATAGAACGTCACCAAAGCGCAGGGGAACATCAACAACGTTAGAAACCAACGGCTCACCTTCGTGTCGAATGCCCAATACTGTCAGCCCATATCGAGATCGAAAGCCGATGTCACGTAGGGTAAGCCCACGAAAACGCGAGCGAGGGGACAAGGTGATTTCAACCAACTCTCCGGCCGCTTCAAGCTTTTTAGCGACGGCCAACTGCTTTAAAGCGGTTCGGGGTTGAAGCCCTAGTTTTTCACTCAATTTGATCACTTGCTCGTGCGGCCCTTCAATGAGCAAGACATCCTGAGCCATTAGAACCCGACCTGATGATTGTTGTATAAACTTGTCTCCCCGCCGGACATAGACAATGGCAACATCATTTTCTAGCCCAAAGCGGACTTTGTTAACGGAGGTATTGATAAGTTGCGAATCTTCTTTTAGTACCACTTCGGTGAGCATATCGGCCGATAGATCATATCCTTCTGAAATTTCTTCACCGCTGGTGCGCTCTGGCAAAAGCCTGTAACCGATAAACAGCATATAGAGCAGCCCAACGGCCGTTACCAGTAAGCCGGTAGGGGCATAGGCGAAAAACGAAAACGGCTCAAGCCCCGCCTGTTGCATGGAAGCGATGGCGATTAGATTGGGCGGCGTGCCTATGAGGGTGATATTGCCTCCCAACAAAGCGGCCACCGAAAGGGGCATCAACATTTTTGATGGAGCGATTTGATGCTGGCGGCAAATGCCCATAATGGCAGGCAACATGATGGCAACCGCCCCGATATTATTCATCACAGAAGACATGACGGCGGTGATAATCATCATCACCAGCAAAATGCGCCACGGATCGTTTCCGGCTAGGCGAGAAATAAAGGCTCCGATTTGTTCTGCAACCCCAGTCCGCGTAATGCCCCCGCTGATAATGAATACGGTCCAAACGGTGATGACGGCCGGGTCTGAAAAACCGACAAATGCTTGAAGTGGGTCAACTAACCCAAAAACCACACAGGCGACCAATACGAGTAAAGCAACGACATCGACACGCGGTTTCTCACGAATGAAAAGAATTAGAGATACAACAAGTATTCCGATAATCAACCAATTTTGAGAAGTCATAATTTAGCTTCCTTCTACTGATGACAGTCCTAGAATAAGTTTAGTTTGTTATGAACATAAATGTAGGTTCTCTTCACTTTCAGAAGAAAGGTTAGAGCATTTTGGGCCAAATATCTTATTAATAGCCTTTGCTTGCGCCGGTGCCGGATACATGATTCAAACCCCATTTGACCATTTCATAAATAATTGGCTTTAGCTCTTTTCCTTTTTGTGTTAAATGATACTCGTAGCGATTCGGCCGCTCCTGATAAAGCCGCTTTTCTAGAATATCATGTTCAACTAAGCGTTTCAGGCGGTCTGCGAGGATGTTTGTGGGGATGCGGTCTTTCATTGCGGCAAACTCATTATATTTATGTCGGTTCTCAATGATGACATCCCGAATAATCAAAAATGTCCATTTGTCGCCAAAAATGTTGAGAACGGCCGAAACGGGGCAGTCGGAACGCAACTGCTGGGGAATGGAAGTTGTCATGCCTATCAGTTTATCTCAAAACAAAACAAACAACTTGTCTTTCAGGCTCGCAGTAGCTGTGTCAAGCTCCCGTTTATGCTATACGGTATTTTCTTCTGGCAGAGCTTTATCAATCGTCGAGACGCCTGGTAAAACAAAAACAAAGCGACTTCCTCCATCTGGATTACCTTCTATCCAAATCCGGCCGCCCATCGCTTCGATAGCTTGCTTACAAAAAGACAGTCCAATGCCGGCACCACGACGGTGCTTGCCTCTCCCCCCAACCATTTCAAAGTGATTGAATATGCGATCCCGATCTGCGGGCAAGATGCCAGAGCCTGTATCGGAAATAGTGATCTTGCTACCTCCTGTCAATTTGTCGTCTGGTTGAGTTAGTCGTACGTCTACCAACACTTTTCCATTTGAAGGCGTAAATTTAAGCGCATTATCAATTAAGTTTGACAAGATACGGCGCACCATGGAATGGTCTCCCCAAACTATTCCAAGCCGTGGGTCTATGTTTAGAGTCAGCGCGATATTTTTGAGGTTGGCCAAGTGAAGCAAGGTATCAATCTCACGTTGAGCAATTAATGATATGTCTAGCTTCTCTAAATCGGCCGATAGCCTACCTGCTTCTATGCGAGCTATATCTAGCAATGAATCAATCATATCTAGTAGTTGTCGGCTAACTCGCTGCCCGCTCTCGACTAACTTTGCTGTCTCTGGATTTTGAATGATGGGGGCCATCCATTCAAAACTTGTGTACAAAGTCGAAACGGGATTTTTCAGATCATGAACGACCATGTTTGTAAAATCATTGCGCCATTTTTCTCGCTCAACCTGGCTAGTTATGTCGCAGATCATCACCATTAAACCGCTAATATTTCCATTACTATCCTTTAAGACAGATTCTTGGCGTTCTAAATAGCAGCGCTCATTATTGCGTTCAGTTAATATGACCCTCTTGCTGTTTTCTGTGATGCGACCTAGTTGGATATCAGCTAGTAGGCTATTCAGTTCGTGTGATTTGTATCCAATAACCGATAGTACCTGTTGGGTATTAAAAGCATCATGCTCAGTTTTGTTGCCGATCATATTGGCTAAAAACCGGTTGGCAGGAGGATTTGCCATTTGGATTGAACCGTCAAGAGCGAAAATAACAACAAAACTTTCAGTTCTTGTATCTATATGAATTTCTGACGGTCTGTCTTCTGTAAGCTCGCGAATACCGGTATTATTTTCTATTTGCATATTCACCCAACTATGCTGGATACAGCTTACATAAGGTTATTCTTGAAAAGCGAAGACTCGAAAACCAGCTTGAGAATAACTGAAGAATGATTTGGTTGCTTATCGAAAATTAACCGATAAAAATCACCTAGGTAACAATATGCTGAAACGCTGTGTACCTGTTATTTAATCGTAGATAATTATCTCTATGTGGTCAATGGTTCTTTGGTGTATAAAAAATAATAATAAACGCCTCTTTTTGAGTGTTTTTGCTTGTTTGGCAATTGCCTCGATTTCTGCATGTGGGGCAGATGATAGTTTGCTGGATGGTTCTTTGGATCCCACGTTGGAAAACGTAGAAGCTCCTACTGAGATATTTTTGCGCGATTTAGCGTTTGCTACTTTGGCACCGCCAACCATCGAAGTGATTCAACAAACCCCGACCCCGCTGCCAACAGCGACTGCGACCCCAACCGCAACCCCGATTGTGTATGTGATTGAAGCGGGCGACACGCTGTTGGGAGTTGCTATAGACAACCAGACAACGGTTGAAGAAATTCAATCGCTTAACCCTAATGTTCGGCCGGAATTGCTCTCGATTGGGCAGGAGATTGCTTTGCCGCCACCGGCCACCCCTGTATTCGGTAATGACCGGCCGACCCCGTTGCCCATACAGATACAAGTAGGTTCAGCGTCGTTATTTCCAGATGGGGCCGGTGGGTTGTGGGTTGTGGGCGAGGTCGAGAATTCGGCCGATTATTTTCTTGAGAATTTGCGTTTAGAAATCATCTTATACGGAGAAGGGGGGCTTGTGGTTGGCCGCATGGAGACATGGACCGCATCAGAATTGATTGCCCCAAACAGCACGTCTGTATTTGGTCTATTTTTTCCGCAAAAGCCAGAAGGAAACCTACAAGTTGAGATTCAAGCGATTCGAGGCTTTACATTTGCACAGTTGCCGGAAGATGACAGCCGCTATTTTGGACTGACGGCCGATGAGCCACAGCTTGATTTTGACCAAGAGGCTTTTGCCATAAGCGGTAACATAGCAAACGTGGGAAACCAAATTGCAACAGACATCATTCTTTTAGTAGCAACCTATGATTTTGACGGCCGACTGACCGGCTTTGCCCAATTTTCTCCATTCGAGACGTTGGCAATTGGAGAGGAAGCTTCTTACACCTACGCTCTTGTTCCGCCGGGAGGCTTAGCCGATCAAGTCAAAGTGCAGGTGTCTGCTCGGAAATAAGCGATATATTCTAAAGTTGTTTTAGATGTAAGAGCTACTATCCTATTAAGACTTGCCCAATCCCCAGCAGAGCGATAGCAAGAATAAGCCCTAGCGCAATCCCTTTATAATTACCCGCGCCATAACGACGGAATCCCCAACTGCCTATCGACACACTTAGAAAAAGCGGAATCAAAAACAGACCTAAAAGTTGAATTTGTCTCCATTCGATTAAACCGAACCCGCTTCCCCAAATTAAGGCATAAATATCAGCAAAGAAGAAGAGCATTACCATTGAAGCCCGCACATTTTTCCCTTGCATGTCTGACGAAAGCATAAAGAGGGCGGCAATCATACCGGCCACGGCCGCCAGCCCATTTCCGATGCCAACAAATATGCCTACGACAAAAATAGGGGCGGTGAGCTTGGGAATCAACTTCCAGTTTTGGGCAAACCCAGCCAACGCAAGCAACGCTAGCCCGCTGTATAAAATAACCTTGATGGTGTCGGCCGGTAGAAACGACAGCATCCAAACCCCAATGGGAGTGCCGATTACCAGCCCAAGCATGGTCCAGCCTAACCATTTAAAATCGGTGTCCTGCCAAACCGAAGACATCATCCATCCACTGGCGGCCACCTCCATCATGAGCACAAGCGGGACAACCAACACTGGCTCAATCAGGAAGGAAAGTAGTGCAACGCAGATGGCCGAATAGCCGAATCCGACAAAACCGCGTACAAGCCCTGCGATAAATACGATGGCGATTCCTGCTAAAACAACCGTCCACCCAACCGATGCGATTAACCCCATTAAACAAGCTCCATGTAGCTTTCGCGCCAAGTGACATCATCTTCAACATCCCAAACGAATGGAGCTTGTATCGTTGTGCGTGGGTAAACGGTGTTTTCCAAAAGCGTTAGCCCTATTTCAAGGATCGTTTTTTGCATGTCACTGTCGTCTGGTTTTCCACACGGATTCCCCAGTGGAAAGTCGGTAAATACAAAGCGAGCCACACCGCATTGTTCAACAATATCTCTTGCGGAACCGATGATGACAGTGGGTATCCCATTGGCTTCAAGATGACGACTGGTCAGACTCACGGTCTGGTGACAAACCGGTCACAAGGGGATGAGAATCACCGCATCAACTTGATCTTCGCGGCACATTTCCAGGATAGCGGGTGCATTTTGGCTGCTTGTTTGACGTTGACTATAAGTTGTAGGCACACTGTAAAACCGTGGCCCGAGAGAACCAATCTTGCCAGAGTCGGCCGCTGACTGTAGATGCCTTAACGGCAAAAACGTCCCAAGGTCGCGCGTGTGCGTGGCTGTTTTATGCCATGATAAATGATGTGTGTGTAACGTTTCAGGAATCGAATCGGACGCGGCCGACCATACTTTCCGCTGTTCTCGTTGACCGCCTTCTTCATTTGGGGCAACCGTTGTTACAACTGCGATTCGGCTTTCGCTTAGCGGCTTCGTCAACGTCGCCAGTGGTGCCTCTGCATGTGTGGCCCATCGATAAGGGTTGGTAAACCCTTTGTGGGCATAAAACTTTCTTGATTTGTCGATATAGCTGACTGCGATACGGTAAGCGGGGGTAAAAGCATTCATTATGAGTGGGAGCTGGGTATAAATTGTTGTTTCATGTTCGACGCTGCCAAGGCATATCCGCCGTTTGACCCGTCGATAAAATGAAAATGATTGGCATCATAATCAAAAACCATACAGGTTAAAAGGGTTGCGGCGGCCGTGTGTGTTCCGTAGAATATTTTACCCAATTGATATTGCGTCTCTAAATAGTTGGTCAGTTTTTCCCTTTTGTCAGGCGTGCCTGAAATGACCATTCGGAGTGTGTCGTCGAACTTTCTAAAATCGGAATTAGCGACCACGCTTTTTTTGTATGTTTCCCAATTTGCCTTATATCTTTTGATGCCCAAGTTTGTAATGAGGCGGGTGGCGCGAATCACCAATGCGAGTCTTAATCGGTAAATAAGTTGGGAGAGTCTAGGCTGGGTACTGGTGCGGATTTTGGTTTCGTTTGAAAGTTTGCCTTGTCTGGCATTCAAATTAAGGGTGCTGGCATCTAGTGGGCAGTAGTCGGCCGGAGAGCCATAGATCAAATCGATCTGCGCCAAAACTTCTTTGTAGATTTCATCAGATTTTAGATCATAGGCTGCTTGCGTTGTCAATATAAGTGACATCACCTCACCGTGCCGGCTAGGAACATCTTGCCAGCGACATTCATAACCACTGAAATCGGCCGTTTCTTTTTCCGATTCACTCAGTTCAAATCGATAATGGCCGTTCATCGACTCTTTGAGCAGTGTTTCCGCATGGCTAGCACCGCCACCTCGAAAGACCGCTTGAACATAAGCTTCTGATACCTGATGTTTGCCGACCCAAACTTCGTACCCATCTTTACGTACATCTGCAACCGGAACCATGCCCACGCGCAACGAGAGGCCAAACTGCTCTAGTGCCAGCCGTTTAGCACCCAGAACCGCATGTTTAACCGCGTCATAGACTGAAGGAGGAACACAAAGCAGCGCCCCATCCCCCCCAAAAATAAAAGGGATCGTCAGCGGCTTCACCGCATTAATCGTGGCGATAATCGAAGCAACCCCGACAGAATTGACGTCTCTGTATTTGCCTGCACGAATGGCAGCGGTTGACCCTTTAATGTCAGTAATCACAATTAGCCAATCATCGGGTATGCGTGCATAGTTGCCCATGTCGCATAGCTGATGAAAATCGGAGAAGGTGGGCAGATTCGCATAAAAGTCAGGTGAACTCATAAAATATGATGTGGAAGAAACATGAGATAGAGACGATTACTTCTGCCTCTAACGTCTATCTCTGAATAAAGCGGATACTGCTGCTCTTAAGGTAAATATTGCTTTAAAGTTGTATTTCCTGGAACGTCGAGAAAGTGGTCCCATTCTAGAAAATATTGGTCGGGGTCATACCCGACAAAAATGTGAACCATGCCGCTTTCATCGGTGATATCTGGGGTGCGGAGTTTGAAACCGGCCGTGTTTTTCGCCTTTTCAAACCACTCTTGGATGTGATTGGTCAAAAACGAAACGGTGACACGTTTCTTTTCAGATACTTTGTGGAGCCCTTTGGCCCCATCAACAAGGCCGATAAAGCTTGATTCTGAGATTTGGTAGAGTTTAGCCCACCCTTGATCACAGATCATTGGTGTGTCTAATAATGCTTCATAAAATGTTTGTGCCACAGACAGGTCATTATAGTATAGCCATTGTACAGTGGCGCATACCCCTAGTTTACCCGGCCGGGAGCCGCTCGAATCATAAACCGATTCAATTTTGTTCACGATTGGGAGCAATTGTTCATTTTCAGCATGTGGATTAAACATCTCAAATTCAAGAAAGTAGCCTTCAGGATCAAGAGCCACAAAGCCGTCATGACCGCTACCGTCTTTGACAGTATACGGCCGTTCTATTGTGACCCCGCTTTCGATCAAGTAGCTATACCATTCCGCAACTTCATCGGTGACCATGGCGATGGTTGTGCTTTGGGGTTCATCCAGGCTGTGCATGCCGTCGGCCGCATTCACAAGGGTGATGTACGAAGTGGCGCAAATGCGCATGATCTTAGCAAAACCATAATCACATACGGTTTCAAAGCCTAAAATGTCACGATAAAAGGTCCAAGCTTTTTCGACATCGGCATAATAATAGAAAACGTTGCTGGCTAATATAGAGGGGGTGTTTGTCGTCATGGGTTGTCCTAAATGGGTAGTCGAGGTTTGGTAAAAGATTTGTAACTATTCAGGTACGATATCAAAATGTAGGCCGTGGGCATTCCCTTCGGTCGGGCGAGCCACCCCTTAAGGGGTGACATAGCCCCTACAATGGACCGTGCATGATATCTCTGAGTTTTTACTTATTGTGCTAACTGATGCAGCTTAAGAACACTTCTCCAATTGCGGGCGGTGGCGGCCACGCCTAGTTTTTTTTCAAAGTAGTTGGTTGTCATCTTCGACCGGCCGGAGCCGTTAGCATAGTAGGTGTACACCTCACGGCCGATGATAACCGTCTCTTCTCCGGCCCGACCTGTGGCTGGCACCTGAGCCGTTGCATCGGCCGTAGGTGTTTCCGCTAGAAAGGTCACAATGTACACATTAAATTTCTCTTCGGGCACATGTGCGAGTGGGTTTATAGCGATGACTTTTTCCAAATCGTCGGCCGTACGTATGATCACCGGCACCTCGAAACGATATTTTTCATAAATCATTGTTTCGAGCATGCTGACCAAAGTTGGAATATCATGAATTTGACTATCAAAAAACAGATTGCCACTTTGAATGTAGGATGTGACATTTTCAAATCCAAGATCAGTATAGTGATCTCGTAGCTCCACCATCTTGATTTTTTTATGCCCGCTGACGTTGATTCCCCGCAACATTGAAATGTATTTTGCCATACTAAAATTGTCTCACATCTTATACGAGAAGTCAGTGAGTAGTATGTAAAATTTAGGAACTGTTTTCTATTTTAACCTGCCGATAACCTACAACCCTACCTTGACTTATTACGAGTCACTTAAGTTTTACCTATCGGCTTTTCTTTCTAGCTACACTTTGAATTTGCACATTACCATCAGTCGTTTTGACAATGAGCGATGATGAAATCGAGGTATGTTTTATGAAATATTTTTTTAGGACAGTCGTGTTTCTGCCGGCCTTAATCATGGTGCTGGCAGCTTGCACATCACCCCAATTAACTGAGAATTCCGCTTCGGCCGGAGAGCCAGCCGCTGTGTCGGAATCTGAATCTGAAGTCGAGGTTATTACTGCACCCTTAGAGGTCGTAGAAGAAAGAGCGGAAGAGGTTGCCGATGTGGTTGAGATCGTACCAGAAGTGGCGGTAGGCCCGACGGCCGCAGAAGTTGCGGCGATAGAAAAGGCGGCGGCCGGGGCGATAAAGGCGGAAGAACGTGCGCCTACTTTCCGCAACAACAACGAGCAAGAAGCAGCGGCCGATGCTGCCCCTGATGACGTTAAATCTTTGGCCGACTATCTACCCGTTTTAGGAGCAGCCCCAGAAATCATCAACGGGGAACCCTGGATCAATTCTGACCCACTTTCGCTTGAACAGCTTAAAGGCAAGGTGGTACTTGTTGAATTCTGGACCTATACCTGAATTAATTGCAAACGAGTGATTCCTTCGGTGAAGGAATGGGATGCAAAGTATGACGGTGCTGATTTTGAAATTATCGGCGTACATTACCCAGAATTTAGCTTTGAAGAAGATTATGAAAATGTGGCTGACGCCGTGGCGGAATATGGAATTGAATATCCGGTTGTGCAAGACAATAGTGGCACGATCTGGCGTGCGTTTCGGCAGCGCTTCTGGCCTACCCGTTATGTGATCGATAAGCAGGGCAATATTCGTTATAAGCATATCGGTGAAGGTGGCTATGACGAAACCGATCAGGTGATTGCGGCTTTACTAGCTGAGGAAGGCTAGCTGGTTTTGTTAATGGTTGGATGGGGAGCCTGTTTGGGTCAATCTTGCACACACCAATGGAACCGGTGATTTCTGTTCGATTGATTTTCGCATTTATGTCAAAACCTATGATGGTAAAACGAAGAATGACCATTTTCGTAGATGCTGATTGAGGCGGTGAGCAACAAACTGCTCAAGGCTAAAACAGCTCTCTTTGACTGATGGGCTGAAGCGGTACTTCGATCTAAAAAGTGTGACTTAAAATTAGTGTTTTGTGGTCTTGATAATGCAGGTCACTTTAAATCATAGCTTGCTATGCTTTCTTGATGTTATCATTCCACTATGAAACTTTCGATTCTCGATCAATCCCCAATCCGTAAAGGTGGAACCGCTCAAGATGCTTTGCAAGAAACCCTTGAACTGGCTCGTGTGGCAGAAAAATTAGGCTACAACCGTTTTTGGATATCTGAACACCACAACACCAATACACTGGCCGGAAGTGCCCCCGAAGTGCTTTTGGCCGCTATCGGCGCTGCTACAAGCACCCTGCGCATCGGCTCCGGTGGGATTATGCTGCCCCATTACAGCGCATTTAAAGTTGCGGAAACTTTTTCAATGTTGGCCACTCTGTATCCTGATCGAATAGATTTGGGCATCGGCCGTGCACCTGGAAGTGACATGGAAACGGCACGTGTTTTGGCTACGGACGGCCGGCCGAAGTTTGAACGCTTTCCGATTTTGGTCGAGCAGTTGAATCAGATGCTACATGACTCAAGTTTTCGGCCGAAAGTTACCCCTGTTCCCCCAACGCCACCGATAACATGGATGTTAGGCTCGAGCCAAGATAGTGCGATTCTAGCGGCGGAACGTGGCTTGCCCTACAACTTCGCCTACTTTATCAACAATCGTATGGTTCCCGCTTTGTTTGCTTACTATCGCGATAATTTCAAGCCATCTGAACAATGGGCAGAGCCAAAGACGATGCTGACGATGAATGTGATCGTGGCTGAGACGTATGAGCGTGCGTTTAACTTGGCTTTGAGCCGGACATTGCCGTTTTTATTCCGTGCGACTGGGCAGAAGGTGATGGGAATTGTGACGCCGGAAGAGGCGGCCGACTATCCGTATACGACTCAGGAATGGGCATTTGTTGAAGATCGGTTAAAGACGGCCGCGATTGGCACGCCCGAACAAGTAAAAGAGATTATTGAAAATGTAGCGCGTGAGTGGCAGACGGACGAGATTATGACGGTCACGATCACCTATGACTTTGCAGATCGCATCCGTTCTTATGAAATGTTGGCAGATGTATTTGAGCTACAGTCTAGCCAGCCTACTCTTTGACTTGGGTAACCATTAAGGCCGCACGTCGGCCGATTTCATTGCTTGATTTCGCCGCTGCACCGTTTCCGCCTGCACAAATAAATAGCCTGTCCTTCTCTAACTCTTTCCACAACGGATTGCCATCTGGTGTACCGGTAACAACGCAGGTTCGGTAAATAATCTCTTCAGCCTGCAACCCCGGTATGATTCCGTAGATTGCCTCTTTTAATCCGGCCGCTTCGCGCGCACTCCCTATCGTTTTAAACCAATTATTTAGCTCATCGGCCGATGTTGGGTTATATAAATCTTTTAAATGACAACCGATTTTTAGGTAGTAATGGCCGTCTGGATATTGAATTGGGGGGAGCATGTAAAAGCTATCGACATCCCGCTCAGGGTCGTCATGGTGAAGAATGACGGCTGGGATATTTGCCAGCCGCTCCGTTTCTTCTGCCCCTAATCGAGCCAACAAAATGGTGCGGGGCTTGATTTCAAAGCCGAAACTTTGGCCGAGTAAGAACTCTGACCAGGCCCCGGCCGCAACCAATACCTTTCGGGCTTGAATCACAGCTCCATCACCCAACGTGAGCGTCACGCCGTCGGCCCCAGTTGCAACATTATCAACTTGCTGGCGAATAAGTGTTGCCCCTTGCCCTGTTGCGATGTTGAGCTGAGCTTGCACCAAATCACGGGGGTTGATATAGCCTGACATGACTTTTTCTTCTAAGATGGCAAAGCCATCAGGAAAGGCCAATTCTGGCCGGATCGACCGATATTCTAGATTTGAATAATTTTGAAATTCGAGTGAGTGAGAAAAACCTACTGCGGCTGTTTTCCCGATGTAATCATCTATTTTTGTGGGTGATGGACCCACTTGTAAGCAACCCGTTTCAAAAAAGAACTTGATCCGGCTTTTTTCTTCGATTTCAGCATAAGCTTCGAGTGAGGCGATAGCAAGTTCAGACCACAATGCTTGTGAATCTAAACCACGGGTGATGCGCCCTTGGTCGTAGTGGCTACCAAAATTTTCTTTGTGAGCGTAAATATCGGCCGGTTCAGCGTTGCCTATAATGGCAACAGAGTCTGACTTTTCGCTTAAATAACGTCCGGCCGCTGAGCCAATGAGACCTGCACCGATGACTACGTATTCAAAGTTCATATTTTTCCTTTTGAACATCCTTTCCCAAAAAAGACCTGCATTAGAATTTCTTTGTCTTTCTTTTTATTTTCGTCTTTTTATTTTTGAAGGATGCTATTTAAGTGCATCTAAAACCTGCGGCAAAAGCGTTTTCGTCGTTGCCAATGCTTCGCCTGCATAAATCGTTTCATTCCCTTGCCAGTCACCGCAATAGCCACCTGCTTCACGAATAATCGGTAAAAATGGGGCGATGTCATAACTGTTGACGATAGGGTCGCACGAGATTTCCATCCGGCCGGTGGCGACCAGCGCATAGCCATATGCGTCACAGACACCCATATTATAATAGGTCGCTTTGGATAATTTTCTAAATGCCTCACCCTTGCCCGGATAGCGGTCGTAAGAGGCTACATCGATGTGGGCCATCATGGCTCGATCAAGCGTGGGGGTATCTGCTACTTTGGCCCGTCGGCCGTTCCAAAAGCAACCCAGCCCATCGGCCGCATACACCATTTCGTTTAGGCCAGGAAAACCGGCCACACCAACAGATGCATGCCCTTCAATTTCCAGGCAAACCAATACCCCGTAGAGCGGAACCCCTCGAATAAATGATTTTGTCCCATCAATCGGATCGATAATCCAACGGTGGGTGGCCCCGGCCGTCTCTTTCGCCTCAAACTCTTCGCCAAAAATGGCGTGAGTTGGGTATTTTTCTTCAATGCGTTTGCGCATGAGCATTTCAGCACCACGATCAGCCACTGTCACAGGGGAATCGTCTCCTTTCCACTCCGGCCGGACACCGGTTTGGAAATGGCCCAAAGTTAATTTTCCAGCTTCCCAAGCTATTTCTTTTGCAAAATCTAGGTAAGTTTCAAGTGATTCAGCCATAATTTTTTAGTTTTGTATCGGTCGCTTATTTGATGATTATAGACGGTAGTTCTGTTTAAGAACTGCTGATGGTTATTATAGCGGTCTAAATGAGTATGGGCTGAAATTCGTTTTTTCATTTGTCGGGTAGTTAGGAGATAATGAAATATGGACAAAATATAGACAAAAATTACTTTTTAGATATTATCCTTTTACTGATAAGGAATACAGTTGATGTTAGAACATAGGTTTTGGCGTTTTAATTAGGTGTAAAGCATGAAAAAACAAATTATTGTCATCGGTAGCGGATTTGGTGGACTATCGGCCGCTATTCGGCTGCAAGCAGCTGGACATAGTGTACAGATATTGGAAAAGCGGGATATGGCCGGAGGACGAGCCTATGTCTATCAAAAAGATGGCTTTAGCTTTGACGGAGGGCCAACCGTCATTACGGCCCCCTATATGTTTGACGAGCTGTTTGAACTGGCAGGTAAAAATCGGGCTGACTATGTTGAGTTTGTCCCTTGTGACCCGTTTTACCGTATTTATGACCACAACAAAAAACATTTTGACTATAACGGTGACACCGATTTTATTCTGGCCCAGATTGATAAATGGAACCCGGCCGACAAGCAGAACTACCTCGATTTTGTCGATGGTATCAAAGACATCTATCACACCGGTATGGATTTGATTTCGACCCCGTTCTTGAAAGTCAGCGACATGCTAAAAGTTGTTCCTGATTTACTGCGACTGCAATCCTATAAAAGCGTTTATGGCTATGTTAAGCAGTTTATCGAAGATGATTTTTTGCGTCAGTGTTTTTCATTTCACCCGTTGTTGATCGGCGGCAATCCGTTTGACGCTACTTCGATTTATGCCCTTATTCACTACCTAGAGCGGGAACATGGGGTTTGGTATGCAATGGGAGGTACCGGCGCACTTGTCGCCGCGCTGGTGAAGCTGTTTGAGGAGTTGGGCGGCCGGATTACGTACAACACGGAAGTCGCCCAGATTAGGGTAAATGACCGAAAGACAGATGGGGTGTACCTCAAAGATGGCTCGTTTACCCCGGCCGACGCTGTTGTATCCAATGCCGAAGTGGCTTTTACCTATCTCAACATGATTGACAAAAAACATCGTTCATTTCGCAACTCTGACATGCGCTATAAAAATCTGACTAAATACAGCATGTCTTTGTTCGTGATCTACTTTGGTACCAAAAAGCGATATCTTGACAGTGGCTTGCGCCATCACAATATTATTTTAGGTGAGCGGTATGAAAGTTTGCTTGATGAAATCTTTAACAAAAAAGAAAAGCCAAATGATTTTTCACTTTACCTGCATATGCCCACGATTACAGACCCGTCAATCGCCCCCGAAGGGCACGAGAATTTTTACGTGCTTTCGCCCGTTCCACATCAGGCGTCTGGTATCGATTGGGCTACTGCGGCCAAACCATACCGCGACTCGATTATGCGGTTTTTAGAAGATAATTATCTGCCGGATTTGCAAGAAAATATCGTGGCGGAGCACTATATCGACCCATCTCATTTTGAAGGAACGCTCAATAGTTATTTGGGTTCAGCTTTTTCGGTACAACCGGTACTCACGCAATCGGCATGGTTCCGGCCGCACAATAAATCTGAGGATATCGAAAATCTTTATTTTGCCGGTGCAGGAACTCATCCTGGTGCTGGTTTGCCAGGCGTGTTGGCTTCCGGCAAGATCGCGGCCGATTTGCTTGATGCAGGCGAACCGCAGTCCCTAGAATCGTTAATGGAATAGACTGGGTAAACGGGGCAGGTTGGACTGGGTGCATTTAAGAAACCAGCCCAGTCCTAGCCCCTAGCATTTTCTAGCGCACAATCAGTGGTAGATAAATCCAATGTTTTGGAGGGTCCTCCGGTATGATGACTACCGGTAATGTCAATTTCACAATTTGCCCGTCGCTGTCCTCAGTGACGTAGATATTGCCTTCAGAGTCAACAATCACGTCTTCTATCGCATTAAACCCGGTGCACAGCTCAGTCGTATTTCCGTTGATATCGGCCGAAATCAATTTGCCGCTATTTGACCCTGCGGAACTTTTCTCAACGATAAGAAGGGGAAATCCGGTTCCTTCAGCACTTTGAAAACGCAACCCCTCAGGTGCAATTGAGCCTTCGACAAATGGTGATGGTGCTTTGGAAGGATCGGATGGTGGTGATAATGGGTCTACAACAAAGACGCTGCGTGTTGAGGTTACATTAACAGTCACTTCAATTTGTTGAATTGGGAATAATGGGTTTGGCACCATGACGACTCTGCTGTCTGAAATACCTGATGATTCACTGGCCACATAAATTTTCCCATCTAATCCAATAGTAATACCCGAGAAACTAGGCTGGTCAATAATGGCAGTTTGGGCGAAAAGATCAATTTGAGGTTCGGTTGGAATCGCAAGCAGTGTGGTAGAGGTGAAGGGCCCTGTTGGATTAATAGAATACAGGTATGTTTTGTAATTTCCGATGTCAGCCAAATCAGCTGGAGATGGATTATCGTCTACCGCCTTTTCTGCATCTGAAGCGGTGACATAAATAGTGCCACCCGCTCCAATTGCAACCCCTTCCGGGCTATTCAAATCATCGTGTAAAACTGTGATCACACCGGCCGGTGTGCGTTTAATCAGGCTCCCGTCGCCAATTGTGTCTTGGACAAAATAGAGATTGTTATCAGCATCAAACGCGATCCCTTCCGGGTAGCTCAAGCCACTCATGAGCACTGTTTTGGCTCCGTTTGAAGCGATTTGTGTAATTTTCCCATCGGTCGCCCCACCTGCTGTTTCTTCTGTCACATGTAGCAGACCGGCGGTGTCGAAGGCTAGCCCATCCGGTGATGTTAACCCTTCGGCATACACCGTGGCAGTCATGTTATTTGAGCAACTAATCCCAGGAATGGCGTCTCCGATTCCATGTACCGCCGCATCAATATGCGGCGGTACAGCCGAAACAGCACCAATTAACAGCAAGATAAATAATACGGTGGCGGCTGGTAGGCCGACTTTGAGTACGGGTTTATTTTTGTTTGTTAGCATGTTTTGAACGCCTCTTTTTCACCATTTTAGCAAGAGGGGTCAAGTGGTCAACTACGTAAGTGGGAGGGAAAGATTCCGCCAGTCGCCTCCGGCCGGCCTGCCCAGTCGCCCTCTTAGCAGTCTGCTAAACTCCCATACATTGAAACCGCGCAAATTTATTCTGCCCACTTACCCCTGCACGCTTACATACGCTATCTTCTGCTCCTGCCGAATAGTAAACAGCACCCGGCCGACAATCGCCAACACCACGATACCGCCCCCGATGATGGCCCAAACCCCTGGGGTTTCCCCTGCAAAAAGGGCGACCCAGACCGGGTTTAGAATCGGCTCCAGCGACATAATCACAATGATTTCAACCGGGGTTAAGTAACGGATGGCAGAAATATAAAAGCCAAATGAAATACCCAACTGAAATATCCCCAGTCCAAGAATCAAGGCGATATTTGCCCATGTCCAATCTTGATTAAACATAAATGGCAGACCGATAAGCAGAGCGAAAATCGCACCGAGTACCACAATCTCCCCGGCCGCTTCACTTTCTGAGCGTAACAAAATGACCATAAACGACATACAGATGCCGCTAATAATCGCAATTAAATTGCCCGTTACCCCTTCGGTTGAAAGCTGATCTGCAAAAAACAGAGCCATGCCAGGCAAAATAACCCCCACTGTGACCCAATCAACCCACTTTGGCTTTTCAGCCAGAAACAAAAAGCTGCCTAAAATGACCCACACCGGTGCTGTAAATTGCAGGAACACCGCGTTGGCGGCCGTGGTTAGCTTGGTCGCTATAATAAACGTGATATTCGTGAGCGTGTAAGCAATCGCTCCCAGCACCATGTTTGGGGTGAATGTCGGCCGGGGCCCTTCTCTCAGTTTTCGAATGATCAGGCCAATCACAATGGCCGACACCCCACTGCGCGCCCCGTTTAAGGGCAATGCGTCCCATGTGGAGAGCTTGATAAATACGCCGCCCAAACTAAATAGGACGGAGGCCAGAAGTAAAATTAATATTGCGCGTAGATGTGTGGATTTCGGCATAGGTTTAAGAAAAACAGTATATGAGGGTCGATTTGCCCCGTAATTAAAAACAACCCATTTTACCCAGTTGTGCGCAAAACAGCCCGCACCGGACTTCCATCACCGCCTACCAATTTGAGCGGTAGCGCGCTTAGCTCATACACCCCATCTGGGACATCAGCCAGATTTAATCCTTCCAAAATCGAAATACCATTGACTTGCAGTGCATTGTGCCCCGGCAACTCTTCGTTACTCATATCGTCCATCGATGGGGCATCGGTGCCATAAAGTACAATATTCTGGCTGGCTAGCCATGCCGCCAACTCTGGTGTGGGATAGACAAATTTTTCAATAAATGCGGTAGTTGATTCATGGCTGGCGGCCGAATGGATGAGTAGGCGTGGGGCCAAACCAAGATCAACATGGGCCAGATCGGCCGGTATCAATCCCCCCGGGCCGCTTTTGACCGTAACCACTTGAGCCAGCCCCCAGAACGCAGAGAGATCAACCTGTTCGAGCGAAGCCCCATCGTTTTGAAAATGGAGCGGGGCATCAACGTGTGTTCCCGTGTGGGCGCTCATCGTAATCGTGGTTAGATTCACGCTCGCCCCTTCGGACATGTTTAGCATCCGTTTTAATTCATACGGCGTGTCCCCCGGCCATGTCGCGATACCGGCTCGTAGGGGGTGGGTAATGTCGAACATGATTGAGCTCATAGTTTATTCCTAAGATAAAGTGTTTGAATTTGCATCCCTTAACTTTAAATGGAAAATCTGATGATGCAAAACGTTAAACCACTGTAACTATTCAGATATACCACGTCCGGTTCCGTGTGGTTCATTGTAGAGGCTATGTCACCCCTTAAAGGGTGGCTCGCCCCGTAAATAACACCATTCTGCAGTATGTGATGGCTATTCTATCAAGATTAAGCCACACTGTTTATCATACAAGGGGCGAGCCATTTTTGTTTACAAAAATGACATAGCTCCTGCATTTTAATATCGCACCTGAATAGTTACAAACCACTTTGCTTCTTTGCTTCCCGTTTTGTTTTTAGGAGAAAATCTAGAATGAATATCGATTTAAGCCATGCGCGTGAAATGGATAAAAATGACCCACTTGCCTCATACCGTGACCAGTTTGTGATTACTGATCCAGATCTTATCTATTTAGATGGGAATTCAATGGGCCGAATGCCCAAAGCGACCCAGTCACTGCTCGAAGAGTTACAGACTGACTGGTCCGACCGGTTGATTCGTACTTGGGGCGAGAAACATTTTCACATCAATCAAAAAATCGGCGCAAAAATGGCAAAGCTTATCGGCGCTCAACCCGATGAAGTCATTATTGCAGAGTCAACCTCGATTAATTTCTTCAAGCTGGTGGTTGCTGCATTGCAGGCGCAAACCGGCCGGACTCAAATTTTGACTGACGACATGAACTTCCCATCTGATCTGTATGTGATGGAAGGGATTAACGAAATGTTGGGCGGCCGTCACACCATCGAAGCGGTTCCCTCAGCCGATCAGGTTTATGGCCCGGCCGATGAGATTGTCGGCCGGATGGGGGACAACACAGCCCTAGTGACCCTGTGCTATACCAGCTTTAAAAGTGCCTATAACTACGATATGGCCGCAATCAACAAAGCTGCACAAGACGCAGGGGCGTTGACGATTTGGGACCTAAGCCACTCCGTTGGCTCTGTTCCGCTTGATCTTAATGGAACCAATGCTGATATGGCCATCGGCTGCACATACAAATATTTGAACGGCGGCCCTGGCGCACCTGCATTCCTCTACATTCGCAAAGACCTTCAGCAAAAGCTACGCAACCCGATTACCGGCTGGATGAGTCAAGCCAATCAGTTCGATTTTGGCTTAGAGTACAGTCCGCTCCCTGGTATCAAGCAGTTTTTAACTGGCACTCCTACTGTTTTGTCGATGGCCCCTATCGGTGTGGGTGTCGATATGTTGCTTGAGGCTGGCATGGACAATGTACGCCAAAAGTCAGTTGCTTTGTCTGAATATATGATCGAGCTGTTTGATGAGTTGTTACTCCCTTTGGGTTATTCACTTAAATCCCCGCGTAACAGCGAAATTCGTGGCTCGCATATCTCAATAGGTCATCCAGAAGCTTGGCGCATTTGCCAAACCCTAATCAACGACAAAAATGTAATCCCTGATTTCCGGGCACCTGACAATATCCGACTCGGTATTACCCCCCTCTACACCTCATTTGAAGAAATTCACCTTGTGATCAACCATTTGAAAGAGATTGTCGAAGAAAAGCAGTTTGAGAAATATTCAACCGAACTTTCTACGGTGACTTGATTTACGCGCCCGGTTATGGGTGTAGCACAGACAGTCTTGTCTGTGCTACACCCATAAACAATCCCCTAATAGGCTTGCTGCTGAAGCTGATCCATATAGCTTTGCAAGATTAGAGCGGCCGCCACTGCGTCTAGCTTTCCCTTCATTTTTTTTCGACTATAACCGGCTTCGGCCATCGCTCCGGCCGCCATTTCGCTGGTTAAGCTTTCATCTTGGAACACAACCGGCAGTCCCAAAGATTCTCCTAGTGCGCCACCATAATCACGCGCCCACTTCGCCATCGCCCCTTCTTCGCCGTCCATTTGTATCGGCAACCCTACAACAATCAGGCCGACGTTGTGTTCTTTAGCCAAATTGCCAAATTTCTCAAAATCCGCCTTGCGCGATGTACGTAAGATGATGCTGTGTGGTTGGGCCGCTATTTTTAAACCATCGCTCAGTGCGATCCCAATGCGTTTTTCACCCAGGTCAACACCTAGCCACGGCCGGTAATCTTTCGGCGGGGAGTCTTGTGTATTGTCGTTATTCATTTTCAATTATTTCTATCCGGCCGGGCAAATTTGGCATTTGATTAAACCAGTTTGGGATGATTCGAATAATCGGATCGCCATCAAGGTCCAGCTCCGCATGTAAAATTGTGATCACTTCAGGTTCACTTTTGCCTGCGATTTTTTCTAGCAAGGCACCTGTATCTGAAACCGCCGTCATCGTCCCTTCTCCCACCATTTCAAACACAACCTGCCCTAATTCGTCTATCTGTGTGGTTCCCGCTTTGTAAAAACGGAAACTGTCCGGTGTCAGGGAGAACCCCGGCCGCACTGTGCCCACCAGATCGGTATAAACCAAATCGGTTGCTTGACTTAAATCAACTACAATCCCTTCAATCTCCGCCTGTATATTCAACGTCAACCTCTCGCTTTTCGCCCCTACTTCGTGCGACCAATCTTCGCTGATGATTTGATTGATGATCAAACTTTCGGCCGACAAAAATTCGTTGGTTCCTAGCGTCGTTTCGATTTCACTGCCCGCTAAAGATTGTAATTGCTGGATGACTTCGGTGCGTAAACTGAGTTGATCGGCCTCTGTTACTACTGGAACCGGCTGAATATCTCCGCCGGTTGTCGGCAGCGGCTGGCGAACTTCGACTATTCCCGCCCATTCTTCCTCAATGTTAAGCACGCTTCCGGCCGGAAGGTTTCCTTGAGGTCCGACTATCAATGCCAAAATATCAACCTCTGCCGTTCCACCGCTGATGGCGGGCAACTCTACTGGCGCGATCGTTTGGAATTCGATGGACGGATCGCTGTTTGTCCCTAAACGGACCCCGGCCGGAACAATGACGGCCGATTCTGTCAGATTGACAAATACGATCTTGCCCCTGGCCGGATTGGCCCCCAACTCCGCTTGCCCTGACGGTATCAGGTCTGACCGCCAACTGGCCAAAATAGTTATAATCCGACTGTTAACTTGCGTGCCATCGGCCGTGATTTTTTTCTGTACCGCAATTTTCTCGCGTGCCGGGGTTAATGTGACCGTAGCTGAAGGGATCACAAATCCGATAGCTGCGATTAAGATTGTGAGGCCGACAGCCCCGAGCAAAAGAAAAACAACGTGCTTAACCCAACCTTTCCACTCTGGCCGCAGGGCCGTTTTTGCAATCGTTTTGCGTTTAACGGCTGCTTCCTCGTAAACATCTTCAAGCTCGGCCGGGTGAAATCCGCTCCCTTCCGGCCTTACTCTGTGCCTGCGCCACTCCCGCCCCGATGTTTCAGCCAGATCAAGTGTTAAGAATGTTGGAAAGCCTAAAGCCGTCGCTTTTAGCCGCACAGTTGGCTCTGACGTAATTAATCCCAACTGAATACGTAGCCCATCGGCGTGACGGGCCAGTAAAGCCAAATCGGTTTCGTTGGTCAGCAAGTCATCCTCGCTATCATGATCAGGGTCTGGCAAAATGAAAAGCACACGCTCCGTCTTGGCCCAATCCAGCCGGTCTCGCATAGAGTTTATGTCGTCGTCAGGATACAGTTGTATCGTCTCGATAGCCATTGCTATTATTTTGGCACAGTTCGCCTTTGAATGCTTGATGTTTTATTAAACAAAGTGGGTCTATCGCTGATCATTTCTTAAATGATGTGGGTTTTTTGATGTCGATGATTTGCGAAGCAACCGAACGGCCGATGAAAATCGCCCCATCTAGATACCCACCTTCAACCGGTGACGCTTCGGTTGTTGCCCACCATAGTCGGCCGTCCATTTGCGCTGGTTGCAAAGCGGGATGTCCATAATGAGGATGTTGCTGGGCGATGGCTCGATCAGGATCACCTAAGTTAGTTGTAAAAGGCTCGTGCTCCCAGTTTGTCTCGGCATAAATTAGAGGGTGAGCCGCTTGCGGGCCAAATAGGCGGACGGCTTGCTGAATGACGGCCGTTTGCCGGGCCTCGGCCGAAAGTTGGCGAGCTGAACTACCACTGCCCACACCATGCCCCACCCATCCAAATAAGGCCCCCAAACGCAAGTCGGCCGGACTTGCATCGTGAAATTGTTGCACCGGCCCCGCATAGCTAATCGCCATCCCTGACAGATTAGCTTCTCGCCAAAATGGCTTCTCATAAACAAGTGACACCTTCATAGCCTCTCCCATCCAGGTTGGGGTATTGCGCATCACTTGGCTCAATTCGGCCGGAAGAGGCGGGTCATAAGCGATTGTTGTTGCCGCTAAATGGGGCGGTAGGGTAACGATAACATGGTTGGCAATCCAAGTTATTTGCGTGCCCTCTGTAGTTGTGCTGATCTCGCATCTGCCGTCAGCTTGTGTGGAAATCTTGTTGACAATGTGATTTAGATGGATCGTATCAGGCAGGAGTTCTTCTGCAAGTCTATTCACCAGCGCAATGGTTCCCCCAACGATGCGAAAGGAAGCAGGCTGTTGCCAATTGGGGGTAAACGTCTGAGGCAAAGCTCCCTGTTGTTCAAATAGAGAATTGCCTATTTCGTATTGTTCGTGCTGGGCCAATCCTAGCTGTTGAAGCAAGTTGGTTATGTTTTGTTGGTGAGGCCAAAACCATGCAGGACCAAGATCAAAGCCGTGGTTAATTTGATCGTTTTGATTATCGGTCAAAACGGTATGAATCCGGCCGCCAATGCGCTCGCGCGCCTCAAGAATAGCAACCCGCTTTCCAGCCTGCTTTAAATGGGTAGCAGCGGTCAACCCTGATAAGCCTGCCCCAATAATGATGACATCAGCTTCGATGATTTTTTGAATTCGGTGCATTTATCTCTCTTAAGTAAAAAGAACGAAGGGAATGAAAAGTGAGCAATGGTTTGCTGAAAGACTCCAATACAGCTGACTACTTTGAGCGTATTTCAGCCCATTCTGAGCGTAGAACCCCTAACTTTACCGAATCAAAATACTCCCCATTGTGATAGCGTACCTTGCGCAGCCACCCCTCAACTTGGAAACCAACCGCTTTGCCGCAGGCGATCATTCGGGGGTTGCCAGACCATGTTGTCATGCCTACTCGCTCGATTTCAAGTGTGTCAAACAGATAGGTTACCCAAGGCACCAACGCCTTCCGGCCGATTCCTTGCCCCCACTTCCGCGATGAATAGATCACAATGCCAGCTTCTAGCCAACGCGTTTTTTCATTTTCCCAATAGTAAGAGACCAAACCGATTACACAGCCATCTAATTCAATGACGAGCGCACGTTCGCCATTTTTTAGCCGTTGAAACAAACCTTCTCGAAATTCCTCAATGGTTTGTTGTTTGAAATCGTAATACGGGCCATCAAACTTCTTCCACTCTAAATCAAGATAAATCTGTTCCCATAATACTTTCAGATCTGAATCAACCGCTTTTCTCAGGGTTACCCCTTCATTAGTTAGCATATATCCTCGATTGGAAAACATTGACAAACGTCATTCATTGGTTGAATGTTTTCTTTTATTTTAATATAGAAACCCTCCTCAGATAATAGACTTTGGAAAACTACCTCTGTGCGAATCGATTTGTTTTTTGTTTGCAGGAGGGTTCTAATTATTTTAGCATCTGTGGACCCTCTGGAAATTTTAGAAACCATAGTATTATTGGTGGGATAGTTAAACAACCCATTAAGGACACGATCATGACCAATCAAATTGATAATTCTAACCAAAAGAATGGAAACGTTCTATTCAACCCAAGCTCGCTTAAGTGGATTATCGGACTCACGATATTTTGGCCTGCGAGTCAGCTACTAATTTTTCTATATCGATTCCAAAATCTTCCAGCCAGTATGATTCGCGAAAGTTTGATTTTTGTTCCGCTGGGATTTTTCTCAGCTTTGCTTTTAGTTTATTTTCAAGGCCGATCACAAACCAACAAGCAATATTGGAGCACAACTATTGGCTATTTCTTGCTGGTGCCTATCGCCTTTGCTGCATCACTCGGCGGTGGATTAGTGTTGCCACCGCTTCTAGGATCGCTGATATTTGGCATTATCCCGCTATCTATCGGGGTAGTTGGCGGGTTTTTTGTAGGAAAACTATTTAACTAATCCGCTTCGGTTGTCTCGGTTCCTGAAAAATGAGTATTCGAAGCAAAATCCAGTTGCTCTGTTTGACTTGCTTTCGCTTTAGGAGCCAATTGCAAAACAGCAGCCCCCCAAGTTAGCCCAGCACCAAAAGCGACCATCAAGATTGTATCGTTTGGTTTTACCTTTCCGCTCTCCAGTCCTTCATAAAGGGCCAAGGGGATTGATGCGGCCGATGTATTTCCGTATTTTTCAATATTGATAATAAACTTATCCATTGAAACGCCCATATTACGTGCGGCCGATTCGATAATACGGACATTGGCCTGGTGGGGGATGATCCAATCGACATCATCCAGACTCATCCCGGCCATGTCTAACGCCTGTTGACACGCTTTCCCCAAAATGCGAGAAGCAAACCGAAATACCGGCCGCCCATTAAAATGGATATAGTGTCCCTCATCAAAATGGCCACGTTGGGTTGAGGTGTTTAGCGCCAGCAGATCACGGCCGCTCCCATCTGATCCTAGCATAAAACCATGCAAGCCACATCGTTCATCTGTCCCTTCAATAATGACAGCTGCGGCCGCGTCGCCAAATAACACAGCCGCAGATCGATCTGCAACGTGCAAAAACCGGCTAATATTTTCTGCTCCAATCACAAGTATTCGTTGGTATGCACCGGTTTGAATGAATTGGTAGGCCGTGCTAATTGAATAGAGGAATCCGGTGCAACCGGCCGAAATATCATAAGCTGGCACATCTTTAGCCCCGATATTGTCTTGTACCATACAAGCTACAGATGGGGTTAGCATCTCTGTTAAACATGTACCAACAATGATTAGGTCTAAGCTAGATGGATCGATATCAGCTGTTTCAAGCGCTTTCTGAGCCGCTTTTGTCGCAAGAACATCAGTTGGCTCCGCCTCAGATGCATAATGTCTTTCTCTAATACCTGAGCGTTGAACGATCCATTCATCGGTTGTCTCCCATTTTTCTTCTAAATCAAAATTGGTCACAACGGTAGGTGGTGTATATGCCCCCCAGCCGATAATTTTTCCGTAGCGTTTTTGCATGGGAACTCCTTTGTGTTGTTAGGGTTTTGAATCAATTGCCAGAACACAAAAACAGGAGTTTGGTTACGTAGGATTATTTAGTGTAGTCTCCCCCAAAAAGAGTTTAGATGTGGGTAGAGATGGGTAGGAACAAATCTAATCTAACATACTGCTTAGCCTAACCAGCGTTTACGCCGCTTATAATGTTTCACCTCGCGATAGCTTTTGCGTTCGCCCAGCGAGGTCAATCCTAAATAGAATTCCTTGATGTCTGCATTGTTCGCTAGCTCATCGGCTTCGCCGTCCATCACAATCCGGCCGGATTCCATCACATAGGCATATTTGGCGGCTTTCAAAGCCACATTAGCGTTTTGTTCTACAATCAACATCGAGACACCAGATTCTTCATTAATTTGTTTGATGATATCGAAGATATTCTGTACTAGCATAGGCGCTAGCCCTAAAGATGGCTCGTCAAGCAACATCAACTTCGGTTTAGCCATTAATGCCCGGCCGATAACAACCATTTGTTGTTCACCACCAGATAGGTAACCAGAAGTACGGTGACGAAAATCAAGTAGCCGTGGGAAGAAATGGTAGACCTCATCAAGGTCTTGTTTAAGTTGGGCTGATGATGCATTGCGGAACAATGCTCCAGTCCGCAAATTTTCCTCAACCGTTAGATGTCCAAACAGCGGCCGACCCTCTAATACTTGCACAATGCCCATGCGAACGATCTCGTCGGCCGGAAGATTGCCAATCGAAACCCCGTCAAACTCAATATCACCACGAGTGACTTCCCCGTTTTCTCCAACCAAAAGCCCCGATATTGATTTTAGAGTCGTTGATTTCCCGGCGCCATTGGCTCCTAAAAGTGAAACAATTCCCCCATCTGGCACTTCTAACGTGACCCCACGTAAAACGAGAATTACATCACTATAAACCACTTCAATATTGTTAATTTTAAGCATGGTTCACTTTTCCGTTATTTTGACTGCTAACTGATACTTGTTTGTTTATATTTATTGCAGGCAGGATGGGAATTCCCATCCTGCCTGTTTGTGAGCACATCAGGTCAGGCCAGCGTGTTTATACGCTACCTTGCTGATCCACTGACTAGTTTTCTGGGTATGGAGCGGTGTCTGGAGCTTCAAATTGATCTGACACGATGTCGAAGCTTAATTCGCCATCAGCATCGGCCGACCAACAACCCACTTGCAAGGTACGAGAAGCACGTTGTACTTCACCGACTGTGACCTCTGACATCCCCATTCCATCAACGCCACCCATGTCGATAAGGGCGCTCATGAATTGCTCGCCTGAAATATCAGCTGATCCGGTGGTGTTAACCGTGTGAATCAGAGCTTCGCGAACACCCATGAACTGACCAAATGTGGTGAGATAGGTGGTTGATTTGTCTGACTCTGGGCGACCAGCAGCTTCAAATAATTCAAGAGCCAGTGCCACACCAGGAATATCTGTATTGTTCCAAGTTGCATATGGATGCGGACCGCAATAGCCATCCATGAGTGCTTGGTTGTCACCAAGATAAGCTGGTACGTCATTGTGCATTGACCAGTTCACACCAGAAACAATTACGTTGTCCCATTGGCCTAGCGCACGAACCGTACCGATAACCTGAGCAACCGTAAAGCTTAAGCTCTGGTTCCAGATTACGTTTGCTCCACCTAATAGAAGGTTCTGAACTGGGCCAGCTGCATCCGCGTCTGGTGACAGTGCGATTTCTTCCAAAGGTAGAACGGTAACACCCAATGACTCAACATAAGCAATTGACTCTGCTGTGGTTGCACCAGCGCCAAATGAGTTTGCCCAACCAATCACACCGATAACCGGAGCATCGGCTGCACCTTCTGGTTTAAGCGCATCCCAATTGTTAACCAAGTATTCAGCGTAACCAGCGAACTGGTCAGAATAGATTGGAGCCATACCAATGGTGTAGCCATCAACCGGGTCGTAGGTTGCAGGGCCGTTCAAACCGGCCGCAAAGTTAACGATTTTCTCTTCAACAACACGGTCTTTCAAAGCAACCGTTGCGCCAGAAGCGTAAGTGAAGACTAAGAATGGACGTGGGTCAGATGCGACAGATGATTCAAAAGCAGCCACTTCTTTTTCTGTGTCGTAGTTGGTTTCAGTGAAAACAACTTCAAGTTCAGCACCGCAGATGCCGCCATTGCCGTTGATCCAGCCGGTTGCATCTTCAGTTGCGTAAGCAAAACCTTGTCCAAGAAGACCCGCCAACGGGCCTTCACGGCCTGCTTGCTGATACAGAACGATTGTTTCGCCTGAAAGATCAACTTCACAAGCTTCTTCTGCCATTGCACCGTCATCCATCATGGCTTCTTGGCCAGGGTGGGTTGGAATGCTACCGTCGATGATACCTGCGATAATCGCATCAAGACCGTCGACCGCAACTGCAGGATCAGAGATGCCAACGCCTTCATTAGCTAAGTTACCGATCCACAAGCCACCTTCAAAGGTGCCATTAGCGGTTGCTTCTGATGAAGAATAGACAGCGGTGTCAAGACGTTTGAGAATAGAGGTTAAAACGATGTCGCCAAATTCTGGAGCAGATACGGTCCAGTCAGTGTCAACACCAACGATCCATGCGCCACCCCGTTCTTGAATAGCAGCTGCTGTTCCAAGACCGACTGGCCCTGCAACTGGCATAATCACGTCAGCACCTTCATCCATCAAACTCTCGCCGAATGAACGGCCGTCGTCAGTTGATTCGAAGTTGCCAGTGAACAAGCCATCTTGTGTATCAATGTCCCAACCTAGAACTTGTACGTCCGTTCCATTTTGGTCGTTGTAGTAGTTTGCACCCATCACATAACCATCCATAAAGGCGGTTACAGGGGGGATGTTAATTCCACCAAAGGTAGCAATGATTCCGGTTTGAGACGCGTTAGCCGCAGTATAACCAGCTAAGAATCCCGCTTGATCGATATCGAAACCGATCCCCAACAAGTTAGGGAAATCAAGGTAATCTACGTCAATAATGGCGAAGTTTTGATCTGGATTCGCTTCAGCCGCTGCGGCCGTTGCGTCACCCATCAAGAAACCAACACTGATGATAAGATCACAACCGTCATCGATGAATGCGTTGAGGTTCTTTTCGTAATCAGTTTGTTGTTGTGATTCTAGATATTTTGATTCAACACCCAAGTCAGCAGATGCGCGTTGTGCACCAGCCCAAGCGGTAGCATTGAAAGATTTGTCGTCGATACCGCCAACATCAGTCACTTGACAGATTTTGGTATCGCTAGAAGCCATTTCAGTGTCAGAGGCAGCAATCACACCAGAGCCTGGGGTATAGATAACAGCTGGAGGCCAAGCGCCATTGATTTCAGCATCGGTAATTTGGTAAATACCAAGTGCTTCACCCGTTGCACAGTCACCAGTTGCATTACAGCTTAACTGACCGATAACGCCAGTGTAGCCAGAAATGCTGCTGATATAGTCACGGATAGCCTGACGGCCGATGAGCAAGTTGCCATCAGCGTCTTGTTGAGCAACCGCTTCGATCGCATCTAGCAACATGTTTGTTGCATCATATGCGTGACCATGGAAAC
>JBLIMP010000009.1:0-35491 GCA_047638855.1 Cellvibrionaceae bacterium | reverse complement strand
ACGAGATTCAACGACATGGAGCGCTTTACTTTACCAGTGCTCTTTATCTAATCATCTATCTGTTTTTGCCCCGTGGTGGCGGCCCGACACTCAATTTTGGCGGCAACGCACTATTACCGAAAATTCTGCTTTTTCTGCAAACGGCTGCATGGCCATTTGTACTCGGGTTATATCAACTTTTTGATGGGCGGGCCGCAATCCTTAGCGCCTTTGCGCTACTGGTTGGATGGTGTATCTATTATTTCTGGAAAGATTTTGAATCGCGGCAGACCGCATCTTTTAAGATAGGGATGATCTGGTTTGCTCTTGCTTCACTATTGATTGGCATCACACTGCCTACCTATTACATCGAAGACGGGGCGAGGTTGCTGTATCCGGGTGCGGCCGGGCTTGCTATTTTATGGAGCGCATTGCTTGCTCCCAAAAAGCAGATTGGGCTAATTCAAACAATTGCTTTGTTGAGCATGATCATTGCCGGGAGCTGGTTTAATCGGCGTATGATTGGACTGTATGAAATGGGGAGTTGGCCGATTCATACGATTGGTGAAACATTGATAAATGATCGAGCCGATGATGACCTAATATTGGTCAACCTGCCGCAATGGGTGGCTTGGCCTCAACAGGTGTTCCCAGCTGGTACCGAATATGCCCCGGTGATGGGCAGTCATCTTTTTGCGGCCGAATTGGTGTGGGCTAATTTTGGTCTCAGCCCACAAATCACTATTCTCGATGTGCCAGAAGCATTGACCGCCGCACCTTATACGTATGGTGTTTATCGAGTTGGGGCGGTAGGTGACTATCAGCTAGTCAAAGACCAATCGATTCAGGTTATAACAACTGAATACATGGCTGAAAGCCCAACGGGCCGTTGGCGCGGCTCTATTTGGGCAGATTCGGCCGAAGTAAGCGTCTTGTGGTCGGCCGAAAGCATCGACTTTCTTGAGCAAATCGCTTGCGTTCAAAATGATGGCTCAATCATTTTTGAATCGTGGTTGCGGCCCAAACAAAAGCTAACAGAATCAACCTCATTATTTGTACAAGCACTTTCGGCCGATGGGCAACTTGTGACTCAAAATGACGGACCCCCGTTGGGCATTTCCCCACAAAGATTAATGTGGGCAGAGGGGGTGCATATTTTAGATCGACGAGTTTTAAATTCTAATTCTGTAGAACAAGAGCCTCTAAGCTCAGCGGTTATAATCTTGTCTGGTGTTTATGATTTTATGGTGGGGGAGCGCGAACAAGCTTTTAACGCAAATGGGGAAATGTTAGCTGATAATGGTCAGCGCATCGCTATCGAAGCAGGTTGCCGAGCTAACCAATAGCATATTTGTGCAATTGAAAAACTACTTGCAAAGCAAAAAGAATATGTGGGGTATATTTTATTTTAGGAGTTGTTGGTTTGAGTTTATGTAGGATGCTTCTAAAAAAGGTGAGGTGGCAGAACAACGGGCGTTGTTCCAGCCACCTCGAGGGAGCCTACATAAACACAATTATATACAAAAAAGAGCGTGAGTCAATAATGAAAAGTGTTTTTCAGGTAATACTTACCTTTGTTGACAACAGTACCTTTGCACACTATAGGGGGGGGATTTTACGTACAAAGGAGGAATGCCGATTTTCACAACTTATTAACCTATACCCATTGCTATTCAGGTTAATGCATTAGTCAATTTCATAGGTTAAGTTAGCTTTATCCGCTTTGCGAACTTTCTCCCATGCGCTGGTCTTTGATGTGATTCCAGCTTCTTTGAGACCCACTAGTCCACGTAATTCAGTCAACTCATCTCGCAAAGCGGCCGCTTTTTCAAACTCAAGTTCTTGGGCAGCCGTGCGCATCCTCGCTTCAAGCTCATTCGCCATGTGCTGTAACTCTTCAAGTGGTAGATCATCAAGGTTGCCGCCAAGAACGTAATTAGCACTTTCTTCGGCCAACGCCAACGTGCCCGCTTTTTCTTTTGAATCCTCTTCACGCATCGTAGCGATATCATAGGTGATGTCTTTAACTTCGCGGACCATGAATTTCGGTTCAATATTGTGTTCGATATTGTATGCTTGCTGAACGGCTCGGCGAGAATCGGTTTCGTCGAGTGCAGCCCGCATCGAACGGGTGATTTTGTCGGCGTACATGATCACTCGGCCGTCGATGTGACGTGCCGCCCGGCCGATTGTCTGGATTAATGCGACTTCAGAACGCAAAAAGCCTTCTTTGTCTGCGTCCAAAATAGCTACAAGAGAGACTTCTGGCAGGTCCAGCCCTTCACGGAGCAGATTGATCCCAACGAGCACATCGTAAATACCCAGCCGCAAATCTCGCAGAATTTCGGTGCGTTCGATCGTTTGAATTTCAGAATGCAGATAGTGAACCTTGACGTTGTTATCGAGCAGATAATCTGCCAAATCTTCTGACATGCGTTTGGTTAAGGTGGTGACCAAGGTACGTTCTTTGCGCCGTACCCGTTTGCGAATTTCACCGAGTAGGTCATCGACCTGTCCTAACACCGGCCGGATATCAATTTCGGGGTCGACGATGCCGGTCGGCCGGATCACCTGGCGTACAATTTTGGTAGCGTTGGCCGCTTCAAATTTTGAGGGGGTGGCGGTGGTGAAAATCACTTGGTTAATACGCTCTTCAAATTCAGGGAAGTTAAGCGGCCGGTTGTCCATAGCACTCGGCAAGCGGAAACCATAATCAACCAGATTTTGTTTACGGGCTTTGTCCCCTTTATACATCCCACCGATCTGCGGCACGCTCATGTGACTTTCGTCGATGACAAGCAAAAAGTCACGAGGGAAATAGTCGAGCAAGGTCCAAGGTGGGTCGCCGATCTCGCGCATGTCGAGGTGGCGACTGTAGTTTTCGATGCCTGAGGTGTAGCCGACTTCGCGCAACATTTCGAGGTCGTACATCGTTCGTTGTTCGATACGCTGTGCTTCTAAATGCTGGTTGTTGGCCCGGAAATAGGCCATCCGATCATTGAGTTCTGTCTCGATGTTGTTAATCGCTTGGGCCAGATGCTGGTCGTCAGTGATGAACTGTTTGGCGGGGAAAATTTCGATTTCAAATGTCTCAGCGATGACTTCACCGGTGAGCGGGTCAAATTCAGTGATGCGTTCAACCTCATCCCCCCAAAACTCGACCGAGTAGCCGGTTTGAGCGTAAGCGGGATAGATGTGTAAGGTGTCACCCCGTACGCGGAACGTGCCGCGCTTGAAATCGATATCGTTCCGGCCGTACTGAATCTCGACCAAATTGCGCAAAATATTGTCACGCCGATAGCTTTCACCTCGCTTCATTTTGACGCTGACCTGCCCCCAGCGGACCGGGTTACCGATTCCGTAAATGCACGAGACAGAGGCGACGATGATCACGTCTTTGCGGGTCATAAGATTACTGGTAGCGAGCAGGCGCAGCCGGTCGATTTCTTCGTTGATTTGAGCTTCTTTTTCGATAAAGAGATCGTGGCGTGGGACGTAGGCTTCGGGCTGGTAGTAGTCGTAGTAGCTGACGAAGTAGGAGACGGCGTTGTTCGGGAAGAATTCGCGGAATTCGGCGTAGAGCTGGGCGGCCAAGGTTTTGTTGTGAGCCATGACGAGGGTCGGCCGGCCGGTTTCTTGGATGACGTTGGCGATGGAGAAGGTTTTACCGGTACCAGTGGCACCCAGCAGGGTTTGGTAGCGTTCGCCCTCGTTTAACCCTTCAACAAGTTGGCGGATCGCTTCGGGCTGGTCGCCCATGGGGGTGTATTCTGACTGAAGATCGAAAATGCTCATTTTTCACTTGGACAGGATCAACCTGATTGACAGGCTAATTATCTTGTTGATCCTGCGTATCCTGTCTGGAAATGGAATCGAACGTAAGTGCTAAAGTATAGCATGGATGGGGGTTGGCGGCTGGAATTTTTATGTACAATCAATCTTGTTTAAGCTCAACTTGGGGCGTTTTTCTACTGCTAACAGCCTTGCAAATGACGTATTCAGATCCTCTGTCACTCTTGACCGAACGCTTTTTTACAAAAACAATAAAGATCAGTAGGGGAGAAAGGATGCAGAATGTGCTTAGCACCGCTGATAAAATTGTAGTCACGCATGAGCATTACGATCATATTGGCGGCACTGTAAAATACCCAAATCCGGCCGGAATTTTGCCAAATGTCATTTTGGCAGCGACATAAGGCCAACCCCGAAAAATAATTATCTAGCAAACTAGCTCAGGGGAATTGGCTGTGTTAATCAAGTTGACGAGGTGAGGCGATTTTGTTGATGCAATTGCATGTTTTATTCTCGGAAAGCGCCTAACTTCGATTTTTAAACCAACCGGCTCCAGATGAAATAGATATTGTTGTAGTAGCCGGTCATGACAATGCGCAAATTGTGGCATTTTTCGAACAGGGGTTAATGGCTGGCTGATCCGTGGACTGAATATTATTCAACCATTGTAAAAAATTAAAATTACCTCTTGACAAACATTCGTAAGTGCCTATACTTTTATTCAACGTTGTAAATAATTACAACGATTGAAAAATTTCAACTTCGTTTCTCAATTATGTCTTTCATCGAAAAATACAACATCGACGAAAATTTCGTCATTAAAGATTTAGATACCCTTAAAAAGATGACTCATCCGCAGCGGATAGAGATATTGCAAAGTCTTCACAGCCCTAAGACGGTTAAAGAGATTGCCGAAGAAATCCAAGCTGACCCAACTAAGCTTTACTATCACATTCGTCAGATGGAACAGTCAGGCCTTATCAAAGTGGTTGAAACCAATATGGTTTCTGGCATTGTCGAGAAAACCTATTTTGTGACAGCCAAGAATTATACGGTTGATAAAAACCTTTTTGCAGGTGAGCAAGGTGAGGCATCTGAAGAAGACTTCTCCAACCTAATCGGAGCGATGTTTAGCAGTACTCAACAGCAGGCCAAGCGTTCTGCAAAAGCTGGCTTAATCAATCTAAATGATGAAGAAAGCCAGCAGAGTACTATTTTGATGTCGACTATGTATAGTTTAACCGACGAGCAGCTAAGTACATTTCATGAACGTTTGCGGGCCGTTTTAGATGAGTTTGGTGAGATGGCTATTGAGAATGCCGAGACTAAAAACAAAGCGTCAAAAGATTATCTTTTTACGATGGCTTTCTTCAGAAAACCTCCTTCCGAAGTAGGCTAACCGAAAGTAGGCTAACCGAAACTGACTAAGTTTTAAGCACCGTAGTTTTACCTAATATTCAATTCAATTAAATAGTGAGAACCCCCTTTTTGTAGGTCTGTTTACACTACCTCAATAAGGCGACTCAGGAGTAAAAGAGATGTCTAATCAAGACAAATCCCCCAAGATGGGAGATGCAGCGACGCCTCTGACCATTAAACAAGTTTTACAAATCAAAAACTATCGTTGGCTTTGGCTAGGACAAATCGTTTCGAATTTTGGTGATTCACTTACCCATTTTGCTCTTATTCTATTGGTCAACAAAATTTCGGGCGGTTCGACAGGCGCAATTGCCGGTTTGCTGATCGCAATTGGCTTGCCAATGGCGACGATTGGGCTGGCGGCCGGTGTGATGGTGGATCGCTTTCCACGTCGGCGGGTGATGATCCTGTCAGATATTGCTCGGGCAATCATGGTGATTGGTTTTATCCTTTACGCATTGCTTGGATGGGAAAGTATTTGGATCTTATATGTCGTGGCTTTTTTGCACTCAGCGGTCAACAGTTTCTTCATGCCAGCTCGATCTGCGATTACACCCAATTTGGTCCCGGCCGAAGGGCTCCTGGCGGCCAACTCGCTTGGGCAAATTAGCATGGTGATATTTAGAGTGGTTGGTACGGCCGCGGCCGGGTTCCTAATCGGCGTGCTCAACGTCTATTGGCTCGTTTTCACCATCGATGGCTTTACCTTCTTACTTTCTGCCTTTTTCATCTCGCAGATTGTACTTTCTGAAGAAGTTAAAGCAGTCAGTGGCGGAGTCAGTGAGCAGTTGCACCAATTACGCTCTGAGTTAACGGTAGGGTTGCGAGCCTTGATTTCAAACAAACTTTTAGCAGGTATTTCGGTCGGAGTTGCGGCCGCTATGCTAGGATTAGGTGCGATCAATGTGCTGTTGCCGGTGATTGTGATCAATGAGCTTAATTTAGCAGAAACTTGGTTTGGCCTAATCGAATTTTCACAAGTAGCGGCCATGATTATTTCAGGGTTATTTATGACCGCTTTGGCGGCGCGATTCCGGCCGACACATATCGCTGCTACATCGTTGTTGTTTGTTGGTTTAATCACCTTCTTTTTTGTATCACTGAATCATCTGTGGCAGCTATTTCCGATTTTGTTTGCGATTGGATTGTTTATTACCCCGATGCAAGCGGCATCGTCAACCATCATGCAAACAAGTACAGATGAATCGATGCTAGGTCGAGTGGGGTCTGCTTTAAATGCGATTATTCAAGTAGCAACGCTGGTATCGATGTTTGCAGCCGGGCTTTTGGCTGAATCGCTAGGCAGTCGGATGGTCTTTCTAATCGGCGGTTGCATTGTATGTACGGCCGCAGTGTTAATGGCTTTGATTTTTAGAGGGAGCGAACCTGTACATGTACATGAAGCTGAGCTTCAGGAGGCAATATCATGATGATACTTTTTAGCATGCGCATCGATCTATTTTAGGATGACGCTTTTAATTTCGATTTTAATCCCGTTAGCGCAATGCGTTAGCGGGATTTTTGTTTGTATCTTAACTAACCCGTAAAAATCATATAGCCTAGCCCTTTGGACACCTGCTTGGCTGTGCGGACAACCGCATTTCGGTATTCGTCTAAATGGCGTTCAAAATGCTGGATGCTGCGCGTGATACTGAGGGCCGCCACAACTTTGCCCTGATGGCTGAAAATCGGAGCCGCTACACAGCCCAATCCGATGATTGACTCTTCAAATGCGTAGGCATATCCTTGTCTTTCGATTTTCTCGAGCTCCTGATTAAGGTTGACTATGGACTGAATCGATTGAGCCGTCATAGGTTCGAGCCCATGCTCATTCAAAATATTTTGCAGGTCTGCGGCTGATAAATGAGATAGGATGACCTTGCCCGCTGCGGTGCAGTGTGCATTGAATCGCATGTCGGGGGTTGAAAGCACATTGGGCAGGAAAAACTTGGAAAATATTTTGTCTGCAAACAGAACTTTCCCACCAGCTAACACCCCCAGCAGGATCGTTTCATCATGCTTGGCCGCAAACTGCTCCATCCCCTTGCGTGCCTCCATCTGCAAAGAGCTTGATCCTAAAACAACCTGGCTCAGCTCCAAGACACGCCGGCCTAATGTGTAACGTCGGTTTCCGCTTTTTTGTAACAAGCCAATTCGGGTCAGAGATGAAGCAAGATCGTGCGTTGTGGAAGTGCTCCAACCTAATCTTGTTGCTAATTCAGTAATTCCCCACTCTGGGGTTTCAAGCGTGAACAGTTTGAGCAGTTGGCTTGTTCGTTCAATTGTGCGTAACATTTTTTATTCACCTTAACCTAATTTTTACCTTAACCTAATAGGTAGGGGTGAGATACCCGGCTTGAGAAATCAAGTTGCATTATTTCTCAAGTAAGGGGAACTCACCCGTCGCGGCAACCAAATTGGCTAATATAGTTGATTTGTTACCATGCTAGGGCGAGTTCCGCTGCAAATTGATCGCATGACCGACATCCGCCAATGCGTATCTCGCCCCTACAATACGTGAATTAAATCATACACTCGGAAAATCCGATTATATCGGATAAGCACGGCCGACTGTAGCTGTTTTAGCAAAATTGTCCGCTTATATCGGAAACAAACCTACCCAATCAGCAAATTAATGGCACAATCACACTGACTAAAAATTGGCATAAGCAAACTGAAAACCGAGGAAAAAGCATGACATCTTCAAACATCGTTTCGGCCGCAGATTACACAAAAATAGCGGCAGGTGCCGCTGATCATCGCATCACATATGGCGATGACCCATCACAATTTGGCGACCTCTTTCTACCCACTGGTGATGGGCCGCACCCCGTTGTCTTTTTACTTCACGGTGGCTGTTGGCGTGCCCAATATGGGCTAGAACCCATGGGGAAAATGGCTCGTGCGCTTTCAGACAATGGCATCGCCGTTTGGAGCCTAGAATATCGTCGATTGGGGAACGGAGGAGGCTGGCCACACACTTTCCTCGATGTGGCACACGGGGCGGACATGTTGCGTGACTTAGCCCCAACCTATCAACTGGACTTAAACCGTGTGGTGGTTGTAGGCCATTCGGCCGGTGGTCACTTGGCCCTATGGTCGGCCGCACGGCCACAAATGCCAGCCGATAGCGCCATTTACACCCCCGATCCGCTCACATTTCAAAGCGTCGTTGCCCTGGCACCCGTGTGCGACCTTGAACGGGCCGTTGCTTGGGACATTTGCACAGAAGCGGCCGATGTTTTAGTCGGTGGACACCCACGAAAAGTCTATGCCAATTACTACCAAGGCTCTCCCAGCGCATTATTACCCCTTGGAGTACGGCACATCACTATTAACGGCGTGCTTGATGACATCGTACCACTTGAATATGTCACACCTTTTGTTGAAACCGCTAAAAAACTAGGCGATGACGCCACATTGATCGGAGTTCCCGATGTCGGCCATTTTGAAATTGTGATGCCAAGCCATCCGGCTGGAAAAACAGTGATTGACACGATTTTGGCCGAATTCGCCAACTAACCTTTATGGAAAAAACCAATCTGTTCAAACCGACAAAAGAACTCTCGTTTGTCGAATTTGTCGCCTTAATGGCCTCAATGATTGCGCTAGCCGCCATCTCAACCGATGCGATGCTCCCCGCCTTACCTGAAATCGGCCGAGAGTTGGGTGCGGCCCAAGCAAATGACAGCCAGCTGATCCTCTCGCTACTATTTCTGGGTATGGCGATAGGGCAAATTTTTTATGGCCCTGTTTCTGATAGCATCGGCCGTAAACCTGCTATCTACGCCGGTCTTGCTATCTTCATGGCCGGTTGCTTGCTGTCAATGATTGCCACAACCTTCCCGATGATGCTGGCCGCCCGCATGTTGCAAGGGCTGGGCATCGCAGGGCCAAGGAGCCTGGCCACCGCCGTCGTGCGTGACCGCTTTTCTGGCCGGATGATGGCCCGTGTCATGTCATTTATCATGACGATTTTTATCCTTGTCCCTATTGTGGCTCCGGCCATCGGGCAAGGCATCTTACTATTTGCTGGGTGGCGTTCGATTTTTGGCTTTTTGTTCGTTTTCGCTATCGTCGTTTTTCTCTGGTTTTTAATTAGACAACCGGAAACATTAGCCCCCGAAGACAGAATCCCATTTTCAGCCAAACGGATCACATCCGCCTTTAAAGAAGTTTTTACCAATCGTATTGCGTTAGGGTTTACCATCGCCGCAGGGCTATTTTCAGGGGCCTTTTTAGGTTATCTCAACTCTGCCCAACCGGTGTTTCAAGACTTATATGGACTAGGGGAACGTTTCCCCCTTATTTTCGCCGTCATTGCCATCTCCAGCGGAGTAGCCTCATTTGTCAATGCACGGCTCGTTTTACGCTTTGGCATGCGTTGGCTCACAACTACTGCAAACACATCACTGACAATCCTTTCGGCCCTCTACTTTATTTATGCGTATACACAACAAGGGCACCCCCCGCTGTGGACCTTTATCGCCTACTTTTTGCTGAACTTTTTTGCGGTTGGAATTATGTTTGGCAATCTTAATTCAATGGCGATGGAACCATTGGGCCATATTGCAGGGGTTGGGGCGGCCGTGGTTGGCTCCTTGTCAAACTTTATCTCGATCCCGATCGGTGTCGCCATAGGCCGCGCGTTTAATGGCACAGTTTTGCCGCTTATTGGCGGATTTGCGATCATGTGTCTTGCCACAATTTTCGTCATGCGCTGGGCCGATTCAGGCGATACACAACAAACTTTTGAAAACAACCGGCCGGTGGAAAAACCTACTGGCTAGCACAACGCCCCATCGGGCTAATAAATAAACACAGGAGAAACCCATGAGAACAGATGCTGATTATGCTAAAGAGCTGGATGCTCAAGACCCACTTGCAGAATTTAGAGACCGCTTTGTCATCACCGACCCCGATTTAATTTATCTTGACGGCAACTCGCTTGGCCGCATGCCCAAAGCGACAAAAGCATTGATGGCCGACCTTCTAGACGAATGGGGGGACAGCCTCATCCGCTTTTGGGGAAAGAACTTCAATTTCCAGAAAGACATGGGCAATAAGATCGCTAAATTGATTGGAGCAAGCCCAGATGAAGTCCTGATTGGGGAATCGACTTCGATCAACATGTACAAGCTGTTTGTAGCATCGCTACTGGCTCAAGAAGGGCGGTCGCGCATCGTCACCGACGACCTCAACTTTCCTTCTGACATCTATATTCTTGACGAAATCAACCGTACACTGGGCAACAATCACACGGTCGAGGTGGTGAAATCACCCGACAGTATGACGGGGCCAGTCGAAGGTATCAAAGCCTTGTTAGATGAAGATACCGCCTTGCTGACCTTATCTGGAACTGTATTCAAGAGCGCTTATAACTATGACATGGCCGACATCAACGCCGCCGCCAAAGAGGCCGGGGCACTTGTCGTCTGGGATTTAAGCCATTCAGTTGGATCTGTCCCTGTCGATCTCAACGGCTCTGGTGCAGATATGGCGATCGGTTGTTCCTATAAATATGTCAATGGTGGCCCTGGTGCCCCCGCATTTCTCTATGTGCGCAAAGATTTACAGGAGAAGCTGCGGAATCCAATTGCAGGTTGGCATGGTCGCAAGAATCAATTTGATTTTGGGTTAGAGTACGAGCCAAAAGATGGCATCGGCCGCTTTTTAAGCGGCACACCAGACATTTTATCAATTGCCCCCATTGGTGTCGGCGTTGACTTACTGCTTGAGGCGGGTATGGATCGTATTCGTGAAAAATCTGTTGCTCAAACTGAGTTTATGATTGCGCTTTGGGAAGATCATCTCAAGCCATATGGCTTTACGCTCAACTCACCCCGTGATGCAAAATGGCGTGGCTCTCACATCGCCATCGGTCACCCCGATGGCTGGCGCATCAACCAAAGCATGATTGAGGATGTAAACGTGCTGCCCGACTTCCGTGCGCCGGACAACATCCGTTTAGGTATCACACCTCTCTATACCACTTTTACGGAAATACATACGGCCGTGATGCGGATCAAGCAAATCATGGATGAAAAATTGTACGAAAATCACGCCCGTGACATGCCAGTTGGTGAGGGGACATAATGCTCGACTTAAAAGATTACGATGTCGATCCCGACCGGGGCTTTTTACCGGCCGAAGACCCGCTCACACAATTACCACCTGAATTTGCGGAATGGGATCAGCTTTCGGCCGATCTCCCCTATCTCGTGCTAACAAGCCGGGTCCGTAGCACCCTTGCCAACCTCAAAACGCCCGATCTTGATTTGCTCAATACCCAAGGGGAACTCGAACGGGCGATGCTCATCATCTCAGCACTTAGCATGGCCTATATCTGGGTCGAACAGCCAGAGATTAAGACGCTTCCAAAGCAACTGGCCAAACCATGGGCGGCAATTGCCGAGAAGCTTGGCCGCCCCCCTATGATTACCCATAGCTCGGTTGTGCTCAATAACTGGCGGCGACTCGACCCGAATGACGGTATCCATGCAGATAACCTAGCCTGCACTCAGCACTTTATGGGCGGGATGGATGAACAGTGGTTTTTTACGGCGACAACCGCATTGGAAGCGATTGGTGCGCCAGCTCTGCAATCGCTTGTTGATGCCAAGGCCGCAGCCGAAGGCGGGGATGTTGCACGTGTCACAGAACTGCTTCAAACAATTTGCGAGATTTTTAAAGAGGTAAACGTGGCACTCATGCGTATCTGGGAAAAATGTGACCCGCATATTTTTTACAACCGCATTCGCATCTTTGTTGCAGGATGGGATCAGACAGGCCTTTTGTATGAAGGGGTCAGTGATATACCGCTAAAAATGCACGGGGGAAGTGCGGCTCAAAGTAGTTTGCTTCAGGCCTATGATGCGGCACTCGGCATCGAACATCTCCACCCTGAAACGCAGCCGTTTTTGAGTTTGATGCGCGAGTACATGCCACCGAAACATCGACAATTTGTTGAAGATTTGGTTAAAGGGACAACTATCTTTGATTTTGTTCAGGCGCAGAAATCGAATTCGGCCGAATTAGCCGATAACTTCAACCAATGCATTGATCAGCTCGACGAATTCCGTCGTGCACACATGGAAATTGCTGTCGTCTATGTGTTGAAGCAAGGGAAGAATGGAGAAGACGGTTTAGGCACAGGCGGAACGAGCTTTGTTCCATTTTTAAGCGAGGCTCGCAAAGAAACAAAAGCGAAGAAAATAAAGCAATAAACCTGAAACCAATGAATAAATACACACCTTTTAATTTCAAATCCTGGATCGATGAGAATCGCCATCTTTTAAAGCCGCCCGTTGGAGCCAAGACACTTTTTGAAGAATCTGATAGTTTTATGATTTTTGTAGTAGGCGGGCCAAACAAACGACGTGACTTTCACTACAACGAAACGGAAGAGTTTTTCTACCAGGTTGAAGGAAATATAAATCTGCAAATTCGTGAAGAGGATGGCTCGCTAGTCAATGTCCCGATTAACGAAGGGGAGATCTTTTTGTTGCCAGCCAAAGTATTGCATTCGCCACAACGCAAGGCGAACACGGTAGGCTTGGTGGTTGAAGTTAAGCGGCCGGGTACACAGGATGCCGTCTTCTGGTTTTGCGATAATTGTGACGAAGAACTATACAAAGCAACTTATCAGTTTGATCAAATCGGTACAGAGCTGACACCCGTTCTCGAAGCGGTCCATGCCAGCGATGAACTACGTACCTGCAAAAGCTGCGGGACATTATTGGTTATCTAAAATGCTATGTCCATAACAAAACTTGTCATACTTGGCACCGGTACCCCTTCACTTCAAACCAATCGCTACCAATCTTCTGCGGCATTGATCGTGAACGACCAACCCTACATTGTTGACTGTGGTAGCGGTTCGCTTCAACGCCAAATGGATGCAAGAGCGATGGGGATGACAGCCTTTGATTTCCCCAAACTCACCCGCCTGTTTATTACCCATCTGCACCCTGACCATACGCTGGGCATACCCGCATTTATCATCAGCAATTGGGTGAAGGGGCGCACTGAAACGCTCCAAATCTATGGGCCAAAAGGGATTGCTAAAATCGCAAAGGGGACGCTCGATATGTTTGCGGAAGGGATTGAGGAACACAAGCAGAGCGGTTCTAATCCGTTGGGTGAAATCGCTCTGGAGGTTATCGAACATGAGGATGGGATCATCTATACTGATGAGCGTGTGAGTGTCGAGGCGTTCCGTGTAGATCATGGGGGGTTGGAAACATATGGCTTAAAGTTTGTGACGCCTGACAAAGTGGTGGTGTTTTCGGCCGACACTTGCGCTCTTCCCATCATGGCTGAAATGGCAAAAGGGTGTGACATGCTGGTGCATAGCGCTTATTGTCAAGCGGGCTTAAAAAAGCTGCCACCCAGTTGGGATCACTATTTTGCAACCATGCACACTTCTGGAAAGGCGTTGGGAGCAATTGCAAATCAAGCCCAGCCAAAGCTATTGGTGCTGACCCATCAAATTATGTTTAACGGCATGGAACCGGCCGACTTAATCAAAGAGGTTCGAGAAGGCGGGTTTACAGGCAAGGTTGTGTACGCAAATGATATGGATGTGTTTGAATAAAGGAGAATGAAATTATGTTAGCTGAAGCAAAATTGAAAGAATTAGGCATTGAACTACCAGAAATCCCAACTGCTGGGGGTAACTATTTGCACGCCGTTTTATCCGGTAACCTTCTTTACCTATCAGGTAAAGTTGACCGCAACGTGGTTGGCAAAGTGGGGGCAGAAGTCTCGCTAGATGAAGCATATGCAGCGGCCCGTCAGATTGGGCTGTTCCAACTCGCAGTGATTCGCCAGGAACTTGGCTCGCTTGACCGAGTCAAACGGGTGGTAAAGGTGCTGGGCATGGTCAACACGGCCCCTGATTTTGCGAAAACCCCGGCCGTCATTAACGGATTCTCTGACCTTATGCTTGAGGTCTTTGGCGATTTGGGCCGTCACGCCCGTTCGGCCGTGGGCATGGCAACGTTGCCCAACCATGTCACAGTTGAAATTGAAGCGATTGTTGAGGTTCACCTAGAATAGCTTTACCAATTTCTGATGGGATGAACGCAGAGCCAATGCTCCTTTCATCTCATCATCCTATCACCTGTGACCAGATACTCTAGATCGTTTTTAATGCGATCTGATCTAAGAAAGCGGCCCCGGCCGTGTCTGGTTCATCGTCTAAAGTAAACGTCAGCGAGTGATACGTGACATCTTGATTCCGGCCGGTAAGCGGTTTTTCTAGCGGGATTGGGTAGATCAATCCGGCCGTGTAACAGCCTATTTCCCGCGCATAAAACGTCACCTGATAAATATCATCATTTGTAGGTTGACCCGATTTGTACTTTGTATCAAGCACAATGACCGGCCGGTTTTCTGTGTTAAAAATGACAAGGTCGATGTTGACATGTCGGGCTTGACTGGCGTCTAGCAGTACCCGCTCTTGCTCACGCAATGTGTATCCCTCGGGTAGATGGGTTTGGAGCCAGCTTGCCACATATTTTTCATAAAGGAGCGGCATATTGACCAAAAACGGCACCATCATCCGGCTGTTAGTGTTGGGGACATGATGGGTGGGGCTTAGGCGATCTAAAAAGAGACTGCATAAACTGTGCATCGGCCGATAATCCTCATTCAGCCGTGTGTAATCCCAGTTGGCGCAATCAAAAGCTGTAAACGGTTTAAGTGAAACAGGCAATTGGCGCCAGGCTCGATTGACCAACCGGAGCGTTGGGTTACTGCATAAGCCGGTTAAAGCGACCTGGCGCAAGGTATAAGCTAGGATTTGGTTAAAAGGCAGATCGGCCGTCTGATCGGTGAAGTCGCATTGGATTTTGGGATGGGTCGGTTGGCTTGCAATCCATTGTGGATCGATGCGGCCGCGCAAAGTCCCCAATGGCTCCCTTTTCTGGTGATACTCCTTATAAATCCCTTTGCGTAAACGATCCAACACCCGGTTTGCTAGCTCATACGCTAACAGGTCGATAAAGCCGGTGATCGTTTCAACTTGGGTCAACCCATCTAAAAAGCGGAATGAAGGCAATTTGTAGACCAACTGTAGCATCGCAAAAAGGTTGAGTACGCTCACTTTAGGCTCGATAATAAGCGTGGTTTTTGTAGACACGGGGATATGTCCGGCCCAGCCTTGAGGCGTTAACACCCATTGCTGATTGTTTTGAAATGATGGGGGATCGACAAGCAGTTGCGGCTGATAGCTGTCCCAAAGTGTTTGGGCTTCGGCCTGAGTAAACGTATCGGCCGAGAGTAGGCGAGGTTGATATTCAGTTAAAACAATGGGAGTCTGTGTCACAGTAGAGTAATTATGCAAGATGCAAACAGCTAAGGCCAACCCCGAAAAATAATTATCTAGCAAACTAGCTCAGGGGTTGGCTGTGAGGCGATTTTATTGATGCAATTGCATGTTTTGTTCTTGAAATCGCCTAACGCCAATGATGGGACCGGATGGGAAATACCACGGTAGGGGGGGGAAGGGGCCGGTGCGGCCGAACAGAATAAGCCTCATCTATCGTCCGGTTCCTTCCACCCTTCGGCAACAACCATCTGTCAACAGACGAAAGGGAATGCCCATGGCCTACCCATATTTGCATCAACCCCTCGGATTCCCAAAAAGCCAGAAATATATATGATTTTGTCTTTACCAATTGACATCAGTGTCAGCAAAGACAATAATGCAACCATACCCCCCGGGGGGGGGTAGGATAATTGATTGTTAACTATTGATTATTCACCTCTTAAAGAATAAATCATTAATAATAGATAGATTTATTCTGAATAATTATGAAAATAGAAACAAAAAAAACACTTGATCGTCGTTTGGCTAGCGCGGCCGGACATTTAAAAGGCATCCAGCGTATGGTAAATGAAGATAAGTACTGTATCGATGTGATTAAACAGATACAGGCGGTACAAGCGGCCTTAGACAAGGTCAAAACGATCATTTTGGACGAACATCTGCACACCTGCGTATCGGCCGCCATTCGTGGTGACGATGTTGCAGAGCGTGAAAAGATGCTGGCCGAAGTGACCAGTGTATTTGAACTCGGGTAGCAAGGGGCAGGTGGCAAACGCCGCGATACCCCTTGACTGGCACTCATTAAGATATTTTCAATAGATAGAAAGAAAAGATAGAAAGAAAATTACATTGAGCAATGGAAGGTTGATTTCGGCGTTTGCCCCTTACAACCTGCCCTTTGCCACTTTCAACAGGAATAAAATTATGGAACGCAAAGTATTTACAGTAAACGAAATTTCGTGCGGACACTGCACAGGCGCGATTAAAGAAGAAGTCAGCGAAATTGCTGGGGTTAGCTTGGTAGAAGCTGATATCGATTCAAAACGAGTGATGGTTGAGTTTGAGGCTCCTGCTAATTGGGATCAGATCAAAGCGAAATTAATCGAGATCGAGTACCCACCGGCCGATGGCTAAAAGTTAGGCACCTATTCAGCATCTGTTCGTAGTAGTGGCTTTAGCCATTGTGTTTTTTTGACTAAAGCGACTAAAGCTACTACTACAAACTCAATCTTTTTAGACTGCTGAACAATTACAAAGTTATTAGCTATCAACTAAACTCATGGAAAAAACACTAACAGTCCCCGTTACAGGTATGACCTGCGCAAATTGCGCCAAAACAATTTCACGTCAGGCGAAAAAAGTTGAAGGAGTCTCTGCGGCCGACGTGAACTTTGCCAGCGAACGACTTACATTTAGCTGGGACTCATCTATCGCCTCACCTCAGGCTGTCATCGAACGGATTGAAAAAGCTGGGTTTGGCGTACCAACTAGCCGAGTCGAAATACCGATTATCGGCATGACCTGTGTCAACTGCGCCAAGACAATTACGCGTAACCTCAACAAACTGGATGGGGTTCTTGAGGCAGATGTCAATTACGCCAACGAGCGGGCCATAGTCACATTCACGGCCGGAGCTCTTGAGAAAAGCGATTTAACAGCCGCGATTCGGAAGGCTGGCTATGACGTTGTTGAGGCTGAAGATGATGAAGAGTTAGAAGATGCAGAGATGGCCGCCCGTCAAGCTGAAGTGGATCATCAAACACATCGGTTAATCGTCGGAGCGCTATTCACCATTCCGCTGTTTTTAACCAGTATGGGGCGTGACTTTGGCCTAATCGGTGAATGGGCCAATGCCCCTTGGGTCAATTATTTGTTTTTGGTTTTGGCAACCCCGGTTCAGTTTTATGTGGGATGGGATTACTACACAGGTGCATATAAAAGTTTACGGGCAGGGTCTGCCAACATGGACGTTTTGGTGGCGATGGGTTCATCGGTTGCGTTTTTGCTGAGCATCGCCGTTATGATCGCCCATCGATTTAATTCAACCATGTTTGGCCATCACGTCTACTTTGAAACTTCAGCTGTCATTATTACCCTGATTGTGGCAGGTAAACTGCTCGAAGCTCGGGCCAAAGGGAAAACAAGCGCAGCGATTAAAACGTTGATTGGATTGCGGCCGAAAACGGCACGGGTCCTACGCAATGGGCAAGAAATCGAAATCTCGTTATCAGATGTGGTTATGGGCGAAACGATTGTCATTCGGCCGGGAGAGAAAATTCCGGTTGATGGCACGGTTCTTACCGGCAATTCGGCCATTGATGAGTCGATGTTAACCGGCGAAAGTTTACCGGTTGAAAAAACGGCCGGAGATCCGATTACCGGTGCCACGCTGAATGGTCACGGCATGATCACCATGCGGGCAGAAAAGATCGGCCGGGATTCTGCGCTGGCGCAAATCATTAGATTGGTTGAACAAGCCCAAGGTAGCCGTGCCCCGATTCAGCGAATTGTTGACGAAGTTTCCGCTTGGTTTGTCCCTGGAGTGATCGCTATCGCCTTTACCGTCTTTGCCATCTGGTGGGTCGCCACCGGCGATTTTGCGGCAGCACTATTGCGGTTGACCGCTGTACTCGTCATCGCTTGCCCTTGTGCAATGGGATTAGCAACCCCTACTTCAATTATGGTAGGTGTTGGCAAAGGGGCGGAAAACGGCATTTTATTCAAGAATTCTGAAGCGTTAGAGCAAGCACACAAAGTAACCGCTGTTGTGTTGGACAAAACAGGGACGATTACAAATGGAAAGCCGGTTGTGACTGACGTGATTGTGGCAAACGCCACGGGAGTGGGATCGATACAGGAAAACAAGTTTCTCTTAATGGCGGGTTCTGCCGAATTTGGTTCGGAACATCCATTGAGTAAATCGATCATCGATTATGCGCTGGCCCAAGGGCTAGAGCTGGTCCAGCCCACTGAATTTGAAGCGATTGCGGGGCATGGTGTTCGTGCACTGGTTGATGGGCAGACGGTTTTGGTCGGCAACCAACGGCTGATGGACCGTGAAAACGTCAATACGGCCGAACTCATCCAGCAAGCTAGCGAGTTACAAGCGCAGGCGAAAACCGCTATGTGGGTGGCGCTGAACGGTGAGGCGGCCGGGCTTATCGCAGTTGCGGACACGATTAAAGAAGGATCGCGTGAAGCGATTGAAAAGATGCAGGCGGCCGGATTGGAAGTTGTTATGCTGACCGGTGATAACCAGGCAACGGCAGATGCCATCGCTAAAGAGGCGGGTGTCAAGCGTGCGATTGGCGAGGTGTTGCCGGCCGATAAAGCGGGCTATGTACAAAAGCTTCAGGCGGAAGGGCACTCTGTAGCCATGGTGGGTGATGGTATCAATGATGCGCCCGCATTGGCCCAGGCTGACGTGGGCATTGCGATTGGAACCGGTACCGATGTGGCGTTAGAAACGGCCGATGTGGCCCTCATGCGAGGCGATTTGCGCTCCGTACCCCAGGCGTTTGCGCTTTCAAAAGCAACGATTCGAAACATTCGACAAAACTTAGGGTGGGCGTTTGGATATAACATTGCACTTATCCCGATTGCGGCCGGGGTGTTGGCCGGGCTCACTTTCTTGCCCCTTTATCTGCGTGAACTTCACCCGATTTTAGCGGCTGGGGCGATGGCATTTTCAAGTATCAGCGTAGTGACAAACGCATTGCGCCTCAAACAGGTGCGCCTATAATCTTTCTGCTCTTTTGTCACAAATTTTCGGGATTGATATTGATCAGTTACCCAATCTTGTGAAGCATCGTTGAGGTTTATCATGAGTTTTCTGGTTAATAATTCGATCTTTGTCGTTCTTATCCTAATCTTTTTGGGGACGTTGATTTTCAACATTTACTCAAAGCAAAGACAAAAAGAGGTTCATCATTGCCCAAAGTGTGATTCAACCGATGTGATTGAAACCGGGCATTCCACAAGAACCTCTCGTACGGTTATTCCATCTGGCGGGGGCAGCCCGGCCGGGGGTGATGTGCGCTTGCAGCTTGATTTGACGCTTGATTTGCGTTGCAAGGCATGTGGCAATGGGTTTAGGAAAGATGTGACACGCACGTATTAATGGGTAAGCGGTTGAATAGGTAAATGTTTAATTTTGGGCTTGCCTTTGCGATAAAATTTCACAGAAATAAATAGAGGAATAATGAGCGGAAAATCGATCCATGCAGATATGAGGGAGCAGCTTGCCAGCAAACGGCTATTTGAACAGGCAAAAGAATACGCCTTTGACTATATCGATTCAGTCAATGACCGGCCGGTTTTTCCAACGGATGAAGCGTTGACGAATCTGGCTATTTTTGATGAGCCTGTGCCAGAAACGGTTCAAGATGGGGCTGAAATTCTCAAGCTGTTGAATGATTATGGTGCCCCGGCGACAACGGCGATGACCGGCGGCCGGTATTTTGGCTTTGTGAATGGCAATGTGATTACCACCGCTTCGGCCGCCCGTTGGATGGCTGGCGTTTGGGATCAAAACGCTGCCTTGTATGTCATGTCGCCCATTGCGGGCAAACTTGAACAAGTGGTTGAAGGGTGGTGCGCTGATTTGCTGGGGCTTTCCTCAGATACGGCAATGGGGCTGGTGGGTGGTACGTCTGTTGCGAATATGTGCGGCCTTGCGGCCGGGCGAAACGCGATCCTGAAAAAGCAAGGTTGGGACGTAAACAGCGACGGCTTGTTTGGTGCACCGCTGATACGGGTGGTTGTGAATGAACAGGCGCATAGCTCGGTTTGGAAAGGGCTGGCTCTGCTTGGGCTGGGCAACGGCCGAGTTGAGAAAGCTCCGGCCGATGATCAAGGGCGTATTCTTGTGGAGAAACTGCCTAAACTTGATTCGAGCACGTTGTTGATTTTGCAGGCGGGGCATGTCAGCAGTGGTTCGTTTGACCATTTTGATGAGATTTGCGATTTGGCAAACAAAGCAGGGGCGTGGGTCCATATCGATGGGGCTTTTGGATTATGGGCGGCTGCCTCAAAAAACTTGAGGTATTTGACCAAAGGGTTTCAAAAAGCTGATTCGTGGGCCGTTGACGGCCACAAAACGTTGAATACTCCGTATGACTGTGGGCTTATACTGTGTAAGCATCGGGATGAGCTGAACGAGGCGATGGCGGCAACGGGATCGTATATTGAGCCTAGCGATAACCGGGATGGCATGTTTTACACCCCGGATATGTCACGCAGAGCACGTTCGATTGAACTGTGGGCGACGCTAAAATATTTAGGCCGGGATGGGGTTGAGCAGTTGATGGATGAGATGGTGGAGCGGGCCAAGGAATTTGGTGAGCAGTTAGCTGCGGCCGGGTTTAAGATTCAGAACGAGATCGTTTTTAACCAATGTTTGGTCAAATGTGATTCGCCGGAAGAAACAGTTGCCACGCTTGCCAATGTTCAGAAATCTAAAACGATGTGGTGTGGCGGGGCGGAGTGGCTGGGGGAACCGGCGATTCGGATCAGTGTTTGTTCGTGGATGACGACGGCCGAGGATGTGCGGCTGTCTGTCGAATCATTTGTGCAGGCTCGGGAAAGGGCACGGAGCGGGGAGCGGGCTTAGCTAAGCCCGCTTGGAGCGATACGATGACCCTCATTATTTGGTTGGGCAAACTTTGTCCAAAACAAAAGGTAATTATTCAGCACCTGTTCGTATTAATGGCTTCAGCCGTTGTTTTTCCGATTAAAGCGACTCAAGTCGCACCTACACTACAAACTCGATTTTCTTAGGCTGCTGAACAATTACAACAAAAGTAGGTCAGGTTGGTATCGCTCCACGCGCCTCGCTACCGGTGTTACATCTCGAAGGTTTCGTAAACGGTCACTTGGCCACCATGTGCCACATGCGGGTGGCTTCCAACTTTGGCAACCGCTGCATCAAGTGAATCGGCTGAAATCACAGTGTAGCCTGTTGCGGCCGGAGAACCGACAGCGCCGTCGCTCACGCCATCGGCCGATACACTTTTAGAGGCTCCAAACGGATTGCCACCATCAACAACCGCTTCGCCCATTTCACCAGAAGCACAACAAGCTGCCATAACCGCTTGTTGTGCTTCTGGTGATTCTGGCATTCCGCTACCGGTATAAACTAATACATAATTTGTCATTTTATTGTCTCCTTTGTTTGGTATCCAAACTAATATTTTTTGCACTTTCTATTTATACGACGAATGGGAAACAGTAAAATCGACACAACTAAAAAACTTATTTTTAAAGTGGGTAGCAAAAATAAAAAGGAGAAAAAATGGCGACTTATTTCTATTTTGAAGAATGATTCAACCGCAGATAATTTAGCAAGGAGCATGTAGCGAGCAGCGATACAAAGACGACCTGTTTTCGTTTTGAACAGTATTTCAATCACTGGCAGTAGAAGGCCATTATGTCGCCAGTTGTTCATCGCTCCTCGCCCCACCCGCTACTTTTTAAATCACTGTCAGAATCAGTGTCAGCGTGACCACGCTTGCAAGTGTTGAAAATAACACTGTGCGCGTCACAAAATCGGGGACAAGATCATACTCAAGGGCGATAATCGAGGTCAGCACGGCGGCCGGCATGGCCGCCTGCATAATCCCGGCACCACGCTCTAATCCATCTAGCCCGAAAAAGCCAACGAGTGCAAAAGCAAGAGCGGGCGAAATAATGAGCCGAATGGCCGAAGCGATAATTGTGTCGCTATCGATTTTGAGCGATTTTGTGTTGGCGAGTTGCACCCCAAGGGCCAATAACATAACCGGTACCATCGCTTGCCCCAATAGCCCTACAACCCGCTCAACCATGATGGGAATGGGAATGTTATACCAGTTAAGTAAGATGGCCGGAATGGCGGCGATGAGGGCGGGTGTTTTAAACACCTCAAGCACCGCAACAAGGCTGCCCCCTTTGTGCCAGTTTGCAGCCAACACGCTAATCACAAAAGAGATTAAAATGATTGCCAAAAAATAGATAGCGGCAAATTCAACAGCTTGATCGCCTAAGTGAAACTCGATGAGTGGAAAGCCGAAGTTCCCAACGTTACCAAATACGGCGATGAGGGTGTATGCACCAACCATTTGCGCCGATTTTCCCAATGCTTTGGCAATTCCAAAACCGATGAGCGCGACGCTGATGTGCACCACGGCCGTATAACCGATCATACGAGCGGCGAGATCTGCGTCGATTGTTGCATTGCTGAGTGTTGAAAAGATAAAGGCGGGTACAAATAGAAAGTAGGCTGCTCGTGATAGTGTACGGGCTTCTAAACCCAGTCGTGGGCCCGCAACCCGGCCGATGGCAACCAGTGCAAAGACAGGGGCAATGACATTGAAAAAGATCGAAATAAGTTGTGCATTCATAGATGAAAATATCTAAAGGGGTAAATTGGGGGGGGCAGGTAAGGCGATTTTTGAAAACAAACTGACCATTTACACAGCCAAAATCGTCCCCTAGCTAACCCGCGAACACTATCGTTGAACGATTACTTTTCGGGGTTGGCCTAACGCATCCCTTAAGTGGGTAAGGGACGGGGTATTTTAGCAGATATTTTTATACTTTGTCGGGTCTTTCTGAGTGCTTAAAAAGCTGGCGGGCAATAGGGAGAAAATAGTAGGAAAATAGTAGGAAAATAGTAGGAAACCAGAGAAGAAGCATAGAGTTAAAATATTTTCTGACTCTATGCTGTTTTTTTTAAAGGTCAGACGTAGCTGAAGGACATATATCGCTCACAGGACAAGCGTGACATCCCGGCCGACTCGCGTAGCAATGTGAGTTGGCGAGTGCGGTTAAGAGATAAGGGAGTCGAACCCAATCGGCTTGAGGGACCATTCGCATGAGCTCTTGTTCGACTTTTGAAGTGATTTTTCCTGAACTTAACCCTAGTCGATCAGTTACTCGATGGACATGAGTATCAACTTGAATTCCCTCAGTAAACTCAAACAATTCTCCCATAATCAGATTTCCGATTTTGCGTGCAACGCCTGGCAACTGGGTGATTTCAAGCAAGTTTTCAGGAAGTTGGCCGTCAAACTTCTCTACAAGAATCCGGGCGGTTTCGATTAGATACTTCGCTTTTTGACGGTAGAAACCGGTTGACCGAATGATTGTTTCTATTTCGACTCGACTGGCATTCATTAGTGCTTTAGGGTCTGGGTAAGATGCAAAAAATTTACCGGAGATAAGATTGACAGACTGTTCATTTGACTGTGTGAGCAAAATCGCAACCACAAGCATTTCAAACGGATTCTTATAGTTGAGTGCACATCCTGCAGTAGAGAACTTCTCTTCAAGCCTCTTAATTACTTCGGCCGCCCTTTGAACTTCTTCTTTTCGGTAATCTGGCTTAAGAAAATGTGGCACTGTTTTTTCGTTGGATGTGTACATTAATTGCCTTTGAAATATTTTAGACACATTCTCAAAACACCTTCATTAAAACACTTGTGCACCTTAACCATTAGCACCTACTACTCCGAATATGAACAGAGCTGTCCGTTCATCAAGTCTCTAAAATATAAGTTGACGGTGTTTTTTTGATGAGATTCGATCACCTGACCGATAAAAGATTGTTCCTAATTGGGTGGTTGGTGCAGAGATAAAACTTTATCTTGCTTGTACCTTACAATGATGCTTACAGAAGGCTTTTTTGCCTATCCCCAAATAGTAATAGTTGCAAATGTACTATTGGGAATAGGGTCATGGTATGAGCGGATAATGCTCCAAAGATCACCCATGTTATGCGGGCTGTAGCCAATCTCCAGATTGTGTTGCCGTGTCTTGGTGGAGCTCCGGCCGGAACGCCAGGAATTAACCATTTGGCAATTCACAAATTCAACAGTTCACCAATTAAAAAAGCCGTTCTAATTAGCGAACTATTGAATTTTTATTTTTTGGTTCGCAAAGATAAGGGGTTTACATGGGCAAAGGCGACGATTAAGGCGATTTTCGAGAGTAAAACATGCAATTGCATCAACAAAATCGCCTCACAGCCAACCCCTGAGCTAGTTTGCTAGATAATTATTTTTCGGGGTTGGCCTAACTAATCAAGCCCCATTTTAATCGCCTCAGCCACATGTACAGGAATACCGGGAACGCTGGCGATTTCTTCTACAGTGGCAGCTCGAATATCCTCGAGCGAGCCAAATTGAGACAATAAGTTTTTACGCCGTGTTGGGCCTACACCAGGAATTGAATCTAGAATCGAAGCGGTGCCTGCTTTTGAGCGGCGGTTGCGATGACCTGTATTGGCAAAGCGATGGGCTTCATCTCGTACCCGCTGTACAAGATATAATCCTTCAGATTTGCGAGGGAGCAGGATCGATCTCAATTTACCCGGCTTAAACAGCTCCTCTTCCCGCTTGGCAAGACCCACAACTGGGACAACGTGGGCTAGATCAAAAGCTTGAAGTACCTCAACCGCCATCGTGAGTTGCCCTTTGCCACCATCTACAATGAGCAGGTCTGGCAAAATAGCAAAGGAGCTATCGACTTTTTTGCCAACAGTGCGCAAAGCGGAATTGCTCTTTTCTTCGGCCCCAGCCTTGCCGTCAACATAGCGTTGCAAGCGGCGAGTAAGAACTTCCTTCATTGCGCCGTAATCATCATTGGTCACTGTTTGAATGTTGAATCGGCGGTAATCTTTTTTAAGTGGTGCCCCTTGTACAAAAACAACCATAGAGCCAACTGGAAAGCTGCCTTGGGTGTGGCTAATGTCATAACATTCGATGCGGGTAGGTGGCTTGGGAAGCTCTAGGGATTCTTGTAATTCAGTCATGGCGTTGACGTGGCGTGAGCGGTCGGCCGACCATTGTTGCCGTAATGTCGCCAATGTTTCCCCCGCATTGCGGGCTGCCATCTCGACCAGCTCTCGCTTTTTCCCACGAACTGGGACCTGAATGGTTACTTTCTGCTGCCGTTTGGTACGTAGCCACTCTTCAATCACCATAGCTTCTGAGACTTCGCTCGGGAGTAACACCTCTTTTGGGATGTGGGCGGCCTCGTCATAAAACTGCGTCAAAAATGTTTCTAATATACTTTCATCCGGTTCGTCTTCTGTATTGTCAAGCAGGAAATATTCCCGGCCGATGAGCCGCCCGTATCGAACGAAGAAAATTTGGACACATGCATCCCCATCTTCGCGGGCAAAGGCGATAATATCTTGATCGGTGTTGGCGGTTGAAAAGACTTTTTGTTTGGCAACAACCCGGTCAATCGCTTTAAGCTGATCTCGGAATATAGCCGCTTGCTCGAAATCCATTTCTGTTGATGCGGTCAACATTTTCTCTTGAATGTCTTTGATGATTGCATCAGATCGGCCGTCGAGAAAATCCATCAACTGTTTGATCATCTCTCGATACGCTTCTTGCGACACCCGGCCGATGCAGGGGCCACCACACAACTTAATATCAAAATAGAGACACGCACGGGGATCATTGCCTGTTATCTCGCGATCGCAGGTTAAAAATGGAAAGATTTTCCGTAGTAGATCAAGTGTCTGATGAACCGCCCAAACACTTGTATAAGGGCCGAAATAACGAGAGCCATCTCGATCCATTTTGCGCGTAACCTGAACCTTTGGGAACGCATCCTTCCAACTTACTTTTATATACGGATATCGCTTGTCATCTTTTAAGCGCACATTGTATTGCGGCTTATGTTTTTTGATGAGGGTGTTTTCGAGTAGCAGCGCTTCCAATTCCGAATCAGTTGTAATCACTTCGATATCGGTGATTTTTTGCCTGAGTCTTTCAGTTTTGTTGGAGTCTACATTCTTGGCGAAATAAGAACGGACACGGCTCCGAAGATTAATCGCTTTGCCGACGTAAATAATGACCCCATCTTTGTCTTTATGCAGATAAACGCCGGGAGTAGTCGGTATTTTCGTGAGGATTTCTTTTATTTTTTTAGAGGGTTCGAACGACATTGTACGATTATAAACGGTCGGGTTTTATTGGGCATCCTTTCAAAGGTGAAGTCGATGAAGCCAAGCGCCAATCGATAACGATCATTGCATTAGTGTATTCCCGAATATAAGGGTTATTCGGCCGTTTTCATACATTGCATTTACATGCACAGCATATCGGCTTTACTAGGGACTGACGATTATATCCCCTCAAGGGGGACCCCGTAAAACAGGGAATTGCATCGTCAGTTTAGAAGGAACGGGAGAGACAACTTCGTTGTTTTATTAAATTTCCGTTCCTAAGATGGCTTAACCTTAAGCAAACCTATTAGGAGAAAATATTCATGTTTACAAAACTTAAACAAATAATCCAGTCATTGATTGGTTCAAACACAAATAAAGTGTCATCTCAAGATCTCAATGAGATGATCAAAAACGGTGATCCACTGACGATTATCGATGTACGATCAAAGGATGAGTTCCGTCAGGGGCATATTCCAGGGGCGAAGGTCATACCTTTAGATCAAATCACAAAGAAATTAGACAAAATTCCCAAATCCCATCCAGTTGTATTTACGTGCCTTTCTGGGACGCGAAGCCGGATGGCAGCCGGGCAAGTTGCAAATATGGGATTTGAAAATATCTACAACCATCAAGGGGGATTTCGTGCTTGGCAACAGGCTGGATTACCTGTTAAACGGTAGCTAAGACTGTGAGACAGCTATCTTGTTACTATTGAGAACAGTCACCTTATTTCTAATCAAGGAGTACGCGAATTGACCCAGCAAACCAACAGCACAGACCCTCTGCTACAGCCCTTCACCATTAAAGGCTTAACCTTCCGTAACCGCATTATGAGTACCAGCCATTCTGAAGGATATTCGGGGAAGGGAATGCCAAAGGAAGCACTGCAACGCTACCATGAAGAAAAAGCACGTGGAGGCATTGGCCTAACTATGTTTGGTGGGTCTAGCAACGTTTCACCCGACTCTCCAGACGTTTTCGGCCAGCTTAACTTTGGTGTGGATGAAGTTATCCTCTATGTGGAACAATTTTCGCGCCGTGTGCATCAGCATGGGGCGGCTATCATGGTGCAAATCACCCATTTGGGACGACGGGGTTCGGCCACAATCGAAGATTGGCTACCGACTATCGCCCCTTCGGCCGTTCGCGAAACGGTCCATCGCAGTATCCCCAAAGAGATGGACGTGTATGACATTCAGCGGGTGATACGGGAATACGGGGACGCCGCCTGGCGTTGCCAAGAAGGGGGTTTAGATGGGTTAGAAACGATGACCGGAGGCCATTTAACCGGCCAGTTTTTGTCACCCATGACCAATCGTCGCACTGATAAATATGGCGGCTCGCTTGAAAATCGTCTGCGCTTTATTCGCGAAGTCCACGCAGAAATTCGGCAGCGTGTGGGAGATGGCTTTTTGACCGGCATTCGCTATGTGATAGACGAAAAAACGGCCGGTTGGCTAAATGCTGACGAAGCATTACGTGCGGCCCAAATCTTAGAAGCTGACGGCACCATCGACTTTTTTAATCTAAACATCGGCCGGATCGACACCCAGCGCAAACTGTCTGAAGACTGCATGCCTGGGATAGAGCAACCGCTGGCCCCGTTTTTAGAAGACGTAGGCCAGTTTAAGGCTGAAGTCAATTTGCCCGTATTCCATGCGTCTCGCATCATTCACATTGAAACTGCACGCCAAGCGATACGAGATGGCGTGCTCGATATGGTTGCCATGACTCGTGCCCACATCGCGGACCCCCATCTGGTTAACAAATTGATGCGTGGCGAAGAACAGCGGGTTCGCCCCTGCGTGGGTACCCAATTTTGCCAGTCAACCAAGCCCGTCTTTTGCATTCACAACCCGTCTATTTCACGTGAAGCTAAGTTTCCGCACATCGTGACACCGGCCGAGCACGCTCGAAAAATCGTTATCATTGGCGGTGGTGTGGCTGGAATGGAAGCTGCCAGAGTTTGTGCTGAGCGTGGGCACCAAGTTGTCCTATTCGAGGCCAGTCACAAACTAGGTGGACAAATCAACTTAGCCTCGAAAGTTGCGTCACGGCAAGGATTGCAAGGGATTGTCGCCTGGCGTGAAAGCGAGCTAGTCCATTTAGATGTGACTGTTCGGCTCGATAAGCGGGCGAGCATTGACGATATTTCGGCCGAAACCCCTGATGTGGTCATCATTGCCACAGGAGGCACGCCGTACATATCTGGCTTTAAAGGGGCGGAACTTTGCCATTCCGTCTGGGATGGTTTGAATCGGCCGTCTGATTTTGCCGGTAATGATGTGTTAATTTACGACGGGATAGGACAACACCAAGCGCCAAGTTGTGCGGTGCATTTGTCTCAAGCGGGTGCAAGTGTCAACTTTGTGACGCTTGATGCACAGTTGGCCGAGGAAATGGGTGGCTCTGAGCGGGTGATGCACCGCAAGCGGTTTCAGCAGTTTGGCATTCCGGTACACATCGATCTGCACATTGAGCGTGTTGAGCGCAAGGGGGGCAAGCTTGAAATCACCTTTATTCATGAGTTGACCGATACGGAGCATCGTTTTACAGCCTCACGCATCATCATTGAGCAAGGGACACAGCCGACGGCCGATCTGTACCATGCATTGCGAGATGCCGCTTGTAACAAAGGGGTGACCCACATTAAAAGCTTAATCGCTGCAGAGCCACAGCCGGAGCGAGGTGTGTGGGAAACCGGGTATGAGCTGCACCGGATCGGCAATGCGGTCAGTAGTCGCTCGATTCATGCGGCCGTTTTTGATGCGCTCCGTTTATGTATGTTGCTTTAAAACCAACGGCGGCCGTCTCGTAACACCACCTGCGCCGCATTTCGGCCGGCCGCGCCCATAATTCCACCGCCAGGATGGGTTGACGCTCCCGTCAAATATAGTCCTTTTACCGGCGTTTTATATTGGGATACTGTCAGCGCCGGTCGCAGCATAAACATCTGGTCAATCGACATTTCTAAGTGCATCACATTGCCCCGATGCAGCCCTAGCTCTCGTTCAAGGTACAAAGGGGTTTCTATCAGCTTGTCGATGACCGCTCCCTTTACGTTGGGCGCATACCGCCCCAACGTGTCGAGCATTTTTTCAGCTTCACGCTCAGCAATGTCGTCCCAATTTTCTTTTGAGGCGAGTTCATACGGATAATATTGACCCCACAAAAACATCGTGTGCTTGCCTTTCGGGGCTAGCGTTGGGTCTGTTGTAGAAAAGGTCATGGCGATTAGCGCCGGATTTTCAGACGGCCGTTTTGCTAAATAATCCCCATAAGCTGCATCTAAATAATCGAGTGAAGGACAAACAAACTGCATCGCCGTATGTTCCTCACCGGCAACCCCTTTTGGAGTGTTTGTTGCTGTATAGTTTGGCAATTCATCCATGGCGCAGCGCAAAATCATCCCAAAACCGTTGCCCACACGGCTGTTTTTAAGCAGATTGCGTTGAGGCTGAGGCATGTTTTCTTCCCCTAGTAGTGCCATTGTTGTATGGATGTGGGCACCCGAAACGATTGTTTTTGCTTCGGCCGTTTGGGTGATACCGGTTTTTGTGTTTGTAAACTGAACCCCGGCCGCTTTGCCATTTTCGAGCAGAATTTTTTCGGCCGGGCTGCTCGTCAGAATCGTTCCGCCGTGTGCTTCAATCATTTTTGCAAGGGATTGAGTCAACATGCCCGACCCCCCTTTCGGCCGTTTCATCCCGCTCACATGGTACATCGGGTGCCAGAGGGCAAACGGGCCGGAAAGTGGCTCTGTCGGTGGTGGCCCTGACTGTGCCGCCATCCAACCGATAATTGCGGGCACCTCTTCCCCGTCAAACCAATTTTTCAGAAGTGGCCCATATCCACGGAAGATATCGCTCAGTCGCTCCCAATTACCCGCCCCTAGACCCGACTTAAAGCCTAAGTTTTTGACCACATTTCCCATGGTTGGGGGATTGTTAAACGTTTCAACCGTGGCTTCGGCCAGCGGCGTCCAAGTTTTAACAAACTCTCGGTATTTCTCAGCATCGGCCGGGTTGACCTTCGCAATACTTTCGCACGTTTTGTCCAGGTCTTTATAAACGGTGATGTGCTGGCCGTCTGGAAAAGGTGCCCAAAATAATGGATCAACGTCTAAATATTCGAGCCCGTACTTTTCGAGTTCAAGATCAGCCACCACTGGGGTATGGTGAATAAGAATATGGGCCGAGCCACCCAAGTCAAACTTAAAGCCGGGAATCATCTCTTCTGTAACAACCGCCCCGCCTACGATGTGCCTGCGTTCTAATACAAGCACCTTTTGGCCCGCTTTGGCTAAATAACCCGCACAAATAAGCCCATTGTGACCGGCTCCGATAATAATCGCATCGTACATAATAGTTAATAGTAGTGACAAGAGAGGCGTCTACGACAGCAGTTCACCTATTTAGCCTCAGTTTCGCTTAAGCGACAGCGTTTGACAATCCCTGTCAGCGGCCGAATTATTCAGCTTAAGCATAAAACAACCGGCCGCATGACTGGAATTTCAGGCGAAGACAACATTGTTTAATTGGGAAACCCCATTTGGCTTTTCTGTAGGCGAGAAATTACGGTAAAAAAAAGCCCTCAAGGCTTTTAAAACCTTGAGGGCTAGCTTTTTCAACCAGCATCACACACGCGTGATGTATGAGCGGGATTCAGTATTAACTTTAATGCGATCCCCTTCTTTGACAAATAGCGGGGTCCGAATGACCAAACCGGTTTCGGTTTTAACTTCCTTTGTGGCGCCTGATGAGGTATCACCTGCCACTGCGTTTTCAGCCCAAGCGACGTCAAACTCCATGCTCTTTGGCAAAATAAAGTCGAGTACTTCAGCTTCAAAGAAGAGAAGTTCTAGCTCAAGGTTTTCAGCAAGAAAAACACTATCATCGCCAAAAACCTGATGTTGTACAAACGATTGAACGTATGTGGATGCATCCATAAATACGTAATTGTCACCATCATCATAAAGATATTGGACCTGTCGTTTGTCAAAACTCACATCTTCTACGCGGTCGCCCGATGTGAATGTCATGAAGGTGGTTGAGCCAGTACGCATGTTTTTAACGCTTACTTTAATAGTAGCTTTGCCACGGCCCGACTTGCGGTGGTCGTATTCTTGTACTTTATAAAGATCGCCATCTTGCGTAAAGGCGGTTCCACGACGGAGTTGATTTACATCGATCATTGTTCATTCCTGTTTTATTGTGGGGATAAAAACTGTTGACATCACATCTTTCCGTTTCGTCACAGTTTAAGAAATCTACTCAAAAGGTTGAATAAGACAGCTAGTATTCTACGCATGATCGAATAACTAGCAAAAATTATTGTAGATATCGGGCTAGATTATGCCCCTATACATCCTTGTCTGATTTTTCTTCCCCTGCGAACCTTGAGCCGATTGCGGCCCCGATGGCTATGCCAACGGCTATACCGACAGGGATGTTGTCCATAGCAACACCTAAAGCTGCTCCTATTCCAGCACCTAACGCAATGCCTGTACCGATGTTGATAGGGTTTTTATTTTGGTCTTTCTTTTTATTTAGATCTTTCATTATTTTGATATCCTTGTTTCTCGTTACGTTTTTGTCACCATGCTAAAATCCAATTTAGTCTAAGGCGATTTTCAAAAATAAATCATCCATTTACACAATCGAAATCGGCCCACAGCCAACCCCTGAGCCATCTCGCTGGACGATTATTTTTCAGGGTTGGCCTAACTTAAATCAATGGAGACGTTTTAATGATACGAAAAATCGGGAAATGGGTTTTAAGATTGGTTGGTTTACTTCTTGTTTTGTTGGCCGGTTGGGCCACAATGGCTGGTATTCAGCCGATTGCACAAGAAGTTGTGATTCCCCAAGAAGAGGCGGGGGCTGGTTCTAGATCAATCGTGCCAAGCTACTCTGGGCTTCAGCGAGAATTTCCTATGATTGAATCATCAACATCAAGCCCGGCCGCTGTTGAGTTGGGTCGCCAGCTTTTTTTTGACGCTATTTTATCGGCCGACAACGACATGAGTTGTGCGCATTGCCATCAGCCTGAAAAAGGATTTAGCGACGGGTTAACAGTTGCTAAAACGGCGGCAATAAAACAACGGGGATAGCTATTTTTGGCTTAACGACGTTGTATTCGATTGATGAGCTTGATGTTTCTCCAAATCCTGAAAATAATTGGCTACATGACAATAATTATGAAAATAACGGATATGATCCAGCCCCATTTGTAAAGTCATTTGGGATTCCAACAGGAGATATTTTATGGGATGGCAATGGTTGGGACAATCGGTTTGATGAACCTGAGGCGACAGGTGGATTTCCACCATGGTTACCAGGCAAAACAACCCCGAACTTTGTGGCAAAAATTTATTATAGAATTTTGGAGCAAGTCTTGAAACTAGTTGGGTAGATTTTGCAATTTGTCATTCTGAAATATGAAAGAACTTTACATTGTTAGTGATTTGCACATGGGGGGCGACGGCCAGCTCCAAGTCTGTGATTACACCGCTGAGATGGTGGCGTTTTTGCAAGAGTTACAGGCGAAAGCGGCCGAAGGCGATCAGATAGAGCTGATTTTAGCTGGAGATACGTTTGGCTTTTGGGAGTTGACTTCAATTAATGGGAATGGCCGGTTAGATGAGATTATTGCTCATCACCGGCCGATTTTCGATGAACTTAAAGAAGCGGGCCGAAAGATAAAAATCACGATGATGGTTGGAAACCATGATTATGACCTAGCTTGTGATCCGGTTTATGTAAATAAATTGTCCGATTGGAACATCTATTTAAATACATCGTTGGCACTGACGCGCGATGTAGACGGACATGTCATTTGGATTGAGCACGGGCAACAGTTAGACGTTTACAATGCGTCGGCCGACTATCGCAACCCTTTTGCGTTGCCGCTGGGTTATTTTATTACTGAATGGGTGGTCAGTGGGGCCAGTCTACATTCTGAATTTGGGTATGGGAATTGGTTAAAAGATATTCGCTCAATCGGTAGTATGCAGATTCCCGAGTGGATGTTTTCAAATTACTTTTATCGTGAGATGAATCTGTTTTTCCGTTGGTTGGCATTGCCGTTTTTGTTGTTATTTAGTTTGACTATTTTTGGCATTATCGGCCAGGCTCTTGTATTTACCAATTTGGTCTCAGCCAACTATTTTTTAAACAACCCGTTAATCGAATGGCTAGGATATGTGGGTGATGTTTTTGCTTGGATTATTACGATCAACATGGGAATCGTCTTGTTTCTGATTATTCTCGCGATTCCGCTCATTTTGCTTTTTAGAGATGTTAGGTCAGCCTTATATCGATTTAGAATCTTGTCGAGCAATCAAGAGCGTGAGGTCCAAGACCTTTATTCAAACGACCCTTATTTTGAGCATGGGCGAAAAATTTTAGATGAAAACGAGGCTGTGTCTGCTTATGTTTATGGGCATACGCATCAAGCTCTTTTGGAAAAACAGGCTGACGGCCGGCTGATTATTAATACCGGTACGTGGTTAAAGATTTTGCGCCGGGTGTCGGTGCGGGTCGGCTGGCTTCCGGCCGTGTACGTTCCAACGTTCCGCTTAAACTATTTTAAATTTTCTGGGAGAGACGGAAATTTGCACGTAGACTATGTTGAAGTGGCCAAAGAGCCTGAGGATGAGCTGACGACTCTGCAAAGTGTGTTGACTTTTTGGCGTCAAATTCCAGAGGGGAAATACATTCCATTGCGTACGGTTGTGCCGAAGAAACAATTAGAGCAAGAACAAAAAAAGTCCCGGCCGATTATTTAAAATCGGCCGGGACAATTGTTATTACGTGTTATCTGGGAGGTAGTAAATTATGCATCTTGTTGATTTGTGCCCCCTGCTCGATTGCCTTGTCCACCATTCCGGCCGCCGCCTTGACCACCGTTTCCACGGCCGCCACGTTCTGGAGCATTCTCGATTAGTTCAGCCTGCTCTGCTGTAAGGTCACCATTTGCAACCGCATCAGCTAGCGCTTCTGATTTTGCCTCGTCAACAGCCGCCTTTAGCTCTTCTTGAGTGATGCCTGCATCTTCAAGCAATTGTTCTTTGCTCGTGCCAGCTTCTTTCGCTGCTTCAAGATCTTCTACAGTCAGGCCTAGTGCGCTGGCCATCGCTTCTTTTTTGTCAAAAACAGCTTTGAAAGCTTCCATCGCTTCTTTTGTGTCAATTTTCTCTTGAGTAATGTCACCGTTTGCCAATGCTTCGGCGATGGCTGCGTCGCGGGCCGCTTCATTAGCTGCTTGCAACGCTTCTACTGAAATACCAAGCTCTGCTGCTAGCAATTCAGCACGTTCTTCGCGGGTTGCACCTTCTGGGGCTGCATCACGAGCCGCATCACGAGCCGTTGTTAGCTCGTCTTCAGATATACCGAGTTCGGCCGCGAGGAACTCACTATTGTTGTTTCGGCCGCCATTTCTATTTCCACGACCGCCACCCTCACGTGGTCCATCGCCTTGCTGTGTAGTGCGATCTACTAAAGCGCTGACAATTCCGTTGTCTAATCCGGTATCAGCACTGACACCGCTATAGCTGAACATTGCACCACCAATTGTTAGAGCCAATAATGCTCCCATTCCAGTTGCGAACCATTTGTAATTTTTCATGATAATTTCCTATAAATAATATGATTTCTTGTCAGTCATCAATCACGTTTTAAATGAAAGAATTTGACTGATGATTTTTTATCTTCGGCGTTCTTAGGTGACGTCGTTTGATGACAGAAGAATAGCCCCAGTTTGTTAGGAAATTGTTTAGGAGTTGTTGGGATATATGGGCTGTTTAGTTTAGAGGTGATTTGTGTAAACGCCGTTCAAAATCAAACTGGTAGTTTTGCCTCAACCATCTTTCAAACACAGAGGCACAGAGGCACAGAGGCACAGAGGCACAGAGGCACAGAGATCACTGAGTAGGTGATTCTGAATATTTTTGTTCGTTTTCAGAACTATTGTTTTCTAACTGTGCGCAGTTTAGGTGGGTAATCCTTTGATCCCAGCCATTTAAC
>JBLIMP010000008.1:0-35836 GCA_047638855.1 Cellvibrionaceae bacterium | reverse complement strand
CCGGCCGAAGCGTTTAAAGTAAAAAAGAAACTAAATACCAACAATAGGCTGGCGATAACATAACTGGAAATTTTGGTCACTGGACTTGCCTCCGTGCTAAATAAGAACTTGTATAAAGAACGGATCGAAGTGACGAACTGAGGTGAACTGAAGCTTTCTGAAGCGGTTTTTCCGGCCGATTTGGCCTGAAGCGCCGCTCGCATTTTCACTTTGCCTGCATTCATTGCCATCGCTGTAGGTTGCTCAAATGGGAGTTGATCCATTTGATTGGCCAGCTCTAAGATCGGCCGGAGTTCAGCCTGCATCTCAGGGTAATTTTGCAAACATGCTGTAACAGACGCCCCGCCGTGTAATAGGTCGAGACAGATATTCAAGATTTCATCAAAATCATTGTCATTGTTAGACATGAACACCTTCCGTTTTTAACGCTTTGCGTAGGGCGATTAACGCCCTACGCTGTAAAGCTTTAATACTCGTTTCAGTTTTGCCGACAATCTGGGCGACTGTCGCAATCGGTTGACCATTGATAAACCGGAGAAAAATAATCTGGCGTTGATCTTCGGTTAGCTCAAGAAGCGCTTTTGCAAGCTGCTCTTTTTGCAATAAATTTCCAATCTGTGCCATTACACTTTCTCCGTCGTCTGAATCCCGTTCGTCTAACGGGAGCCATTCGAAATGTTTGTCTCGTTTGATGTGGTTGCGCACAAGGTTTCCAGCAATCGTGTAGAGCCAAGCGATAAAAGGTTTCCCATTCTCGCCATTAATCGGCCGCCACGTATCGATTTTTGTCACCATGCGTTCAAATACATCACTGGTTAGGTCTTCAGCCAACGGCCGTTGGCCAACCCGATAAAAGATGTACGTATAAACAGGTTTGTAGAAGAGTTCGTATAAACGCTCAAAAGCGTCAGCGTCCCCTTGTTGTGCCTGTTTGATTAGATCTTGCTCAGTTGTCATAGCTTTTTCATCTTACTTCGCGCTTTTCAGGTTTTTGCTTGATCCTAACTGGCATAACAATCGAAACTGAAAAAAGATACCGGCAGAAAAATATTAGTTTAAAGTCAGCGACTCAAATGCGATATGCGACTTCTTGTTTTTTACATTATAGATCACAGGGGTGCCTTTGCGATGAAGCTCGATTTCAATTGTATCGTCACCTTCGGCCGATGACTCAAGATGTAGTAGATCGTGACTATTTGTAGGCGGTAAAGCAGGCTCGTCGTGCTTATATTTTTCACCCCTTAACTTAGGCCAACCCCGAAAAATAATTATCTAGCAAACTAGCTCGGGGGGAATTGGCTGTGTCAATCAAGTTGACCAGGTGAGGCGATTTTGTTGATGCAATTGCATGTTTTATTCCCGGAAATCGCCTAAATACCAAGAGTATCAAGTGAAAGGATGCGATCTTTCGATTTTAAAAACAAACGCATGTTCACACGGTTTTTCGGCAGATGATAAAATCGTTGGCCCTTCATCGCCACGTTGCTCTCCCCTCAAATTTAGCTTTAGGTGCCTTGAAAATTGATTGACCAATTGCTTGACGGCCTAAGGTTGATATGATAACTTCATTTAATCGTGTAAGCTAGCACGATTAAATGAATGTATTACCAGTTGAGAGGATCACTTATGGGTCGTCCCACCCAAAAAGATGTTGCAGAACTAGCCGGTGTTTCAAGAGCCACCGTTTCGTATGTCATCAACAAACGAAGTGGCGGTCAGGTGCGTATTACCGACGAGACGAAACTTCGCGTGATGAGCGCAATTGAACATCTCGGCTATCAACCTAATGTGATGGCCCGCAGCCTAAGAACACAGCAGACTCACCTGATTGCCGTGATGGTCGCAGACCTAACAAACCCTTACTACCCACTCTTAGTCCGGGGCGTGCAAACTGTTGCCAACCAAAATGACTATCAAATTTTGATTTACGACTGCAATGATGACCCTGAACAGGAAAAGGCATTTGTCGACATCATGATCGGCCGCCGGGTTGATGGGATCATCATGGTTCCCTTCTATCTATCAGCTATAGACCTCAATCGTTTAACCGAAGCAAATATCGAAGTAGCTGTCGTTGGCTCTGGGCCAAAAATTGAGAGAGCTGACTACGCTGAAGTAGATGAACATTCGTCAGTGGTTGAGCTTATTCAGCACCTTTATGACAAAGGGCATCGCCGTATCGCTCATCTAGCAGGTCGGCAGGATTCACCACCTGGTTTAAACCGCTTAAATGCTTATAAAGATATCCTAGCGAAACTCAACATCCCTTACGACGAATCGCTGGTACGCTATGGGGAATTTCACAGAGAAGGGGTCAAAGAACTGACGCTATCCCTCTTTCCAGATCGAAATCAAAAAGATCGCCCCACAGCTTTATTTGCGGCCAATGACATCATGGCGATTGAGGCGTTGCAAACGCTGACAGCTCGTGGATGGCGTGTGCCTGAGGATATTGCCATTTGTGGCTACGACAATATCCCCCGTTCTCAAGTGGCAGTTCCAGCACTAACAACGGTTGACCAATCTGCTCAATTAAGGGGGCAGACGGCGGCTGAACTGCTACTCGGCCGATTGCAGAAAAAAGGTGAAACCATAGCTTCTCGCTCTATCACCGTTCCCTCCTCACTTATTATTCGAAATAGTACATAGACGGCCGGAAACGTTTTGTTTCAAGCCGTTTTTGATTTTGAAAATAAATGAGAGCCGATTCGCGGTAGTAGGTTTCCCAACAAAATTTATTGATGCGTACAAGTTACAAAAGCATTGGAAGGCAACAGTAACTTGCACGCAAGAAGGAATAGGGACACCACTTTGGTGGTGTCCACTATCTCCTCATTCTCTTCTTTTTGAAGAAGGAGTGCAAAGAATGTCATATTGAAGTTGCCTTTTTGAGCTTGATGCTATTTAGGCTTCTTGTCATACCTGCTTTTTAAAAGTGGATATTGGTAGAAATTAGTTAATTCTCGATATAGAAAACAGGAGATTCGAATGAAGAAGGAAAGTTACTTTAAAATTTTCGTATTGTTGTTAAGTTTTGTTTTTATCTTGTCAGCTTGCGGTGGCGGTGCAACCCCAGCCGTTATTGAAGAAGCTGTTGAAGAGGTTGCTGAACAAGCAGAGGAAGTTATTGAAGAAGTTGTCGAAGAAGTTGAAGAGGTCATGGCTGAAAAGGTCGAGATTGAAATTTGGCAAAATCAGAATGACTTCACCGTCTGCATGGAAGAAAATGTCATCGATGTGTTTAATGCGCAAAGTGATACGATCAGCATCAAATCTGTCACCTTTGAATCAGCTTGGGACTCAGCTCGCACAGCTATTGCTGGTGGAGAAGGGCCAGACATCGTCCGCTCACCGGGACCATCGTTCGTGTTTGAAATGGTCCAAGCCGGTCAATTATTATCTTTAGAAGAGTTTTCAAACGTCTATGGTTGGAGTGACTCTGTTGCTGAATTTGCCCTAAATTTGGGTCAGGTTGACGGAGAGCTTTACAGTCTTCCAGACGAAATGGAAACGCTGGTCGTTTATTACAACAAGACTGTTTTTGACACAAATGGCTGGGAAGTTCCAACTACAGTAGATGAATTGCATGCACTCGCGGCCGAAATCGATGCAGCAGGTATCATCCCATTCACACATGCGAACGCAGAATGGCGTCCGGCAAATGAATGGCACGTAGGTAACTATTTGAACCATGTGGCAGGGCCAGACAAAGTTCATGCGGCGCTCACCGGCGAAATCGAATGGACCGATCCTGACTTTATTAAAGCGATTGAGTTGCTTGATGAAGCTCAGCAAAACGGCTGGTACATGGGCGGTTTAGAGTTCTATTACACCACCACTTTTGATGATCTTCATACCGCTTTAGGCACAGGTGAAGGCGCAATGAACATTGAGGGGACATGGGCAGCTTCCGGGATCAATGATACTTGGTTCTCTGACGATACAGGTGGTAACGAATGGGGCTGGTTCCCAATGCCATCAAGCAATGGAGACACGATCTTCGACTTGGGTATGGGCAACACTAGTTCGATCAATGGCAACACTGAGCATCCTCAAGAAGCGGCCGAATACTTGAACTACTACTTCTCAGCAGATGTTCAAGCCACCGCTTTCACCGAATGTGGTAAAGCACCTGCCCCAGTTGTGATTCCAGAAGGGACAATCACCGGTGTTGACTCACGTATCGCAGACATCTTTGAATCGATGTCAAATGCTGTTGCCTCAGGCGGATACGGTTACACCACATGGACCTTCTTCCCGCCTAAAACCGATGTCTATATCTACGAAGAAATCGAAAAGGTATGGTCAGGCGATATTACGGCCGAAGAGTACATGATTGGGTTGAACGACCAGTTCCAAGAAGAGTTCGCGGCCGGTGAAATTCCACCGATCCCAGCGCGTTAATGTTAGTTATAAGTGACCAGTTTTTAGTGATCAGCGGGGTTCTATCAATCCGGAGTGTATCACTAGACTGGTTGCCTTAATTGTTATGGATCGCCGTGATTAATCACGGTACCATATTTCTTCTCCACGCGGGGGGAGGAAGATTAGCAAACTCCCCCCGTACATTTTGTAATTCCAACGCGTTTTTGAAAGGTTATAAGCCGATCACAGAAAATAGGTAACCGTTCAGTCCCCCTGTCATTGATACGCATAACTTCGTAGGGGTGAAAGGGGCGGGGCGGTTTTAAGCCCCGAAGAAGAGATTTTCTTCCCGTCCCCTTACTTACACCCCTCTGAACGGTTACGAAAATAGTTGGTAACAGACCCTTAGGAACGGAAATGAAATAACTGTCACATTTTCGCACCTACGATGCTCAAAATCTTTTTCTGTGTGTTTTAAGGGGCGTGCCGACGCAGTCGGCGAGCATTGTTGTTCAAGTTATGACAGTTGTTTAATTCTCAGCCCTTAGGGTCTTCAAATGATTGTTTGCGGTTTACCTAAATCGTCAATCCAAAATCGAAAATCTTAAATCCTTTTGATTTTGCAGGGAAATATCGATTATGCCAGAAAATATAAGCCGTGATCCGACCGCCGCCGTCGTCAGGAGCCAGGGCAACCACCTTGAATTGAATTGGTACGAACGCCCATTCTTCCGCAAAAAAATACTTCCGTGGATATTTATCGCGCCGATTACGATTCTGTATATCATGGTCGTTATTGGCCCCTCTATATCGGCTATTGGCTATTCACTAACAGATTGGTCAGGGATAGGCGAGGCGGAATACATTGGCCTAGAGAATTTCCGAAAGTTAATCTTTGAGGATCAAAACTTTAGATTGGCATTCAAAAACAATCTTATATGGATGATCTTCTTTCTAACTATTCCATTTGCCATGGCATTGGTTGCATCCTCTATGTTGGCTCGTATCAAACGCGGGGCGATGTTCTTTCGAACAGCGATCTTCATCCCCTATATTCTGCCTAGCGTGATCACCGTAGCCATTTGGCAAAATTTGATGAGTCCTCGCAGGGGGATCGGTGCCCAGCTTAACCGCTCTTTTGGGATTGAAACTTTTAATCGAGCTTATTTGGGGAACCCGGATACGGCGTTGCTCTCAATCGCATTTATCGACAACTGGCATTTCTGGGTTTTCTTAGTCATTATCTTTTTGACCGCTATGCAGTCGATCTCTACAGATTTATACGATGCGGCCAAAATCGATGGGGCCAATCGTTTCCACGAATTTAGGTATGTGACCTTACCCGGTGTTTTACCCACATTGGTATTTATGATCATGATGGTTGCTATCTGGTCATTCTTAGTATTCGACTATGTGTGGCTCACGACCCAAGGTGGGCCAGCAGGCGCAACTGAAGTGCTTGGAACCTTCCTGTATAAAGAAGCGTTCCGTCGCTTTGAGGCCGGTTATGCTTCGGCCGTAGGTCTAACGATTAGTTTCTTTGCTTCGATGATTATGGGCTTTGTCGTCATCTTACGTCGCAGAGGGGTGGAAATTTAATTATGGCATCACATTCTAAAAACCAATCAAGTAATCAGCGACCGCGACTTTTTAAAAAGAGTCGTGAACCGAGCAAATGGCCCAACTATCTTGTTGTTAGCATTATGACCGCTTTTGCCTTGGCCCCCATCATTATCCTCTTCTTTAACTCATTAAAAGGGACGGCCGAAATCGGTTTAAACCCGCTGGGCTACCCGCGCACCCTTGTCTTTGAGAATTACCCGAACGCTTGGGAACAAGGTGGCTTTGCCAACACGATGGGGAACAGCGCCTTTTTAGTTGTGGCAACTGTATTCTTGCAATTAACTCTGTCTGGTCTAGCTGCCTTTGCGCTGGCGCGTCTTAATCCACCGGGTGGCAACGCATTCATGATTGTGATGCTCGTCGGCACAACGATTCCAATTTGGCTTTATATTGTCCCCCTGTTTGTACTGTGGCGTTCACTCGGCCTGCTCAACAATTTATTTGGATTGGTTTTGATCTATACGGCCGGGGGTGCCCCCTTTGCGATATTCCTTCTGCGCTCCTTTATGCTCAAAATTCATCCCGACTTTGAAGACGCGGCCCGAATAGATGGGGCAAATGAACTCCAGGTATTTTGGAACGTCATTATACCGCTTGCCTGGCCAGGATTTCTGACTGTTGGATTGGTTACAGCGTTGGGAACGTGGAGCGAATACCAGATGGCGCTTATCTTTATTACAGACCCTGAGTTATTCCCAATCACGACTAGCTATTCAGCCTTCGTCGGCCGATTCACCAGGGATTGGGGTCTCACAAGTGCTGCGGCTGTCATGATGATCGCCCCACTGTTAATTATATTCTTGAGCTTGCAACGGCAATTTATTGAAGGGCTAACCGCAGGTGGCGTTAAATCGTAACTGCGGTTAGTTGGTTGGTTGGTTTGTGAGTCAACAAACCAGTCAACTATCTAACAAACTAACAAACTAACAAAAACATTATGACATTTCAAAAAGACTACACTGAACGCGTTTACGCAGGCGTTTTAGGTAAATTAATTGGCGTATATTTGGGTCGGCCGTTTGAAAACTGGTCCTACGACATGATCATGGAGCATTTGGGTGAAATCAACTATTACGTCCACGAAAAGCTCAATGTCCCTCTTGTTGTGACAGACGATGACATTAGCGGGACGTTCGCTTTCTTGAAGGCGATGCCTGATTACGGCAACAGCAAAGATCTGACTGCGGCCCAAATTGGCCAAACGTGGCTCAATTATTTGATCGAAGAACGGACGATTTTATGGTGGGGTGGCATGGGAAACTCGACCGAACACACCGCTTACTTGCGCCTGAAAAATGGTATTCAAGCCCCAGAAAGCGGCTCGATTGCACTCAACAGTAAAGTTGTGGCTGAACAAATCGGCTCACAAATTTTCATCGATGGCTGGGCGATGGTCGCCCCAGGTGATCCTGAACTTGCGGCCGAACTTGCCAGACGGGCCGCCAGCGTCAGTCATGATGGCGAAGCGATCTACGGTGCACAGGTGATTGCCGCCATGGAAGCCCAGGCGTTTGTTGAAAGCGACACCGATAAATTGCTCGACGTTGGCATGTCGGTTATTCCAAAAGATTCGATCATTCACCAAATGATCGGCGAAATCCGTGAATGGCATGCAGGCGAGCCAGACTGGCGCAAAGCGCGTGAACGACTCGAAGCCAATTATGGGTATGACAAATATGGTGGCAACTGCCACATGATTCCAAATCACGGTTTGATTATTCACTCGCTATTGTACGGTGAAGATGATTTCCAAAAATCGTTGATGATGGTCAACACTTCAGGGTGGGACACCGATTGTAACTCGGGCAACTTGGGCTGTTTGCTGGGGATCAAAAATGGCTTAGCCACTATCGATACAGGTCCTGACTGGCGTGGCCCCGTAGCGGACCGTTTGTATTTGCCAACGGCCGATGGCGGTAGCGCGATCAATGATGCTGTAACAGTCACTTATGATGTAGTCAATACGGCTCGTGGCATGGTGGGTGAAGCACCTTTGGTGCCGAAAGATGGGGCACGATTCCACTTTGAAATGCCGGGTTCTGTTCAAGGATTTGAGATTGAAGACAGTATTGAATCAAAAGGGACAGCGACGCTTGAAAATGGTGCGGGAAATAGCGCGAAAGGGGAGCGTAGTCTTGCCATCCATTGCAATCGGATTGCACCCGGCCGGGTCGCCCGAGCAGGTACGCCGACATTTACCCCATCGATTGAAATAGCCAACTACTTTGAAAAACGGGGCTATGAATTGCACGCTTCTCCGATGTTGTATAACGGGCAAACGGTGCGAGCTGGGGTGAAGGCGGATGCTGGAAATGGGCAACCGTTGACCGTCACGCTTTATTTAAACGTTTACGGAGAGAATGATGAGCAATTGCTTGTTCACGGCCCAACCGTTGAGCTAGCCGCAGGCGAAACGCATGAATTTATATGGCCGCTCGCCATTGAGATAGATGGACCGATCGCTAAAGTGGGTATCGAGGTCAGTAGCGGTAAAGCAGCAGACGGCACCATTCATTTTGATTATTTAGGTTGGGACGGCACACCTAATCTGACTCTGAAACGGCCGGATTATGTGAAGAAAGGTTGGGGAGAAAATCCGAGCACCATGTGGCGCAGAGCTTGGGTCAATGGGTTTGATGAGTACAATCCTCGTTTCCCTGAGGCCTTCCGGGTGGTACAAAACGCTGGAACCGGCTTGCTCATGCAAGGGGCTCGTGACTGGACTGATTACGAAGTTAGCTCAGACATTACGCCTCATATGGCGATATCGGCCGGGATTGGCGCACGTGTTCAAGGGATGCGACGTTATTACGGTTTGATGTTAGGAGCAAACGGCAAAGCACAAATCGTGAAAGCGTTAGACGGAAATACTGTTTTGGCTGAAAAAGAGATCGGCTGGGAGTTTGGTGGCACGTATAGCTTGAAGATGCAGGTTTCGGGCAATCGAATTCAAGGCTGGGTTGATGGCAAACATCTGTTTGATGTTGAAGACAATGATATGCCGTTAACGGGTGGTGCGATTGCGCTGATTTGTGAAGAAGGGCGCATGGCGACTGAGGTTGTAACGGTCCGGCCGATTGCATAGATTTGTATGGTAGGCCGTGGGCATTCCCTGCGGGCGGGCGTGGATGGCCCCGCAAAGCAGATCGGAATGGACAAATAAACTGGGCCAACCCGCCCGACGTTAGAAACCAATGGGTCTCTTTGAGAATAATTTGAGAATAATTGTTTGCCATTGTCGGGCGGGTTGGCCCTTAACCGTGTTGCTTAAAGTTAGATCATGCGGGCCATCCGCGCCCCTACGAGAATTGGTTCCAGAACTATGACATTGAATCATCGACACAACATTTCATTTTTGTTCGTCATATTTTGCTCGGCATGTGCAGGTCTGGAGCCTGAATCTAAGAAACCAACAACCCGTGATGCATTGGCCTATCAAAACCGATTACAGGGGATGTGGCTGGGTTCGACAATAGCCAACTGGACCGGTCTACGAACTGAAGGGGTGCGCAACGAACCTCCTTTTTACACCGATGACGATTGGGGCGAACACCGGCCGGTGCGCTGGAGCGATGAGATTTTGCCGATTGAATTTGTCTTTCAAGACCCATGGTTGGCCGATGACGACACCGATATCGAATATGTCTATTTGCACTTGATGGACCTGCACGGCTCGCCGTTGTTGACGGCCGAACAAATCTCTGAAGGCTGGGAAAAACACATCAATCACCACATTTGGGTATCAAACGCATCGGCCCGTGGACTCATGCGCATTGGGGCCAAGCCACCGACCACCAGTATGTTGAGCATTAACGAAAATTCATTGGCGATTGATGCCCAACTCACAACAGAAATATTTGGGGCGATGGCGCCTGGCATGCCGGGGCAAGCGTTGGCGTTGGCCGATCTGCCGATACGGACGACGGCGAGCGGTTATTCGGCCCATGCGGCTCAGTTTTATGTGGTGCTTTACTCGTTAGCGAGTCAGGTTGATCCAGAGCAAGAGCCAAAAGAGCAGATTTTGTGGATGGTTGAAGAGGCGCGGAAATATATTCCTGATAGCTCAAAATCGGCCGATATTGTTGACTTTGTGCTGGCTGACTACTTAGATAATCCTGATGTCAACGATTGGGAGCGGACACGAGATCGAGTATATGACCGCTATCATTTGAATGCTGAAGCCAACGGCTTTGTCTATCGAGATTGGATCGAGTCATCGGTTAACTTTGCGGCCGGACTGATCGCTTTGCTTTATGGGGAAGGGGATTTTCAGCAGACGGTGAAAATTGGTACGCTGTCGGGCTGGGACTCTGACAACGGCACGTCGTCGATGGCGGGAGTAATTGGGCTGATGATTGGCTATGACAAACTTGTGGCCCAGTTCCCTGAGCAAGATATAGTTGATCGCTATCACATCTTGCGCACTCGAGATGACTTACCTGACTATTTGCCAGAGGATAAGGCGGCCGAAGACAGTTTTCTGGCGATATCAGAGCGGATGATTCCGCTGGTAGAACAGAGCATTGTCATGGCTGGTGGCTTGGTTGAAGATGGAAGTTGGACATTGCCATCCCAATCTGACAATAAACTTGAACAAAACCCGTACCAAGTGATTTATCAAAACAGTCAAAACAACCGAGTGAGGTTAGCGGGTGGAACTGTGATAGCGAAGGTGAATGGGGAATTGGCCGATACGAATCAGTTAGTTGATGGATTGGAGTACGACTTTTCCGGTAGAGAGATTTTCGAGATTCCACAAAGCTATCGCATTAAGCCAGACGATGAGCCGATTGAGATTGAAGTGCTGTATGACCGGCCGGTTGAAGCGGGTTTGGTCAGAGTGGTTGAAGGGGGCGGTGGTGGTTTTGAATCGATTAAGGTTGAGCTGTGGGTAGATGGCGGATGGGAGTCTGCAACGCTAGATGAGGGGCTAACGGCCGAACTCAACCCTAAAAAAGGGTATGAGATTCTCGATTTTGTGCTGGCCGAATCGAAGACAATTAGCGGGTTCAAAATTATCGGGCAGGTGCGAGAAAAAACAAAAGAATTAAGGCTTGTTGAGTTGGACGCATTTATCGTAGGGGTCGAAGAGGGCGGAACCACATTGGCTCCGATGGAAGAAGTTGTTTCCCGCCCTCTTCGACCCTTACCCAAGGTTGGACAATGAAAATTGTATCTGTGGGTGAAATCACAATTGACTATTATTTAAAACAAAATTCTATTTTTGTGGGTGGTATTTCGCTGAACTTTGCGGTGAATGCTAAACGAAGTGGGGCTGAAGCTGCCTCATTAGTGAGTGTCGTTGGCGATGAACCGGAAGGGCATTGGGTGTTAGGCCTGCTCGCGAGTGAGCAGGTAGACTACTCACACGTGGCTGTTTTAGAAGGAAAAACCGCCACATGCGATATTGAAGTATTTAGCGATGCTGAGCGGGTTTTTCCACCGGGTGGGTATCATGAGTACACCTTGAGTCAATTGAACCTGACAGATGATGTTAAAGCGTTTATTAATCAGCATGACATCGTTGCTTCTCAATATAATGGTGACGAGGTTGGTTCGATCGTTGCCAAGATTTTGCAGATGCCAAAAGATGGAATAAAACGGGTGATCGATTTTGGTGATTGGGCAAACGGCCGGAAAAAAAAGGTGCCGGAAGGGATATATCAACAAATCGATCTCGCTTTTTTTAGCGGGGATCAAGATACAGTTGAACAACTCAAGCCGATTGCGCAAGCTACAAATTGTCAATTTGTCGTGACGATGGGTGTAGGCGGTAGTGTGGCGATTACGGCCGATGAATTGATTTGGCAACCTGCGCTTAAAGTTGACAATCCGGTTGATTCAACTGGGTGTGGAGACGCTTTCCAGGCCGCTTTTACAGTTAACTATTTCAATAATCAGCCGATTCAGAAGGCGTTGGAAGCGGGGGCAATCCACGCTTCACACGTATTGACACATTATGGGGCTTTCGATCAGCCTACTTTTGCCCCAACGTCCTTATGATTTGCTTTTCACTATTTAGAGCAGCTCTTGCCATGCCGGTGGCGGGTTGGGCCAGTAAGAATTTCAAAGACCCACATGGTTCTGGCCCATTCACGCCCGTACAAAACAGGTTTTAATGACCCGAAAACTATTATTTCTACCCTTGATTTCTCTTTTGATCGGCTGTGCATTACAACCGATCACTGAACCGCGTCGGCCGGATGCAGCCAACGAGCCTACTGCGGTGCCGACGGCCGCAGCGGTTGAAAAGCCAACCTACACTGTTGAGCGTGGCACTGTTGACGCCCAACTCTTGATTTCTGGGCGTGTTGCACCGGTTGATCAAACCGATCTGGCGTTTAGTTTGGCTGGGCAAGTTGCGCAGGTTTTGGTTGAACGCAACGACAAAATTGAAGTGGGCGACCCGATTGCACGCTTGGACACAGCTTTGCTTGAACAAGAACTACGCTCAGCGGAGGCAAGTTTGTTTCTGGCGGAAGCGGAACTTGCGGCTGTTCGAGAAGGGAATCGTGTTGAGGTACGCCAAGCGGAAATCAATCGAGATCAAATCCAGCTCCAGCTTGATTATGCGGTGGGGCAAGTGGGTGATACGCCCACGGCCGAACAGACGCTGGCGATCAATCTGTTAACCCTTGATTTAGAGCGGGCTGAGCTAGACTTGGTTGAACTCAATATTAATTTAGACCCTGCATTGGAGGCACGGGTGTCGCAGGCTCAACTGATTGTTGATGAGCTGAATAGCAAAATTGAACGGACAGAGTTGGTATCGACAGCGGCCGGCCGTGTTTTGTCGATTAATGTAGATGCGGGAGATGCGGTAGCGGCTGGTGATGTGGTCGTTGTGATTGCAGATTTAACTCAGCTTGAAGTGAGTGTGCCGATGCCAGCTTGCGACATGCGAGATTTGGCTGAGGGGATGACGGCCCAGGCGATTGTTCCCAACCGGCCGGACATCGATGTACCAATGACGATACGCCAACTGCCTTATCCATTTGGCAGCGGCCAGCAGGAAGATGAAGATAATTGCGAGGTGCGGGTGGCGTTTGATAACGCCAATGTCGTATCTGAATTAGAGCCAGGCAATCGGGTGAGTATGGTCGCACAATTGGCGGTCAACGAAGATGTGCTTTGGCTACCGCCGGCCGCCATCCGGGAATTCAACGGCCGCAGCTTTGTTGTCGTGCAGGATGGGCTGGTTCAAAAGCGAATCGATGTGTCTACCGGATTGCGAAATAAGGATCGGGTTGAAATTGAATCGGGTGTGGAAGAAGGTCAAGTGGTGATTGGACCCTGAGAAGTGACCCGTCCGCTTCGCGGGAGTGATTAGTGGGCTGGTCACTGGTCACTGAAAACTATACTTATGAAACTTCTCCTCCAACTCACCGCCATCTTACAAGTTACGCTTAAGCGATTGTGGTCCCAGCTCGGGATGACGCTGGCGACGACCTTTGGTTTAACGATGGCCGTTGCCTTGCTCGCCATTGTTCCGCTCTATGCAGATGCGGTGAATTTTCGCATTTTGGAAGAAGAGCTGGCCAATGATGTGACAAACAGCCGCCCTCCTTTCGCTTACATGTACACCTATGTCGGAGCTTGGTACGGCCATGTTGAGTCAGCCGATATTGAGCCGGTGACCGACTATTTGTTCAGCCAAGCGGCCGATGTTTTAAACCTGCCTCAAGAGATGGCGATCAGACATGTTAAAACGCCTACATTTAAGCTTTTTCCTCTGGACGCAACAAGCTATGCGAATGATGAATCATTGGGATTTATGAACTTGGCCTCGACCTCTGGGATCGAAAGCCAGATTCAAATGATCGAGGGGAGTTTCCCAATGGCTGAAGCAGAAGTGGGCGAGACACTTGAGGTGATTATCACGCAAGCATATGCCGACGAAGTGGGCTGGCAAGTGGGCGAAGAATATTTGGCGTTAGACCTTGAAACAGAGACACGCCAAACTAATTTCAGAATCCGGGTAAGCGGGATTTGGGTGCCTACCAACGACAAAGGGCCATTTTGGTTTTATTTGCCTGAGACATTTGACACCTTGTTTGTGGTCAATGAAGCAACCTTTCAAAATGCTATTAACCCCGCTATGGATAATGAAGTGGCATTGGCCCTGTGGTATCTGGTGATGGATGGGAGCCGTGTGGGCACAGAGCAGGTTGACGAACTCATTTTTGGTGCTGCCCGAATTGAGCAACGGATCGATTTGTTGTTGCCGAAAACAACTGAATTTTTAGCCCCGACTGATGCTTTGCAGATTTATCGGCAGTCGGTTTCAGAGCTGGCGATTTTGCTCTATACCTTTGACGTCGCCCCGATCTGGCTGGTGCTTTCTTTTGTGGTGCTGGTGGTTGGGTTGGCGGTTAGTCAACAAAAAAACGAGATTGCTGTGATGCGTAGCCGAGGGAGTACGCCGGGGCAAGTTTTGGGGATGGCGGCCTTGGAAGGGGTTTTGCTGGGGTCTGTTGCGTTTGTTTTGGGCATTTTGTTAGCGGTGGGGTTGACGCAAATTGTCGGCCGGTCACGAAGCTTTCTCGATTTTTCAGGCACAGATGTGGTCCGTATGGTGGTTACTCGGCAAGCACTATACACCGGCGCAATCGCGATTGGCCTGGCTCTCATTGCGCGCATTTTGCCCGTCATCGCCGCATCCCGCCATACGATTATCACGTTTAAACAAGAGCAGGCTCGCTCGCTAGCCCAGCCGTGGTGGCAGCGGGTTTGGCTCGATGTGATTTTGCTGGTGGTTGTTGGCTATGGCTTTTATCTGTTGCAACAGCAGGGCAGTATTGGCTTGATCAATGATGAGGCGAGTGCGGCCGATCCGTTTCAGAACCCACTCCTTTTGCTGTTGCCTGCTATGGGGATCTTTGCGCTCACCTTGTTTTTTTTGCGTGTTTTGCCGTGGGTAATGCTCGGGCTAGGCACGCTTTTGAATCGTACCCAAAGTGTCGGATTGCTTCAGGCGGTCCGCTATTTGGCCCGTACCCCGCACCATTATCGGCCGCCCCTAAGCCTGCTGGTATTGACCGTAGGATTGGCCGTGTTTACCGCCTCGTTGGCTCGCACCGTTGACCTGCAACTCTACGATCAGAATTTCTATGATATTGGGGCTGAAATTAGCATGGTCACACTACCCAATCCACCCGCTTTTGGTGGCGCTGAGCCAAGTGAAGAAGATTCGTTTACCTATTTGCCGGTCAGTGATTATGAAACAATTGAAAATATTGAACGGGCCGCCCGAGTAGGCAGCTATTCGATGGAGGTGCAGGTTGATGGGGTTTCGCTCAAGGGGGAGTTTGTGGGTGTTGATCATGCTGATTTTCGAGATGTGGCTTATTGGCGTTGGGATTTTTCTGAGTATCGGCTAGGCTCGCTTATGAACGCGCTTGGAGATCGTAGCAACGGCATTTTGGTGCCGGAATCATTGCTCAGTCAATCGACTTTAAACGTGGGTGACCCGATCCGATATTCAGTTCGCTTGGATGAAGTGCTGGTTGAATTTGATGGGATCATAGTGGGGACGTTCCGCTATTTCCCAAGCTGGCAACCGGCCGAAGAAGCGTATTTGATCGTTGGAAATCTGAATACGGTTTTTGAAAAAGCGGGTGGAGAGTTCCCTTATCGAGTGTGGGCTGAGTTAGATGGCCCCCTCATCGACGCGGGGGACTTCCGGCGTAGTTTGGCTGATCGGCAACTGTTTAATACCTTTTGGAAAGAGCCACATGAATCGATTGTGAAAGCACAAGCGGAGCCGGAACGCCAAGGGTTGTTTGGAATTTTATCGGTGGGGTTCATCGCTTCGGCCGTGCTTACTGTGTTGGGATTTTTCCTATACACTTTGTTTTCATTTAGGCGGCGGACTGTTGAACTCGGCATTTTGCGGGCGGTCGGTATTTCACGCAGAACGATGACGGCGATTGTGGCTTGGGAATTGGGGTTACTGATTCTGTCGGGCTTAATTGTGGGGACGGTTTTAGGCGTTTTGGTTAGCCAGCAGTTCATCCCATTTTTGCAGGTGGGTTCAGCTACGAATGTGGCCCCCCCTTATTTAGTTGAAATTGCGTGGGAAGCGGTGGTGCAAATTTATGTGCTGTTTGGTGTGCTGTTTTTGGTGGCGATGGCGGTTTTGTCTTGGCGATTGTTGAACATGAAAGTGTTTGAATCGATCAAGATGGGAGAGACGGTTTGATGAGTAATCAGTGGTCAGTATTCAGTGGCAAGTGGCAGGTGGCAGGTGGCAACCGCCGTTTTGAAACATATGCCGTTTTCTATGAAAACGTTTTCGGATTGGTAGGTTCTACGGTAGGGATGAAAGGAGCCGGGAATCAATTTGCGGGAAACTTGAAATGTTACGCTCAGCTTCTTACATCCAGCTCCAGCGCAAATATTGCCATTATGGGATGTAAGGAACGGGACGAAAATAGGTTCTTCGGAGCCATCGCCTGTCCCGCTCCTTTCATCCCTACACAGGTTTGCAATATTGGGAGGGAAAAATGGCTGATCCTTTAATTATGTGTGACAGCTTGGTGAAGATTTACAAAGTCGGGGATATCGAGGTTTTGGCGTTGCAAGGGCTGGAGCTAGCTGTGCAGGCGGGTGAGATGATTGGGATTGTGGGGGCGAGTGGCAGCGGGAAAACGACGTGTCTAAATGTGCTCGGTGGCTTGGTGCGGCCGTCGGCCGGGGTTGTGCAAGTCAACGGGCATAATCTGCTCAAATTGTCAGATCGGGAGCTAGATCGCTATCGACGTACGGAAGTAGGATTTGTGTGGCAACAAGGGGCTAGGAATCTGATCCCCTATTTATCGGCCGTTGAAAATGTGCGTTTTCCAATGACACTGAATGGTTTTTTGGGGAAGCGGGCCAAAGAGCGAGCTGAATCTCTGCTTGATATGGTGGGGTTGGAGCATCGGATGGATCATTATTTGCCGACGCTGTCGGGGGGTGAACAACAGCGGGTGGCGATTGCGGTGGCTTTGGCGAATAGCCCGACGATTTTGCTGGCTGATGAACCAACAGGTGAATTGGATTCGACGACGGCGCAGCAGATTTATGATGTGTTGCGTGATCTGAATAAAAGTTTGGGGATGACGACGTTGATTGTGAGCCATGATCCGAATGTGGCTCGACAAGTGGACAGAGTTGTGTCGATTCGGGATGGGAAGACGTCGAGCGAGACGGTGAGGGTTCAACGACGTGCGGCCGCATCTGACGGTGAAACTGAAATTGAGGCTGAAAGCGAAGATCAGCAGTTTGAAGAGCTTACGGTGCTCGATTCGGCCGGGCGTTTGCAGTTGCCAAAAGCTTATCGAGAGGCATTGAATATTGATGATCGGGTGCAGTTGGAATTGGAGGATGATCGGGTGATTATTCGGCCGGTGAGACGCGAGGCGAATGGGCAAGCAAAGACAGCGGTTGGAACTGAATCAAGCGCCCCATCTAGCCAAGAAGCAGAGCGTGGTTTTTTTAACCGACTGCCTTGGCGGAGGAACCGATCTTGACAGTTGCGATTAAAGTTGAGAATTTAGAGCGGGTGTATGGCTCCGGCGAGCAGAAGGTTATAGCGTTGAAACAGCTTAGTTTGGAGGTTCCGGCCGGTCAGTTTATGGCGATTAAGGGGCGTTCGGGGAGCGGGAAGACAACGTTGCTGAATTGTTTGGGAGGTTTGGACAAACCGACGTCCGGCAGTATTCAAATTTTTGGGAGTGAGTTGACCCGCTTAAATGATGATCAGTTGACCCGTTGGAGACGAGAAAAGGTTGGCTTTGTTTTTCAGTCGTTTGGGCTGTTACCAACGCTATCAGCTTATGAAAACGTGGAGCTGATGTTGCGGATTAATGGTGTGCCATTTCGGCAACGGCGTGAGCGAATTGATGAGTGTTTGGGATTGGTGGGCCTTAACAAATGGGCGACCCATCGGCCGTATGAGCTTTCGGGTGGGCAGCAGCAACGCTTGGCGATTGCAAGGGCGATTGTGACCCGGCCGCAGTTGATTTTGGCGGATGAACCCACGGGTGAATTAGATACAGAGACGGCCATGATTATTCTTGAGCTTTTTCGAAATATCGTTGAAACCGAGAAAATGACTATTTTTGCTTCCTCGCATGATAGTTTGGTAGACGAATATGTTGATGAGGTTTTGCAACTCCACGATGGGGCGATTCTGACGATATGACGGCCGCATCTTTTATCCAACGCCATACTCCCACCGCCCGTCTTGCATCGCTCACATTTATAAGCATGGCGGCCCTTGGAATGGTTGCGCCCTATATTAACCTTTACCTTGTTGAATCAAATCTTTCGCCAACACTCATCGGCACCTTATCAAGTGTGGGTGCTGTTTTAACATTGAGTTTAACCCCTTGGTTTAACCATATCGCTGATAAATACAGGCTCCACCGGCGCCTACTGATCATCTACTTTGTGCTTGCGGGGTTGGCAAATATCATGTTTGCTACATCTAACTTGCAATGGGTTTTGATCGGGGCTTTCTTAATATCGCGAATCGCTGTGAGCCCCTCTATAACACTAACGATGCAGTTGACGATGACTCAAATTGCCGAGGGATCAAAAAAGATTTTAGGGCAAATTCGATCATTTGCGGCGTTCGGTTTTGCGGCCGCCAGCTTTCTGGCCGGTGCTATATTTGATCTGGGTGGTTACACCGTTCTATTTGGAACCGGTGCGTTCTTCGCCCTGATTTCAATCTTCCTGTCTACGATTTTTCCAGCCAGATCAAACGTGGTTAGCTCAAAGCCCGCCCGAATCAGAGATAAACGCCATGTGGCATTTTACGTGCTGGTCGCAAGTCAGTTTTTTGTGATGATGGGAATCCGAAACTCGTTTACATTTCTATTTATACATTTCACCGAGAACTTAGGAATATCGACAGGTAATATCGGATTTTGGGGTGCGTTTTTAGCCGGGGTTGAGATTCCGATTTTTATATTTTCAGATCGTTTTTTGCCAAGGATCAAATCGAAAACCGGTTATCTTATTGGAATATTGGCAATGGCGGCGGCGGTCTTCCTTTTAGGGGCGGTTCAAAACACCACTCTACTGATTTTAGTCATCGTGTTTAGAGGATTTGCTTGGCCGGTTTTGTTTTTGAGTGGTTTTACGATTGTTTCTGATTTTAGCGAGAAACAGAATGTTGCAACAAACCAAGCGATTGTCCAAGTGACGATGCCTGCTATCGCTCTTTTATTGACGGGAACCGCTTTTGGCTGGGTTTATGATCATTATGAACCTGTTTTGTTTTTCGGATTGTGCGCTTCGATGTGTTTGGTTGGAGCGATGATTATGGTTGTGTTTCGTGGCCGATTTGATAAGGCACTTGAGGTTCAGACGGTCTAAGTAATTTTTTTGCGAGCGCAGAAACGTATAAAAAACATACTCTATCGTAAATATTTAAACTATTTATCAGACGCAGATAGGAAGTAATGCAGATGATTTCTCAGAACACACTCCGCTTCTGCATTGAGAAGATAAATTTTCGTTTGTTACAAGGTAATTATTAAGAAAGAACGCAATTTAACATGAGGTGAAAGATGTTTGAAATTTCGAAGGTTGATTTAAAAGATAAGATTTTGGGAGCATGGGTGGGGAAATCTTATGGGGCGATGATGGGTGAGCCGATGGAGTTCCAAGCACAAGGGGAGATTTACGAAGGGTTGCTGGATATTCAGCCGGAAGCACCTACGACGTGGCTACATAATGAGGATGACTTGTATACCAACATGGCTTTTCTGGAGATCATGCGAGATAAAGGGCTGAATGCAACTCAGGCGGATTTTGCAGAGGTTTTTACAAAGAGTGATTTTATGCTGTGGCATGCGAATGGGCAGGCTCGGCAAAATCTGTTGGCTGGGGTTCCGCCAGGCTTATCGGGGCACCCACATTACAACCCACATGCGGATGACATTGATTTTCAGATTGAATGTGATTTTATCGGGATTGTGTCGCCGGGGTTGGCGCAATCGGCCGTGGCTATCGCTGACAAAGTCGGTCATTTGATGAATTATGGAGATGGGTATTATGCTGGGGCTTTTTTGGCGGCTTTATACAGCTATGCGTATACGGAAACCGATAGGGTGAAAATGATTCGGCTGGCTCAGAAGGCGATCCCGGCCGGATGTGATTACAGCGCAATTATCGATGATGTTTTGGCGTGGTACGAGGAATATCCGGCCGACTGGCGTGCAACATGGCAAAAAGTCGAAGACAAGTGGAATCACGATCTTTGCCCATGGGCGCAGTCTGATCCGGTTGATGGGTATTCGACCCCGATTTCAGGCTGCTTCAACATTCAGGGGCATTTTAATGGCGCCTATATTTTGATTGGTCTGCTATACGGAGAAGGCAATTATTTAGAATCGATCAGGATTTGCACACGTTGTGGGCAGGATACCGACTCAAATGTGGCGAATTGTGGCGGTGTTTTGGGTGTTATGTTGGGGTTTGATTCGCTGCCGCAAATAGTAAAGGATGAGCTGGCTCTATTCATGGATCGGGATTACAACTTCACGTCGCTATCGATTAATGGGGCGACAGAATTGAGTTACAAGCTGGCTTTAGAAAATGTTGAAACGCACAGAGGATCTACTGAAGGGGATCGGGTGAGTGTGCAAACACAGGTGGCTGAGCATGTCGGACCGTGTGAGGTCTCTTTTCCTGACCTGGCGTTTGTCGATATTTATACGGTTGTACCAGAGCTTTCACCGGAGTTAAAGTGGGTTGGCGATTGGAAACATCCTGATGGGAAAGGTTTACATGAACGGTCAAAGGTGTCGTTTTTTGGTTCGGCGACTGAGGGGGATTATTTGGAAGTGGCGTTTTCAGGGACGTGTGTGTATGTGCAGGGGAATTTGCAAGAAAACTTTGGCATTTTGGATGTGTTTGTGGATGGGGAGTTAAAGCAGAGCAACGATATGTATATTCGCAAAGAATGGAACGGGCACAATCAGGCGACCGCCGCCTGGGTGACGAATTTGGAAGATGGGGAGCATGTTTTGCGGGTGGTTGTGAGCGGCCGGAAGAACACTCTAGCGACGGGAGTTGAGATTCAGTTGGGCCGTGTTGTGTCTTATCGTGGTGAAGTTCCAATCCCTTTGAGTGCTGAGTAGCTACAAAAAATTATGAAACAAGAAAACCCCTCAAACAATCGTTGGAAAATGCGCATCGACAATAACTGTCTGTTTATTGACGATGTGGAGTTCGGCCGAGTGATGCTGCAGCAGAACGCCCGGCCGGGCATGCGTCCCTATATTCACCCATTGAGAATCGGTGAAGGCAACATTTGCCTAACCGAAGATAGTCCGTGGCACCATCCGTGGCAACATGGTTTGCAGACCGGTTTTCATGGTGTGAACGGCTGTAGTTTCTGGTTTGATCCAGGTCAGGTTCCGAATAATGCAACAGGGACGATTGAACCGGGCCCACTCCAGATTTTGAGTGCTGATTCCCCTAGCTGGTCAGTTGATGCGCTATGGCGACACACCGATGGCACGTTGCTTTTGATCGAAAAGCAGACATGGATGCTGTCTGGGAAAAGTGGGGCTGATTCGCTCCTTTATCTTGATTTGGATTGGTCGTTACAGGCTGTCCCAGATGTGTCAATTGATCAAAACACATACGGTGGATTTTTTGTACGCATGCCGTTCCGGAAGCAAGTGGGCGCTACGGTGATCAATTCTGAAGGGCAGACGGGCAATGAGACTGAGCAACAAGCGGCGGCTTGGATTGATCTGATCATGCCGATTGAAAATAGCGACATTGAAGCTGGCATGACACTAATGGATCACCCTAGAAATGTTGGACATCCAGCATTGTGGCGAGTTGATAATCAACGTGGGATTAATCCGGCCCCGTGTATAGCGGGCAAACTGCATCTGGCGGCCGGTGAGCGTATGAGCTACAGCTACCGAATGGTGTTGCATAATGGGGCGCTGACGGTTGATGAAATAAATAAGCAATGGGGCGCTTACGCCAAAAAGGAAGGATAAAAGTATGCGATCAGTCATTTGTGTACATGAACGTTTTGACGCGATGTGGCCGTTTTCGGCCGATCATTGGCATCAAGCCTGGCAACAGGCCGGTTGTGAGCTCTATCGTACAGAAGAGTCAGATGCACGGCCGTCAGCGATGGTGCCTGATCCTGAGACGGTAACGCGACTGGTGTTATTGGGTTTTTATGCCGACTCGACCGATATGGAGACCTTCTCAGGGTTAGAGGAGATATTTCACTCGGAAATAGGGTATCCGAATGCAGCAAAAGATAATTCGCCGATTACAGAGGCGGCCGTGGCAAACGGCATCAACTTTGTTATGCCCCGAGGGGAATTGTTCTGGGGGCAGTCAGTGGCTGAATATGGTTTGGCGCTGACCTTGTGTGCGTTGCGTCGTATTCCACAGACCTATGTAGCGATGATGCAGGGTCATGAAACATGGCAGTATTACCCCAAGGTCGGCAAGCCGGGTCAACGGGGTGCTCAATATGGAGATGACAATCGTTTTACGAGTGGCACGCTGAGGGGGAAACGGGTGCGCGTGGTTGGTATCGGCAACATCGGGGCACGCTACGCCGCTTGGTGTGCCAACATGGGGGCAGATGTGGCTGTCTGGGACCCATTTGCGCCCGATGCCACGTTTGCGGTAGCAGGGGTAACACGCTGTTTTCATCTGAATGAGTTGGTTAAGGATGCTGAAATTTTTGTGCCGATGGTGCCGCTGATCGATGGGACACGAGGTTTAGTGACGGCCGATCTGATCAATGCTTTGCCGCAGGGTTGCTTGGTGGTGCAAGTCACTCGGGCTAGGGTATGTGACACTGAAGCACTTTACAAGCGGGTGCTGAATAACGAGCTGTCACTAGCGGCCGACGTCTTTTTCGAGGAGCCGTTGCCGCTTGATTCACCGTTGATCGGCCGTGAGAATGTGGTGCATACGCCGCACAATGCCGGCCGGACGATTCAGGCGAATCAGGCTTGGGCTGACGATCAGATGGCCCGGTTTAGACCACGATAAAAAAGTAATCAGCGACCAGTGACTAGTGAGGTGTTTCAATGACAAAGACAATTTTGCTTATCGGTACTTTGGACACAAAGGGGAAAGAGTATGCGTATGTTCGTGACTTGATTCACTCAAGAGGACATGAAACTTTAGTGATGGATGTGGCTGTCATCGGCGAGCCATCTTTTCAGCCTGCCATCAGCAGTGCAGATGTGGCTACCGCCGGTGGTGGCGAGTTGATCGGTTTGCGTGAGCAAGGTGATCGTGGCGCAGCTTTAACGGTGATGGGGAATGGTGCGGCCGTGCTTGCGGCCCAACTGTACGCTGAAAAGAAAATCGATGGGGTACTGGCGTTAGGCGGTTCGGGTGGGACATCGGTTGGGACGACGGCAATGCAGGCGTTGCCAGTTGGTTTTCCAAAAGTGATGGTGTCAACGATGGCATCGGGTGATGTGGCCCCGTATGTTGGGGTCAAAGACATCACGATGATGTATTCAGTGGTTGATGTGGCTGGGTTAAATCGAATATCACGCCAGGTGTTTGGCAATGCGGTTGGGGCTATTTGTGGCATGGTTGAGCAGGCTGTATCGGATTCGGCCGATGATAAACCTCTACTTGCGGCTACGATGTTTGGTGTGACAACCCGATGTGCCACAATGGTGCGTGAGCAATTGGAAGCGGCCGGGTACGAGGTGTTAGTTTTCCACGCAACAGGTAGTGGTGGCCGGGCGATGGAGGCTCTGATCGAAGGCGGTTTTATCGCTGGCGTGGCGGACATCACGACGACAGAATGGTGTGATGAGTTGGTGGGCGGGGTTTTGTCAGCCGGACCTACGCGATTAGATGCGGCGGCTAAACAAGGTATTCCACAGGTTGTTTCGTTAGGCGCGTTGGATATGGTGAACTTTGGCGGGCGTGAGAGCGTGCCGGAAAAATTTAAAGCACGAAATCTGTATGTTCATAACCAACAAGTGACGCTGATGCGCACGTCGGCCGATGAATGTCGCCAGTTGGGTGAAATCATCGCCAACAAACTCAACCAATCTAATGGACCTACGACTTTGTTGATGCCGCTAAAAGGGGTTAGTTCGATTAGTGTTGATGGCGCGATATTTTATGATCCGGCGGCCGATGAAGCCCTGTTCAACGCGATCCGTGAAAATATTAATCCCGAAAAAGTGAACCTAATTGAGATGGAAGCCGCCATCAATGACCCTAAGTTTGCCGAAACGATTGCCACTCGGCTATTAGCGATGGTATCAAAATAATGAGTACAAATTTGGTCGGGCAACCACCCGACGTACAAACTGGAGGAATAAAATGAATAAATTTATTATGCGTTCAGAAATGCCGAAAGATGTCCTTGATTGGGGCGTGATGGGCTGGCTTGCCAATCCCAAGACTGTAGGGAACAAACAGTTAACGGTGCTTGATGTGGAGTTAGCACCTGGCAAAGGGCATGACTTTCACAGACATCCGGATCAGGAAGAAGTGATTGTGTGTGTCAAAGGGACAGTTGAACAATGGATCGATCAGGAAAAGCAGATTCTTAATCCTGGTGATGCGATCTATGTCGATGCAGATGTGGTGCATGCCACATTTAATATGGGTGATGAACCGGCTTTTGTCTTGGCAATTTTAGGACCGTGTGTGGGTGAAGAAGGGTATGAAGTGATTGATGTGGCGGGTGAAGCCCCGTGGAATGGTTTACGTCGTTAAATTCGTATTACGTGATGCGTAAGCGTTATTTGCGCATCATGTAACAAGGAAATATTATGCCATTTATTTCACGTAGTGAGGCGTTGGGCCGATTACGCAGTCAAGTTGCCAACAATCGGCCGATTATTGGCGCAGGGGCTGGCACCGGTATTTCGGCCAAATTTGCAGAACGAGGTGGGGTTGATCTGATGATCATTTACAACTCCGGCCGGTATCGTATGGCGGGCCGTGGTAGTTTGTCTGGCCTGCTTTCCTATGGAGATGCCAATGGGATTGTGGTCGAAATGGCGAGAGAGGTGCTCCCCATCGTTAAAGATACGATGGTGTTAGCCGGGGTCAATGGTACCGATCCATTTCGCATCATGCCGGTTTTTCTAAAACAGCTCAAAGAGATGGGGTTTGACGGGGTGCAAAACTTTCCAACGGTGGGATTAATCGATGGGGTTTTTCGGCAAAATCTGGAAGAGACGGGGATGAGCTTTGACCTTGAGGTAGAGATGATTGCGGCCGCCCACGAGCTTGATATGCTGACTTGTCCGTATGTGTTTACACCAGAAGAAGCGATCAAGATGGCGAAAGCTGGGGCTGATGTTTTGGTGCCGCATATGGGACTAACAACCAAAGGGTCGATTGGGGCTGGCACGGCGTTAACGTTGGAAGAGTCGGTTAAACGGGTACAAGCGATGCATGATGCGGCCGTGACTGTGAATCCCGATATTTTGGTGTTGTGCCACGGCGGGCCGATTGCAGAACCGGCCGATGCGCAGTTTGTTTTTGATCGCACAAATGGAATTGTAGGCTTTTTTGGCGCGTCGAGTATTGAACGGCTACCGACTGAAGGGGCGATTGAAGGGCAGGCTCGCAAATTCAAAAGTCTAAATATGAAATAGGCTCACCACGCTTTCCGTGGTGAGCCTATTTCACAAACTGTTACAGCTTTTTATTGTCTGCTAAACAGGTTAGATGCCATCGGCCGGGACATGCTATCGGCCGGATACATCATTGTTACCCCATTTCGTCCTAGCGTTTGAATGCGCTCTAGCTCAATCAGTCGATCCATCTCATGATCTGAAAAACTGCCAATCACCTGATGTAGTCGTTCTAAAATTCGAGCTTCTTGTTCGGCGAATAACTCGCGTTCATGGGCCGCTTCTAGTGATTCCCGGACGTGCTTTGGGAGCTGGATATTTTCAACCATCACGTCATTGATGACCACCCCTTTGTCTTCTAATTTAGCTCTACACATTTGTTTGATTTGTCTTTCAATTTTCTTGATCGAACCATGTGCGGTTAGCTCTTGAGGCGTTAATTCACCCACGACATGTTGTAGTGAAGTTGTTGCTTGTTTTTGAACCATTCCATCCATTTTGGTAGGTAAAGCGCGGGCCATTTTAGCTAGGTTTTTGCCTGCGATTTTCCCTGGTTCTATTGAATATCCGACCCGAAAGCTTATTTTTACTGGAATGCCACCACAGGTCTGGACTCCTTCGCTGGTATATTTGACTGTTTGTGATGCCAGCTGGATTTTTGTTTTAATCGTTTCGGTGAGTGGATCAATCCAATGATTTCCAGGTGTTAAAAATCGAACAAAATTTCCTGTGCCTCGGTTGACTACCAAGGCAGACTCAAGTTCACCCAAAGTGAAACGCGCAGCTCTGGCATAAGCGATGGCCCCAGCTGCGGCTGCGGTCAAAATAATGGGGACCAAAAAGGCGAGGAGCCCGAAATTTAGCCCGGCAATAACACCAAATCCCAACGTTGTTCCAACTGAAATAATTTTCCACATATGTTCTCCAATTGATTAGTGTTTAATAGACACTATCGATGGTTATTATATTAGTGTCAAACAAACACAATGTCAACCCCCAATTTGATGAACAGAGATATAGAGAAGCCGAGACTATCTGTTTATCAGATGATTGATTCTTGGGTTTGCAAGCGCCGCTACCACTGGTTGCGGTTCACGACTAAAATACAACAAATCTTTGAGTTCATGGAGAACATTAATGACAAAAAACAATCGAGTGCAATTAGGTACTCAAGCGGTATGGGCAGGGGAAGAAAGTTATTTGATGCAAGGGGCAACACAGGTGCCTGTTGTGCATAGTGTTTCGTTTGGCTACAGTGATATGGATGAGTGGCTTGATGTGGCTTTGGGCAACAAGCCGGGTCATATTTACGGTCGAAACACCAACCCAACAGTGGATGTGTTTGAGAACAAAATCCGATTACTCGAAGGGGCAGAAGCGGCGACAAGTGCCTCAACCGGTATGGGGATTATCAGCAGCACACTATTTGGCCTGCTCTCACCTGGACAGCGAGTTGTTTCGGTAAAAGACACTTACGGTGGCACAAACGTTTTATTTCAGGAGTTTCTTCCAAAATTCAACATCGATGTGACACTTTGTGATACGACCGACCATGCTCAAATTGAAGCCGAAATCGCAAAGGGATGTGATGTAGTTTATCTGGAAAGTCCCACCAATCCGACGACAAAAGTAGTCAACATAGCCAAGTTAGCCGCGGCCGGCAAAGCGGTTGGAGCTACGGTGATTGTTGATAACACATTTGCCACGCCGATTAATCAAAACCCGATCGCTTTAGGGGCAGATTTGGTCTTACACAGTGCGACGAAATTTTTAGGCGGTCACGCTGACGCTTTGGGCGGGGTGATCTGCGGCCGGAAAGACCTCATCGATCAAATTTATCATTATCGTGAAATCAACGGTGCGACCTTGCACCCGATGGCCGCTTATCTGTTGTTACGTGGCATGAAAACGCTTGAGTTGCGCATACGCCAGCAAAACAGCAGCGCGATGCAAGTGGCCACGTTCCTAGAAAAACATCCGGCTATTGAGCGGGTTTTCTACCCTGGATTAGAGTCACACAGCGGTCATGGAATCGCTAGCGAACAAATGCGTGGCTTTGGCGGTATGATGAGCTTTATGCTCAAAGAGAATAGTTTTGAAGCGGTGCGTCGCTTTATCCCTAAAATGAAATATGCGCATGCGGCCGCTAACCTTGGCTCGGTTGAAACGATCATAGGGCCACCAGCAACAACGAGCCATGTCGAGTGTACGGCCGAAGAACGGGCTGCTATGGGGATTCCTGAAAGCCTCATCCGTTATTCAACCGGTATAGAAAACACCGAAGATTTGATCGCTGATTTATCCCAAGCATTAGAAGGATTCTAGGCGATTTAAAATAACAAATTAGATGGGTGTGGTCCAAGTAGCACCCATCTAATCGTTGAGTCAGGTTGATTAAGACTTTCTGTGACTTTTGAAACTCCAAGAAGATAGAGATAAATGAATGAAGAAATTATTTGTATGTTTTGCCCTCATCTCCCTAATTAGCTGTACCACTCCACCAGAGGCGGTTGAGTCACCGGCTCCCTTGATCTCTGAAAACGGTAGCGGCCAGGAACAAGTTGAGAACAAGGTGACAGGCCCTGTTTCAACGGCCGTGGTCGTGATTGCTGGCGAATCTGCTAGGCAAGAGAGTTACCCCTCGCCACAAGCACAAGTGGCGGCCGAAGGGTACCCTGAACCAGAAGCTCAGCCTGAGTCTGCGGTTGTAGGTTATCCTGAGCCAGTTGAGGCAAGCTCTGAGACTGACGGTGCAGTTTTGCCAGCGGCACCTGCGATAGCGGGCATCGGTGACGTTGACGTGCTTTTTGTATCTGCCCGTTTAAGCGGTGATGGGACGTGGAACTTTGCTGTGACGTTGGAACATGCTGATAATGGTTGGGAAGATTATGCAGATGGTTGGGATGTTGTTTTGCCTGATGGGAGTGTGATCAAGCCGTCGGCCGACTCCCCATTCACCCGCTTACTCACCCACCCCCATGACACTGAACAGCCTTTTACCCGGTCACAGTCCGGCATTGTAATTCCGGATCAAGCCACGACGGTGTTTGTGCGGGCGCATGAATTGGTTGAGGGATATGGTGCGACTGTGGTTGCAGTCGATTTAACGGCCGCTAGTGGGGAAGGGTTTGAAGTGATCCGGTAAAGGCTGACGATTATAAGCCCGCGAGAGGGTCCACGTTAAACATTGTCAGCTTGGTAGGAATGGGAGAGACAACTTCTTTGTTTTACCTAAATTCCGGTAATTGTTCAGCCGCCTAAGAAAATCGAGTTTGTAGGTGCGACTTTAGTCGCTTTGACCGGAAAAACAACGGCTGAAGCCATTGCTACGAACAGGTGTTGAATAGTTACTGATTGCGTTCCTAAGCGCTACTGACTTGCTTCCCATGTCTGTTCAAGATTATTCAGCATTGTGTTTGTTGCCTCTATTTTCAGCCCCCAGGGAACCAAAAATGGGGAAAGATAAGGCTGATCGACTCGAATCTTTTCAAAAGTGGCTTGGGCATTTGAATATTGTTCTGATATTTTTTTTGTGAGTTTTGCAAACGCATCATACTTTCCGGCCGCTTGCAGCATGTTGAGCAGAATCGTTTTTCGCTCACCAAAGCCACGCGGCAGCTCGAACTCGCGCCCTAATTGACCGATCATTTCAGGACTTAGCCATAGTCCAGAGCGAGCCGGTTTGAGTAGAAAATCGACAATATCATGAATGCTAGTGTCATTATTCCCTATGTCGTCGGCCGATGTCATGTCTGTAGACGGGGGTATAAATGGGCTGTGTAGCGTTTCTAGATTTTGATAATGATCGGCCGCAGTGTCAACGGCCAACTGGGCTAAATCGCTAAAAAACAGATTGTTGTGTGATTGAACCCCATGTAGAAAAGGAAACGCCCACGGAAGAAACTGATTCTCTAAAACCTTGACCTGAAGTTGACGTATTTGCCCCGCTACTTCTGGCAAGCCGTCTGACCAAGCATCTGATTCAGCCCCGCACAAAAAGCTCAAGCAGCCCAACATATGGCCGATGTGATCGGCCGCTTCGCTGGTCCCCTTACGGATAAAGCCGCACTCTTTATAAGCACTGGCCGCTTGCTCAGTGGCATTCCCCCCCGGTAGTCCATCAGCTTCTAAGAAAATGGAGGCGTATGGGGGCATATTGTGTACAAAAAGAGAATAATGGTCGGCCGCGAGCTCTTCAAAGCCACGTTCAAAATCAACCTTATCGGCTAAATCAGGGACTTGTTTAAGAGTGTCTATTGTAGAAGGGGTAATGCCACGCAGAAAAAGTGTTTCAAATAGGGCGTAAGCATTGGCCCGGGCAAAGGCTATTTCTAAAGGGTTCATAGGTTGTTAGTGGGTCGTTCATCCATTTCGCAAATTCAAGCATAATACACATGATGAGCGGAATAAATTTTTTATCTGCAGAATTGCTAAATTTTCACAGGTTTGATTTCAAATGAAGTAAGGGCGAGATACGCCTGAACCAATCAGCAATTGATTACAAATGACTGGCGGAACTCGCCCGACGGAATGGAAATTCTGCCTTTTCCTTTTAAAGAAAGGTCTGCCATTCCGTCGGGTGAGTTCCCCTTGCTTGCTTGATTGCTTGATTACGAAGCATTTGCAATCAAGCGGGTATCTCACCCCTTCTGAAATCTGAATGGGCTAAAACATTAGTCGGCCGCAACCGGCAAATTGCCCACATCTTTATTATCATCATCATTCGCTGGGAGTAGATACTTTTCAGGGATACGGTACGCTTCTGCCACAGGCTTTAGCGGCCGTTTCAGCCACAGCGGCCGACGATTTCCATCAGGGCTGTTCTTTGATGCAGGACGGGCCAAGGCCTTCCATTTGAGGTAGGTTTCCATCGACTTTTCCGTGTCAACCCACACATCTCCGTGTTGGTCACCCTTATCCGCTTTACGGACATTGTGCGCCTTTTGCAACCAGCAATGATGGCCTGAAATCGGGTCAGGATGCACCCCGTGCGTCAGATTTTGATGCACGCCCACATCCTTCCACCAAACACGGCTCGTGTCTGGGTCAAACGTATCCCAAGGCTCGCCACCTTTCAAGATATTAAGGCGATGTTCTGCACCTTCCTGCTCCAACTCAACCAAACTCGACATTCCTTTGCCGATGTTATTGTTGTCCTGTAAACGCCATCTGCCCAGATGATGGCTCATAGCGATCACACCTGGCTTGATCCCTTCGGTGACCCAGACCTTGTCAACAAAGTAGCCGATTTCAGTGGTCACTCGGATCAGATCGCCCGTTTTGACTTCTAGGCGATTTGCATCACTTGGATGCATCCAGACGGGGTTCTTGTGGCTAATTTCGTATAGCCACTTAGCATTGGCTGAACGCGTATGGATCAAAGTTGGTAAACGAAAATTCGGCAACAGTAGCATTTCTTCGTTTTCGCGGTCGATGTTATCAGGATGAACGTGTGACTTTAACGTCCACGGAACTGTGTATTCGATTTCCGGCCAACCCCAGTCATACATGGTAGGGCTAAAGAATTCCAGCTTTTTAGATGGGGTCCCAAAACCTGTCTTGGCCAAACCATCAACCATGATCCCAACTGTTTTGCCATCTTTTTGGACCTTGTCATCTTTTGCAACTTGCAACGTTCCACCAGCGACCTCAGGGTCAACCAGCTTTTCATATGGCGTATAGTTGGTTGCGGTGATTTCAAAGACACCATACTTTCGCATGTATTCGAGCGGGGTCAGCCCCTCTTTTTCGGCCGCTTCTGGTAGGCCGGGCATACTATTCTCGAAAATATAGCGGTAATATTCTTCAACCGTGATGATTTCACCCTCACGATAAGGGCTATCAAACCATTTGCGAATCCCAAGATTGCCATCAGGGTCCATCTTCATCGACAAATCGATCCAAAATTCATTTTCTTCCCACACTTCGCCAGGGTTAGCCTCATAAGTGCGATTGATTTTGTGACCCAGTTTTTCCATCGCTACCCGACGGACCGGCTGACGGAAAGCGACCCATTGACCTGAATGTGTTTCGATGGAGGCGATGTCGTGCCGTTCTCCAGCGTGACCCATCGGCAGAACATAATCAGCAAACCAGGCCGATTCATTCCAAGTGGGGGTCATGGCGACGTGGCACTTCATTTTTTCTTCATTTTTGAGCAGTTTGAGCCACATAAAGCCGTCAGGATTAATCCACATCGGGTTGTAGACGCGACTGAAATAAACGTCGATGTCGCCCCGCCCTTCTTCTATAAAATGCGGGAGTAAGAAGCTCATTTCATAGTGGGCAAACGGCCATTCGTCTGGCAGATGGAGTTCGTTCCAAGCATTAAACGCAGGAGGTTGCTGATACGGCTTAGGGACAAATTTTGACCAACTGTTGGCTCCGGTTCCGCCAGGGGTACCCACACCACCCACTAAAACATTGAGGAAATATAAACAGCGTGAGACTTGCCATCCGCCTAAATTGCCGATGCTGGCGCTGCGCCAAGTGTGTGAGGCCAGTTTGCCGTCGCATTCAGCCACATACCCGGCCGTTTCGATGATCCGCTCGATGGGCACTTGTGACTCTTCGGCCGCCCGTTCAAACGTATACTCAGCATATAAATCTTTTAGAACCCGATCAAACAGCTCGAATTCATCACTCCCAACAGGTGATTTCAAAGCGAAGATTTCAGTTTTTAAGGCTTCATCCTTAATCTCGATTTTGCCATCTTTAACCGCTTGAAGCGTGTCTTGCCAGTTCACCCAACGGCGTACAAAATCTTTGTTGTATTTGCCTGTTTGGATTAGATGGTTTGCTATCGCCAGCAAAATCACCGTTTCAGAGCCAGGCCATGAGGGGAGCCAGACGTTGCTCATACTAGCGGTATTGCTGAGCCGTGGGTCAAAAGTGATGATCTTGGCCCCTTTCATTTTTCCTTCAATGATGCGTTGAGCATGTGGGTTGAAATAATGACCCGTCTCTAGGTGACTTGAGATGAGCATGATCACTTTGGCGTTGGCGTGGTCGGGTGACGGCCGGTCAAAAGCACCCCATAGGTAGTATCCGGCCCGTGCTCCGGCCGAACAGATATTGGTGTGGCTATTGTGCGCGTCTACGCCCCACGAAGAAATGACACGATTGGTGTAGCCATCTTCTCCAGGTCGGCCGACATGATACATGATGCCGTCTTTGCGTTTAGCCCGACTGGCCCGCATCTTTTCAGCGATCTCGTCTAAAGCTTGATCCCAAGAAATGCGTTGCCATTTCCCTTCGCCACGCTCGCCGACCCGTTTAAGCGGATACAAGATCCGTTCTGGGTCATAGATTTGATTGTGGGTGGCTGGCCCTTTGGCGCAGTTCCGGCCGCGACTGCCAGGATGAACCGGATTGCCTTCAAACTTTTTGATTTCGAGTGTTTCTCTGTCTACATAAGCAAGCAAGCCGCAAGCGCTTTCGCAGTTGAAGCAGGTGGTTGGGACCAGCATGTAACGGCGTGCGACCCGTTTAGGCCAAGCTTTGCCATCCCACTCGCTCCAATCGTCCCAATATTCGGCCGGTGGATATTGGGACAAACGGCCGTCAGGGTGTTCGACATTGGTCATTTTGACATCGGCCGGATCGTATTCAGCAAATAGCGGCAACCCTGTTCCGCCAGCGTTTGTGATTCCCATGCCCGTGCCGCTCTCCCGCTTTTTGGGGAGGTTCATTTTGAGCATCGTTTTGAGGAAAGATGTGAGTGATTTTGTCATTGTATTTGTATTCTGTAGGGGCTATGTCACACCTTCAGGTGTGGCTCGCCCCGTGACCAATTGATACGGGATGGGGGGCGAGCCATTTTTGTTTGCAAAAATGACATAGCCCCTACGTCCTGGTTCACCTGCTGATTAGCTATTTGGAATTTCTTGTGGAGCCATGACGAATGCATATTCGAACATGTAAAGGCCGAAGATGGCGCAAACCGCACCCACTGCACCGAAGATGGTAAAACCACCGACGAGGTCAGCAAGGGCAAGTAGCAGGGCAACGGCATGGCCGATGACTAAGCTGTAAAGCCAGAAATGATTTCTGTATTTGCCGTGGCTAATCATATGAGCGGCCGCGGCCGCCACTTCGCTGGCGTGCGGAATGCCGAATTCACCAGCCAAAGTAACAAAGGCGTCAACAATAATCGAACCAATGAAAGCCAGAAGTGAGAATCGAACAAAGCCTGCTTCAAAGCCGATGATAGCGTTGAGTAGCAGAATCATGCCACTGCCAACCATAATCGCCTGCACAACTAGGTGAAATGGCAATAGAGGGGACTGCCACAGGTCGCGTCCCTCAGCTTGAGCAAATAGGAATGCGGTATAGATCGCTGCCATGAGGGCGAATCCGGCCGATATCCACATGAGTGGAAGTGACAAAAGTGGTGCAAAGTTCCACCAGCCGACAGCCGCACCGGTGGCACCCAGCCACCATAGCCCACCTAGCAGCGTGAATCCGATCAAAATGACCGCGCCACGGGTGAGCCAACTGCGCCACTGCGGCCGCATTAAAATATACAGGAAGCGTTCCGGCCGTTCGAGGTCAAACACAAGCAATCCGGTGGTTAATGCGATAAATAGTAAGGAGGTGAACCCTAGAATTGATTGGGTTCTCATCGATACAGAACCGGTGCTAGCAACTAGCCCTGCATAAAAGGTAAGAAGCATGAAAATGCCTGATCCGATCCCTTTGGTGACTAGGTACGCAGGAACGGGCCAGTGCCATGGAATTAAATGTTGTTGGTTATAGGCAACCTGCACCATGTGCTCTGCCATCGTCCCTTGGCCAAAAGCGATGGGGCCGTCATAGTTTTGCCCCTGGGGTTGGGCTGAGCGAATTTCGGTGCCGTTTGAATGACTGACTTTAATCGGCTGATCCATCTGATAGTCGCCAGATGAATGACTGTTGCTGTTGTTGATCGGAATATCAAGCGGGATCGAGTCGGCCCACATGTAGCTGGCGGGTGTCCGCTCAACGGCCGTTGGATGCATGACCACGTCGTTGCCTTCAATATAAAAGAGTTTGGGTGCGGTCCCTTGTTCTGGTTTGCGAACGGTTACGCTGTGATTTGCCAACAGGCCACTAATTTCACTGGTTGGGTCGTTCATGTCACCGGCGATAATCGCATGTTCGGGGCACACCACGACACAGGCAGGGTCTAGGCCGATGTCGGTGCGATGGCCGCAATAGTGACATTTGGCGGCCGTGCCATTATCTGGATCGATATGGATCGCATCGTACGGACATGCTTGCATGCACGCTTTACAGCCGATGCAAAAGTCGTTGTCGAATTCGACAATGCCGTCCGCCCGTTGGTACATCGCTTCTGTGGGGCAGATGCGGGTACATGGTGGGTTGGCGCAATGGTTACATCGAGTCACCTGGAAATGACGACGGGTATCTGGGTAGTGGCCGGTTTCGACGTACTTGACCCAGGTCCTGCTGACAGAAAGCGGTACTTCGTTTTCTGACTTACAGGCTACAGAGCAGGCATGACAGCCGATACATTTCCGGTTATCGATGACGAATCCATAGTTCTTTTGCGGATTTTGGAGTTGGGTGATTTCTAAAGCCATAGGGAAGTTATGTGATGGAAAATATTGGGTAGAGGTCGAAGGCCCACGGCCTTCGACCACTACGTGAGTTTCATATAAAAAATAAACGAACCATTCTCTTCATATTGATCAACAATTTCATGGCCGCATTGTCCGGCCCAAGCGGTGATGCTGCTGGGGGCATTGAGGTCGGTTGCGGTGATTTGCAAGATGTCACCAATTGCCAGTTGCCGTACTTGTTTGATGACGGCTAATAGCAGATGGGGGCAGCGCAGGCCGCTGAAATCTGAGGAGTGGGTGGCGGTTGGTGTGGTTTCCATAAAATAGATTTACGACATTTGTGCCGCTTGTGGCGTGCAATTTTCGGTTGACGATTGGTTCGTCGTGACCCCAAATTGGGCTTGATCGTAAATAGTGAGTGAATGGTAGCAGGGTTGGGGTTTTCAGGTGTCGGTTGGGATGATGAACTTTTTGTCCTACTTAGGGGGGACAAAATCTCTGTAGGGGTCGACGCCGTCGGTGTGGGCCTTGTCTTCTTCGAATGATTTGTGACATATACTGCAATTAGTGGAGAGAATTAGAAGCCAAAGTTGTTGATTGATTCTTCCAGTAATTTGCTTCAAATTCATCAGGGCTACAATAGTCCAATGAAGAGTGAAGCCTCTTGCGATTATA
>JBLIMP010000007.1:0-38049 GCA_047638855.1 Cellvibrionaceae bacterium | reverse complement strand
ATACAACCATCTTGCGATGGTTGTATGGCACCCAACACTCAGATAGCGTGTTTTGGCACATAACCGCCTTGCGGCGATTTTTTGTGCCCCCACGGAGATTCGAACTCCGGTTTCAGCCTTGAAAGGGCTACGTCCTAGTCCCCTAGACGATGAGGGCAACGGATCAGAATTATAGCAACGGGTATTTAGTAAATCAACATACATTTACAAATCTGCCCCCTTTGTAAATTTTGCGATACAGAGTAAAAGCTTAGTAAGGGAAAAGAAGGTTTTAATCTCTGCCAGAATTGTGTAACTTAATCTAATGTGCTCGGTCGCCAGGTTATAATCAGTCAAGTTATCTTTTAATTCTTATTGGCAACTTGCCTAGCTGCAACTTGCAATTTCAACCACTATGTCAAACAACATTATCAATGTGATTCGAACCGGATCAATCGGCGGCGTTAGCGGCGTAAAGGGGGGTGCTTTCGCAGGTGCAGTTGGTGGCGGGACACTAATGATGCTTACCGGGCTAACCAGCTTGTCAGATCAGGTTGGGTTCGGCTTTGTTATTCTCTCTACCTTGATTGGCCTTACAACAGGGATGATGACCGGAGCATTGATTGGTTATTTTACCGGCTGGCTAAACGGTATGGTTAGTGGAATAGGCAGTGATGGCGGTAAGCTTAATTTCAAGCGAGTTAACTCAACCTGGGTGGTAACGTTTTTAATTATATGGGCCATCGTCGGCTATCTGCTTTTTAACGAATTTCCGCTGTTGGGCATCTTTGGGGGTATCGGGGCCGGGTTCCTAGGGTCTAGAATTGCCATTAAAGATTTTGTTAAAATGATTGAAGTTCAATCGTTAGAAATTGACCCTGATGATTTACGTACTGATAAAGATCGCTGGAAACAGCCTGAAGCTCAAAGCTAGTTAGACCAGTCTGACTTAAATACAATCATGTTAGTCAACGCACACACACACCTAGATCAATGCTGGGCGGCCCAATTCCGGCCGAAAACCCCAACCCCATTCCACAATTGGTTGTTGCGCCAAACCCGCCGTGATCAAAAAGTACTTGAGAGCGAGTCGGGCGAACAGCGGATTACAACTGGGATTGAAAATGGCATTGCACAGCTACTCGCGGCCGAAACCACACACATCGGCGATGTAACACGCACGGGGCAGAGCATTGCACCTTTGTTGGCCAGCGGCTTGTCGGGCGTTGTCTACATCGATATTTTGGGGCTAGATCAAGGTGTTGGCGATTTTATGCTGAATCGAGCGATCCAGTTTCTAGATCAATTCCGGCCGCAAGAGCGCAACGGGCTCAAAATCGGATTAAGCCTGAATGCCCTATACAACACATCGCTTAAAACGGTTGAGCAAGTTGTTGCGTTTTGTGAAACAGAGGATGTGCCACTTTGTGTGCATGCGGCCGAATCTGAGCATGAAAACGAAGCATTAAAAGATGGAACTGGCCATCTATATGAGCTTCCAGGACGTTTAGGGTCTGATTTACGGCCAGAAGTAAGTGGCCTGTCGGCCGTCAAAACGCTCGAAAAACTAGGCATTCTCGATCAAAAACCGTTGCTCATTCATTTAAATCATGCAACAAAGAGCGAATTAGACATCGTCAAACAATCTGGATCCGTCGTCGTCCATTGCCCCCGCGCGGGCCATATCTTGCAAAATGGACCTGCGATACTCAAACGAATGTTGATGAAAGAGATTCCAGTCGCATTAGGGACCGAAAGTCTAGCTTTGGTTGAAACGCTTGATGTACGGGACGAAGCTGAATTTGCAAAAGAGCTGCATGCTGGGTTTGTCTATCCTGGGGCGATAGATTCAATGTTAACAGGAGCCTGAAGCAGACCTTTTAGGCTTTTTCAATCATCTCATCAACTGTAGCCAAAAATTCAGCCCCCGCTTCTTCAAGCATTTCTGCACTCACATCAAGATGGGTAATCGCGCGCAAAATGCTTTCGCCAAACGCCCCGATGTTAACCCCCTTTTGCTCCAAACGATCCCGCACGGCATAAGCTGATAAACCGGTGTCTGCAATGTCCATTAGTACAATATTTGTTTCGATCTTGTCGGTCAGTAGCTGCACTTTGGGATGTCGGCCGATGATTTCAGCCAATCGCCCCGCATTCTTGTGGTCTTGCTCAAGCTTTTCAAGATGATGGGTAAAGGCATATAGTCCGGCGGCGGCCAACATGCCTGACTGGCGCATCGCCCCACCCATGCGCTGTTTCCATTGCCATGCTGCATCGACAAATGCTTTTGAGCCAGCCAGCACGCCCCCAATCGGGCAGCCTAGCCCTTTGCTAAGGTCAACCCAGGCGCTATCAAAATGCTGGCAATAGTCTTTAGCACTGACGCCAGACGCCACGACGGCATTCATCAGGCGAGCACCATCTAAGTGCGTGGTGAGACTGGACGCACGTGCCACAGCAGTTACCGCTTGGATTTCGTCTAAGGTCCAGATAGAGCCACCTCCGAAGTTGGCGGTTTGTTCCACCACAACGAGCCTTGAGGTTGGAGAATAGCGGCTTTCCGGCCGGATGGCGGCCGCCAACGCCCCAGCACTATAAATCCCCCGATCACCTTGCAACGGAAAGATGTTCGCCCCAGCAAAAGCGGCCGGTCCGCCCCCTTCAAAGCGCAAGATATGGGAATCGGTGTGGGCGTAGATTTCTTCCCCCGGCCGACAGTGAACCATGATGGCGATTTCGTTGCACATTGTGCCAGATGGGAGAAAAACGGCCGCTTCTTTGCCTAGTAATTCAGCCACGTATTCACACAGTTGATTGGTAGATTTGTCGAGCCCTTTTTGCTCGTCGCCAACTTCTGCGTCGAGCATCGCTTGGCGCATGGCCAACGTCGGCCGACTTTGAGTATCGCTGTATAGGTTGATTCGGCCTTCTATCATTTGGGGTTCCTCATAGATTTAAGAGTTTTTTCGGATTGTAGCCACCTGTTTTAGTTCGTGCGCCCTTTGCTCAATATGCTGATGTGATTGTTGTTTGATCGGCTCAATTTCGTGAGAGCAATCGCTAAAGATAATGGCAAAGCTCAAGATGGTTTGTGAATTTCTACAAAAAGTAAAACATAACAAAACACCTTGAGCTGAAACCGTTCTTTTACAAGCTGACTTTAATTGACAATTGGCAATGTATCGAATGGGGTTGGTGATGATAAGTACCGACGACTCGACCATCCTAGCGTCCCATCGTAGCGCAAAATCTTGATCCAGAATCCATTAGAACTCCGGCCGATCAACTTCGATGTCGAAGACTGGTCTAAATACCCAACTACCCCAAAGCCAATTCCAGGGCCAGCACGCATCGTTAAAATACGAGCATTTTTAAGTACCGCATACCCTTGAGGTGCAGTTGAGTCATTTGGCACAGGCGTGCTTGTAACTGCGATAGCCGTGGGAACAGGCATAGAGGTTGAAACAGGGGTAGAAGTTGCCACTACGCTAGAGTCAACTTCGCTCCACTCCAAACGCATCTCCGCCAAGCCGGTCAGTTCAAAATACTCAACTCTGATTTTTGTCGATCCGCCAGGAACCGAAACAGTGCTATTGATCGTTTCCCCTTTGGCCGTTGTCCAGTGATCTATGATCAACTTATCATTAACCCAAAGGCGGACACCATCATCGGCCGCTGTTTTGAACGAGTAGGTTCCCGCATTCAAATTAATATCTCGGCTCCAACGCACTGAAAATAGATCATTGTTAACAGTGTTTGGAATAGGTGAACTCGATCCCCAACTAAAATTCAGATTTACATCATTGCGAATGATAACAGGCGATCCAGATAGGTTGATATTGTTAAAATACTCCCCTTTCCAATCAGTAATTGTCTGTGACGAAACGGTGGTTGGTTGAGCAGCTGCAGTTGATGCTATTTTCGACCAACTTAAGGCGACTGATCCAGTGCCACCTTGATCATAATATTCAAGCACCACTGGGACCGATCCGCCAGATAGCGAAACATCGGCCGAGAAGCTGGTTGCCTCTTGTTCGCGCCATTGGTCAATAACTCTTTCCCCATTTACCCACAAGCGCACACCGTCATCTGCCCGGGCTGTAAAGCGATATACCCCTGACTCAACCGGAACAACTCCGCTCCAACGGGCAGAGAATTGATCTGCGTTTACCCCCACGGCCGGAGAGCCACCCCAAGTATAGTCGATTTTTGCTTCTTGTTGGGTCCGTGCGGGTGAACCACTCAAGGTTGTGTTGTTAAAATATTCGGCCGTCCATTGCCCGCTGGCGTTTACCGTACTACTTACTTGCACCCAATCAATTTTGGCAATCGCCTTGCCACCTGCTTCATAATATTCAACAACAACCTTGTGATTGCCAGCACTTAAATTAACGTCGGCCGAAACATCGTGCAGTTGACTGTCATACCAAACATCAATGATTTTATCGCCATCAACAAACACCCGCATGCCATCATCCATCGTAGCGGTAAAACGATACGTCCCTTCATTAAAATAGGTCACTGTTGTCCACTGTGCAGAAAATGCATCTGTATCCAGCAAACTGCCTGGTGACCCGTCACCCCACTCGTGACTCAAACCAGATTCGTTTCTAACCAACACCGGATCCCCTTCTAAATTGCGGTTGTCCCAATATTTAGCTTCCCACACTTCCACCGCATAGGCTGATTGAATACCCACCCAGAACATCGATCCAAAAATAATTAAACTAAACGCTGCGATTTTTATTTTCATGACCTAACTCCTTTTTTGACTAGAAATGCCCAATCCCTCAATTCTTGATTTTACTAGGGTACAGTGTGAGGAAGTTGCTGTAAACTGTATGAAATCGATACGACAGCCTGCTAACAAAGCCTAAGGCCAACCCCGAAAAATCATTATCTAGCAAACTAGCTCAGGGGTTGACTGTGAGGCGATTTTGTTGATGCAATTGCATGTTTTATTCTCGAAAATCGCCTAACCCAAATTGCATGTACAGACTCAGACAAACAATTTATTGTTTATCTTGAACTTTACGGGGAAGCCTCTCTACCTGATTCGTACTTACTCCTTGTAAACAACAACTTTATTCATTGAATTCAAGATTTAGATCATAATTTATAAATTTCTAATAGTCGCTAAAAATCTAATCCTCTAACCTGCTTTCCTATGTCACTTGGCGTTGGGAATAGCCTAATTTCGTGCGGCCGGTCGTCGAAGGCAACGGTAGGTAAAGGATCACACATCTGCATTATCGTATATAAGGGCTGAGTCTGGTGAAACACAAAAACAGGTTGCAGCATTTCACCGGCCAGACATTCAGCAACAAAGTGCCCATCATGTTCTCAAAAAACGTGATCCCCTCCCTCTACCAATCTCCACCAATCTCCCTTTCAAATTGATTAAACAGGCTCCCCATTAATTTAAACATGCTGATCAACAAGGATCGAATTCCCATCAGGATCAATCAGACTAAAACTTGCTGGGCCAGACGTGGTTTCATCAGCCTCATTCACTATTTCAACCCCGGCCGCTTTAAGCTTTTTTTGTAGTTCGCGCACATCGGTAAACGACTCTAACGGCTGATTTTCATGATCCCAACCCGGGTTAAATGTCATTATATTTCCTTCAAACATCCCCTGAAACAATCCAATTGTATGGCCGCTATTTCTCAAAATTAGCCACCCTTGATCTTGATTACCGCCGATTACTTCAAACCCAAAGTGACCATAAAAGCTTTTTGAAGCTTCAATATCTTTCACCGCCAAACTCACTGAAAATGCACCTAAATTCATACTATTTCTCCTTTTTTTAAGCTAAAGTCATAAAATCAAATACTAGACCATATGTTCCGTTTTATCAAGGCGTTTGCTCACATTAAACCAGTTTGGCAAGACCGTCTGTAACTATTGGGTTGATGTTTCATCAAGGATGTCAATATCAGCATAAATTTCGAGCAGGTTTCCCTCTGGATCTTTAAAAAACAATGTCCGGTGTTTCCAATATTTCCACACTCGTTTATCAATCGTTTGAGGGGGCTGAACAATTTCAACGTTTTTTACTTTTAGCTCTTCATAACAGCTTTGCACTTCCTGGACAGCCACACGAAAAGCCAATTGCACGGCCGCAGACTCATCCGGCAGCGCAGGCCCAACATGCGGCCGATCTCTCTTTGAAAGCGCGAGCAATACGGAACCGACACGCATCTCTATCCAAGAATCCATTTCCAAATAAATCGGAAATCCCATTATGTCATGGTAAAAGCTTTTCATGAGGGAAAGATCATCACAAAGTAGAACAACATAATCCAAATTACGAATAGATTTCAACATTTGAACCTCCATTTTTCGATTCGTAGGAGCCTCTTTTAAGTTTAGTCGGGGGCTAATTGCACCCGCATTTGATTATGATATATTACAATCCGAACATATTGAGGATTTTTGTGACCCAACAAATAAAAAGATTTAGCGCACAACTCAACAAACCTGTACAGCTTGACTACTTACTTCATCTGCCGCCAGATATTCAGGCTGAAGAGAAACGGCCGTTTATTCTCTTCCTGCACGGTGCAGGCGAACGGGGCGACGACCTCGACCTAGTACGTCTCCACGGTATTCCCAAAGTCATTGACAACGATCCTAACTTTCCCTTTATCGCTGTATCTCCACAATGCCCTGCTCTCACCACATGGTCGGTGTTAGTTGACGCGCTCAAGGGGCTAGTCGATGAAATTGTGGCCAATTACCCGGTAGATACAGATCGGATCTATCTGACCGGCTTGAGCATGGGCGGCTACGGAAGTTGGAATCTGGCGGCTACTTTTCCCGACTTGTTTGCGGCCGTCGCCCCCGTATGTGGCGGAGGGAGTTGGTTTTTTGGCTTCCCAGATCGAGTTGTTGCACTCAAAGAAACGCCTATCTGGGCATTTCACGGTGCGCAAGATAACGTGGTGCCGCTGTCAGAAACGTCTGTTCTCGTCGACACCCTTCATCAAGCCCGTGGCACTGCACCCATTCGCTTTACCATCTATCCTGACTTAAATCACGATTCTTGGACCATTACCTATGATAATCCAGAACTATACAGTTGGTTTTTAAAACAGAAGAAGCAGAAATCATCGGCCGATAGCAAATAACAGCAAGAAGCTCTCTTAAAAGGAGAACTTCTTTGTTTCAGGCAAAATACCGTTATGCAAAAAACACCTTATCGCATTGACCCGGAAAATATCGAACCAAACACATTCTTAAAGATGAGTGGCCCTTTAACAGATAAAAGAATTCTAGAAGTTGGGTGTGGCAACGGCCGACTAACTGAAAGATATGCCACATATGCTAAAGAGATTGTGGCCATTGATCCTAATCAAGAAGAGATCGCAATTGCCAAAGCAAAGAACCCCCACCCCCACGTCCATTTTCTAACGGCAGGTATTCTCGACTATGCTGACCCCGAAAGTTTCGACGTAGTCTTACTTTCATGGTCATTGTGATGAATGGATCCCGAGAGCATGGTCGATGCTCTAACCCAAATTACAAAGCTGCTTAAACCAGATGGCCTTTTAATCGATATCCACCCTCAGGATATAATTTTACCGATTTATGTTCAGATTGGGGCTGCCACCACTGAAATCGGAGCGATAGATGTAGAAAGCAAGTTTGCAAAGTATCGGCGGGCGGATGAAGCGATCAACATCGTTGTACAAAACGAAACTTACTCACTGCGGCATAAGACAGTTGTCGATTTTTTGATTTACTTTGATACGGTTGCCGAGTGCCGTCAATATCTGGAGGAAGAGTGGAGCGATGCAAAACTGTCTGAATCAAATTGGGCACACATGAAATTTTTGATGAGTCAAGGCAACGCTTTCAAACAAATCTTCTATTCTGAAGGGGTGAAGTTTTGTTGTTTAGCTCCTGCATCCGCCAGTTAAACGAGAAAACATCTGTTCTGTTTAACAAGCTCGCAGTACAATTAAACCCATGTCACAAAAAGCAAAACCCTCATTTTCACTCAAAGATCAGCTATTCAACCCCGGAAAAGTCGCCTATTTAGCCAGTCAGATTTCGGCCGCTCATCCCCCGTTCCAATCGGCCCAATTTCAGCAAGATGTCGTCATCCAATTCCCCAATCTAGAACTCAAACAACGCATCGCCCACATTACCGAATGCTTGCACGCCCACCTACCGAGCAACTATCTAACCGCACTCGATATCATTCTACGGGCATTACCCCCCGAACTTGACCCAACCAAAAGTGATAATGATTTCGGTGAGTTTATCCTTGCTCCTTTCAATCACTTTGTAGCCGTTTATGGCTGTACGGCCGATTATTTATCCGCATCGCTTGATGCAATGAAACAGATGACCAAACGCTCTACGGCCGAAGATGCGATCCGCTTTTTCATCAACGCCTTCCCAGAGCAAACGTTCGTCTATTTAACCCAATGCGCCACTGATGACAACTATCATGTGCGTCGCTGGGCCAGCGAAGGTACCCGGCCGAAGCTGCCTTGGTCCCAAAAACTTGTGATCGCTCACACTCATCCACTCCCAATTTTAGACTTAGTTTTTGCCGACAAAACCCGCTACGTCACCCGCTCGGTCGCCAATCACCTAAACGACATCGCCAAAATCGAGCCTGATTTAGTCATTTCAACGCTCAAACGCTGGCAAGCAAGCGGCCGACAAAACGAAAAAGAGATGAAATGGATGATCCAGCATGCGACGCGCACCCTAGTCAAAAATGGCAATCACGATGCACTTGATCTACTTGGTTTTGGCGAAGAGCCAGCCATCACAATTTCGGACTTTGTCACCAGCACTCCAAACGTTAAAATCGGAGAGCCGTTTGAATTCTCACTTACACTAACGCCCAGCAAAAGCCAAAGTCTGATGATCGATTATGTCATGCTTTTTGCCAGCGATGGAAAACGAGCAGGTAAAAAAGTGTTTAAGCTCAAACAAATTGAGGCGACCGCAGGCAAACCGATCAAAATTAAAAAGAAGCATCCGATGAAGCTGATGACCACCCGCACACTCTATCTAGGACAACATTCAATCACCCTTCAAGTGAACGGAAAACCGTTTGACTCATTAGCTTTCGAGCTCGAATAACCCACTACGGAAATAATTACATGACCCACAACTTAGTCACCATCAAACAGATAAAAGAAGCCTGGGAAACAATTAAAGACCAAGTTCATCGTACCCCCATGAGCCATTCGACTTTTTTCAGCAATGAAACCGGTTGCAACATTTACCTCAAAGAAGAGCTATTTCAGAAGACCGGCTCATTCAAAGTGCGCGGGGTTTCAAATAAGATGAACTCGCTCACGGCCGAAGAAAAAGCCAAAGGGGTCATCGGGTTTTCGGCCGGGAATCACGCCCAAGCGGTTGCTTGGAGCGCCAGTCAGTATGGCATTTCCTCAACCATCTGCATGCCAAAAACATCAAGCCCCAGTAAGCAAACGGCCACGCGCGAATATGGCGGCGAAGTGCTACTTGCCGAAGGGGCCTTATTCGACCTTGTGCTCAAAGTTCAAGCTGAACGAGATCTCTACTTAGTCCATCCATTTGATGACCCGCTCATTATCGCAGGCCATGGCACGATCGGCCTCGAAATCGTTGAAGATCTCCCCGATGTCGATGTGGTCATTATTGGCGTGGGTGGTGGCGGGTTAATTTCAGGTGTGGCTGCGGCCGTCAAGCAGCTTAAACCCAATGTCAAGGTATATGGAGCAGAACCGCTAGCAGCCCCCGGTATGACTCGGGCACTTGAAAATGGAAGCCCTGTCACTCTCACCAGCACAACAACCATCGCCGACGGTTTAGCGGCCCCATTCGCCGGTGTTCACAACCTCGCCCACGTCCAAGCCTTTGTCGATGACATCGCTCTCGTCTCAGAAGATGAGATACGCCATGCCCTGCGGCTTATCTGGGACCGAACCAAGCTCATGATTGAACCGGCCGCCGCCGCCCCAATGGCGGCTCTATTAACGGGAAAGATTAAAGTACCGGCTGGCTCAAACGTTTGCGTTATCATGTGTGGGGGCAATGTAAACTTAGACAATGTACGCGATTTACTATTGTAGAGAGACTCTAGAGCGACTGTGCAGGTGCTGCCTATTATGGCCGTCCGCTAGATGCAGATACGGCCGCAAAAGTGACCGCCCCCATCCACACGTTTTTGGGGAGCGCAGATGGCATTTCAGCCAACGACGTGGGTGCGATGCACGCTGTTTTTGATGAGAAGAGGGTTGCCAATCAGTTCCAACTTTACGACGATGCCCAACACGCCTTTTTTAACGATACACGTGCCAGCAGTTATGATAAAGATGCGGCCGAAGATGCTTGGACGAAAACGCTTGAATGGTTTGGAACTTACCTGAGCTAAGCTTTTTGAGCTGCCTTCTCGAGAGCTTTTTGTTTGCGAGGATGCGGCTCATCATTTTCAACATAATGTTTCAGCTCTTCTAACACACGTCTCGCCATCCAAGGTCCGCCTAATTTGAAGAGCGGAACAAGTATCAGACTCCAAGCAAAGCTAACTTCCACTTCCGGCCGGAACTCTACTATCGATTCGTTTCGACTAACTGCACGTACACTCCAATTATTGCCAATGCTCTTAAGAAAAAACAGAGGGTCAACCATCGCATAACCAAACCGCATCTCTTTGTCATCATAATGTATGACGCTACGTAACAGTTAACCCCCCAATATTTCTATTCCTGCCCCTTAAAGCAAAAAAGGGCTGATCTGTAACGATCAACCCTTTGATTTTGCTTAAATTACAGCGATTTTACATGCGCAATTAAATCATCTAACGCCACAATTTCACGATCATCGGCCGAACGCAATTTCACTTCAGCACCGCCATTCTCCAAACTGCGTTTTCCAATCGCAATTCGAATCGGCATCCCCATCAGGTCAGCGTCTTTAAACTTAACCCCTGGGTTCACTTTAGGGCGGTCATCAAACAGCACAGAAAAGCCGGCCGCCTGCAAATCTTTATAAAGCTGCTCACATAGCGCTTGTGGTTCTTCCTCTTTGCCCAAATTCATCAGATGGATATCGTAAGGTGCCACATTTCGTGGCCATACAATGCCGTTATCATCATGATACTGCTCGACAATGATTCCCATCAGCCGGTCCAACCCGATCCCATAAGAGCCCATATAAACATGTGTTGGCTTGCCATCTTGTCCCAACGCCGTCGTATTGGTTGGAAGACTGTAGCGAGTGCCTAATTTGAAGCAATGCCCCGCTTCAATCGCCTTACGTGAACTGAGCGTACCTTTACGGCAATTTCCACAGATATGACCTGTTTTGGCTTCAGCAATGTCAGCAATCGTCGTTACCGCAAAGTCACGCGGATAGTTAGCACCGGTATAGTGATAACCCGCTTCATTGGCACCAAACACATAGTTTCCACCACTCTTCATCGAGAAGTCAGCAACAACAAAAACACCTTCGCCGTTTTTGTCTTTGGCAATGTCCAGCCCGATGGGAGATGCATAGCCAGGTTCAGCCCCAATCGCTTTAATCTCTTCTTCGGTTGCGGGGCGTACACTCCCGCCGCCTAAAGTATTGATCAATTTAGTTTCGTTTACGTCTAGGTCACCACGGATCACGACAAATACAAATCGGCCGTCTTTTTCTTGTTTTCCGGCCGGAGTTGACCACAAAAAGACAGCTTTTAAAGTTTGACTAGTATCAACATTACAAAACGCAGCTACATCATCAATCGTTTTACAATCAGGTGTTTCAAGCTTGACCATCTCATTAAGCGATTCAGGTTTTGCGCCGCCACGCACAAACGCGGCCGCTTCTACGTTTGCGGCATAACCACAGGTATCACATTCAATGTAGTCGTCTTCACCTGTGTCATGCGGGAACAAAAATTCATGGGATGATTTACCGCCCATTGCACCCACATCGGCTTGAACCTGGACGATCTCTAGGCCACAACGGTCAAAAATATTTAAGTACGCTTGAACCATGTCTGGATAAAACTCATCCAAGCTCTTTTCAGAAATATGCATACTGTAAGCATCTTTCATGATGAACTCGCGCAAACGGATCATGCCACCACGCGGCCGGGATTCGTCACGAAACTTCTTGCTAATGTGGTAGATGAGCCTGGGCAGGTCACGATAACTTTCAACCTCACGCCCAATTAAATCAACGACCACCTCTTCATGGGTCGGGGACATCCCGTACCAGCGGCTACCACCCGCATCGATCTTCATCATGACGCCGCTCCACTCATCCCATCGGCCGGTTTTTTCCCAAATCTCTTTGGGGTGTAGATTCGGCATCAGCATCTCTTGTCCAGAAATGGCATCCATCTCTTCAGACATGATGGCATGTATATTGCTCAGAACCCGGAATCCAAGCGGCATAAAGCTATAGATACCAGCTCCCAGCGGGCGTACAAAGTTAGCTCTAATCAAAAGCTTATGGCTTGCCATTTCAGCGTCAGATGGCGCCTCTCGTAATGTTTTTCCAAATGATCTGGAAAGTCTCATAATTTAGTCCTAAAAATCAAACAGTAGTTCTTCCCTATTTTTCATTATTATTTAGTCGCAATAGTCCCAAAATTTACACCATCACAACAAGATATAGAAGTATAACAATGACAAAATTAGCGTCAAAGAGACATAGATAGTATTGCGAAACCATATCTTTTAACGATCTACCGTAAATAGTGTGTGAATTGGGACCTTAATCCCATTCAAACTTCAACTTATTAATTTGCTATCAAGGGGGTTATACTTTAACATTCTCCAGAGGTGAGAGGCGCTAAGTTGTAAAAAAACTGGGTCCGTCAGCAGACTGAAAAACCTGTTGGCCGCTAAATAATTAATCAAGTAGTAGCAGATTATATTTTCACCGATATTATTTAATTGGCAGGTTGAGTTGTTCAAACAACATCTAAAGGAAGGTTATTTATATGGCTTATAGTTACACAAACGCAAAAGGAACCACCTATTATCTTCATACCAAAGAAACAACACTTAAAAATGGGCGTGTACAGCGGATTTATTTCTTTGCTAAAGATATTCGTGAGGACACAGCATTAGACGCAATCCCTGAAGGAAAAATGGTAGCTGAAAGTAAAAATGGATTACCTGTTTTAAAGAAAGTAGTGTAGTCGCTCTTTCTCTCAGTTAAATTAAAAAAGCGGCCCTCGATAGAAATCGAGGGCCGCTTTTGTTTTAACGGAGTGGTCTGTACTAGCGGTCCAGTTTAACTGGGTAGCGCGTTCTTCGAAATAGTCACCAATGCGGTAAACGCATTAGCGTCTCTTACGGCGATATCAGCCAGTACTTTACGGTCGATAATGACGTCAGCCATCTTCAAACCGTGCACGAACTGACTGTAGCTTATGCCATTCTGACGAGCGCCTGCATTAATACGGGCGATCCACAAACGTCGAAACTGACGACGGCGCTGACGACGGTCACGGTACGCATACCAATATGACTTCATCATTGCCTCATTAGCACGGCGGAACAACTTGCTACGCGTTCCCCACTGACCCTTGGTCATGCGGATGATTTTCTTATGTCTACGTTGGGTTACAAACCCACCTTTAACTCTCATATACTATAATCCTCGCTTTTTTCAGTTGGGCTCCGGCTCTCAAACCGTTATTGATCAGTCAAGACCTTGACAGTCGAGGCCGGGCAGCGAACTCCAGCCTTAATAAACCCGATCTACAACAATTACCATTTTAGTGGCAACTACTTCAGATTAATGCTTGCTACCGGCCGGCGGATTGGCACGATACTTTTTCAAATACGGGGCTAAACGCATGATGCGTTTACGGTCGCCTTTACAGGTAACCACGATGTTTTTCGACAGTTTGTTGAGCGCGCGGCTTGATTTCCGACGGCGAAGATGGGATTTACCTTGCTTAGTACGCAAGATGACACCGTTCTTCGTTATACGAAAACGCTTTGCGGCCGACTTGTATGTCTTGAGCTTATACTTCTTTGTTTTTGCTTTTGGCATGATTCATTACCTTGCACAGAAAACCCCCATAAATGGGGGTCTGTACCACTCAGTTAATTTGTAAACCTCACGTACAAGTATTGCACGGAGAGAGATACCAAGATTATTCCATAGGAGCAAGCATTGCAGTCATCTGCCAACCATCCATATTCGGTCTGGTTTCGACAGTTGAAACGTCCGCTAATTCTTCAACAACAGCTTTAATCAGTTCACGCCCGATCTCAGTGTATTGAATTTCGCGACCTTGGAAACGAACTGCAACTTTTACTTTCTTACCCTCTTCTAACCATCTACGGGCATTTCTCACCTTAATATCTCGGTGAAAAGCGGCAACCTTTGGCCGTAGCTTAATGGTTTTAATTTCAATCTTTTTCTGATTTTTACGCGCTTCCCGATCCTTCCGTGCCTTCTCATAAGCAAATTTGCCATAATCCATGATTCGGCAGACCGGTGGTTTTGCGTTAGGGGCCACTTCAACCAAGTCCAATTCCTCATCCTGAGCCATTCTTAGCGCTTCAGGCGTTGGAACCACACCAATGTTTTCATTCTCGCCATTGACCAACTGCACAGTACGTGCACGAATTCGGCCATTGATCCGATATTCTGGACCCTTAATTTTCTTATTTGTTGTTCTAGCTCTTCTTATTTTTAATACCTCTTAAGCTTTGTGTAGAAAGACGGAAATAACGCCACAACATTGCTATTGTAGAGCAGAATAGTAGCACAGCGTGAAAAGCCAGTCAATTAAAAATCGATAATTATGTAGGCAAACAAATCAGGAAATCAAGTTTTCTCGTGATCAAGAATCATTCGCATCGTCATTTGGGAAAATAAATTCGGGAATTTCTGTTTCAAATTGGTATTCGGGAATAAGTTCTATAGCTCTTTCCCAGGCAGCAACAAGCGCTTGATTACTTGTAAAATACCCACTTAGCATCTCTTGCAAAACGATGGCTATCATATTTTGCTTGTAAATTGTCGCAATAATATCCCCTTGCCCACTATCAATGCCCCAACGTGGGGTTGAAGCAATCCCACGGGTAAGATTTGCTGCCACGTCTTCACCAAATACAGTGACAAGTGTTTGACCATCAGCCGATATAGGAAGTTGATACCATAAATTCAAAAACTTCTCTGGGTCTTCAGCATCACCCAGACGCATAGGTACCCTACGGGCCGGTTCAACGCCTAACCAAAGTGCGTAGCCATCATTAAACCAATAGCTCGCAAACTGCTCCGCCAATTCGGGTTGCGCATTAGGGGTAAAGCCCATCAATGTCATTTGCCCAAAGCCAATCGGTTTACGAGAGCTTGCCCTTCCGGAAAACTGGGTTTGAATACTACTATTTACCGTTAAAAACTGATTGTCAATCAAACATTCTGGACATACAGGGGTATGCTCAGATGAAAGGCCAGCAACTTCAACAAGCATGTCTGGAGAGCCAAAGATTATGCCGGTACGGCCGGACAAGTAGGCATTAATGGCGCTTGTGTCGGTCTGAATATCGTTTGGACTATAACCATTGATTAATTCCCGGTAAAATTCAAACGTATCAACACATTCAGGGCTTAAAATAACGACTTCGCCTTTGTCATCTATTAATCGGCAACCGTTTGCATTTGCAAAATGCTCAAATACTTGATGGGTTGAAATCAGGTCTGACTCTGTCGGGACGACTAGGCCAGATAAAAGGGTGCTTGAGATGCCGGTTTGAGCGGACAATGTCTCAGATCGATAAATCGCCTTTGCTCCTTCAAAAATCGAGCTGTAATCAATTGGATCACTCAAGCGAAGCGTATCAAACCAATCTTGACGATAAATAAGAATTTGTTTGTGGCCATTTATAGGGATCGCAGCATTTTGGCCATTCACGAGTACAATTTGCAAGCTATCGGGTTCAAAGGTTTCGCGGCCCAGGGTTTCGATAATTGATTCGCTTAAACCTGCATCTAAAATGCCCCGCGCTGCCCACCCTGCAGAATATTCAATAGGGTGGATAATGACGTCAGGTAGACGATTGACTTCGGCCGCATCTTCTATTATATCCGGGAGCCGATCGCCATCGATCAAAACGAATTCCAGATGCAGTCCATAATCAGCATCTAGAACTTGGGTCATCTCTTCCAACATTTTTCGGTGGGCTTCACTGGTTTCATTCACCCAAATAGTAAGAATCGGATTTGGCAAGTTTTCAGTATTACTTTCCTCCTGTGCAAGCAATGGGAGAGGTTCCCCTGTGGGGGTTGGGGCCGCATAAAACGGAGTATCGGCCGATTGTTCGCTAGATATAGTTCGTGTTGTCGTCAAACGTGGGGGGGAAGGTAGCACTGCACATGCGCTGAAAAAGATAGGAAACGCTACCAATATCATTCTCAGCAAAGTTAGCTGAACTCTAGAATTTACGTGATTTTTTGCTCGCATTTGGCGAATAAGTCGGGGAAGTATCATAGTGTTAGACCAAAGCTCAAAACAAGAGGAGCCTTTGCCCTCAGCTAGTAATGAAGTTTAGTTCCGATCTGCGATTAGCTGTAATCCTTTAAGGGTTAGCCAAGGATCAATGATGTCTAAGATATTTGTAACTGAATCAATGATTGTAATAAGGCCGCCTGTTCCTATGATATGTACTGTTTCAGCCGCTGAGTCTAATTCTTTAATCTCTTTAATTAAACGCGGGAGCAATCCTTCCAGCATAACCGCATACCCATTGACAAGTCCCGACTGAATCGCGTGGACCGTGTTCCGGCCGATTACAGTAGGTGGCGCCAGTAGCTCAACCTGGCTCAACTTTGCGGCCCGGGAAAAAAGCGCGTCAGACGTGATACCCAAACCAGGAGCGATAACCCCGCCTGGAAAGCGGCCATCCGAAGTCACGACGTCGAGTTTGGTGGCGGTGCCCATGTCTACCACGATAACGGCCGTGCGTGGCGGAGCCAAATGGTGAGCAGCCGCTACATTCGCCAATCGATCAGCACCGACCAATGATGGAACATCGGTCTCATTGATAATACCTAGGTCCAGATCAGACGTAACTAAAAGAGGGGTCAAATGAAGGTAACGCTTACAGGCATCCTGTACCGCAGGTGTCAGCGCAGGAACAACACTAGCCAGCACAATACGGTCTAATTTGTTAATCGAGACGGTATCCCGAACGAGACTGCGTAGGTGGATGCCCAATTCATCGGCCGTGCGATTTGGCACAGTCCGCAGACGCCATTGGGTTAACCATTCTTGACCATCCCAAACCCCTAAAACAATATTTGTATTGCCAATATCAATTGCAAGTAGCATAGGGGCCGATTATCAATGATCAACTTACAACTTGCAACATTCTGCACTTGGCTCAATCTAACAGACAATTTATAATCCGCTTCTCTACCTTTTGTCAGGGAGCATTAAAATTCTCTGCCACATCAATTCATTTCATTATAGAAAGGAGTCAATCCTGTGCTTGCAAAAGTTTTAAGCTGTGCGACAGTCGGTCTACAGGCTGAAATAATTCATGTTGAAGTTGATTTAGCCAAAGGGATGCCAGGAGCCACTATCGTTGGCCTACCCGATGCCGTTGTTCGTGAAAGTCGAGACAGAGTTCAAGCGGCCATTAAAAATAGCGGCTTGAGCTATCCTGGGGCTAAACGGCTAACGGTTAATCTGGCCCCGGCCGATGTGCGAAAAGAAGGGCCAGCCTATGATCTACCGATAGCGGTTGGCATTTTGGCCGCATCTCGTCAGATTTGGCAGGGGCAAATCGAAGAGTCATTTTTTATTGGGGAGCTATCGCTTGATGGCTCGCTAAGGCCGGTTAAGGGGGTTTTGCTGATGGCGGCTTTGGCTCGTGATCATGGCTTAAAAAGATTGTTTGTCCCGACAATGAACGCACAAGAGGCAGCATTAGTCCCTGATGTTGAAGTGATTCCGGTCGCCTCCTTAGCTCAATTGGCGGGGCATTTAACCGGAATGGCCCCTATTGAAAAAGCGACCTCTGCTATTGATGAGATGATGATGGGGGAGTCGAAATATTCGGCCGATTTTGGGGACATAATGGGGCAAGAACATGTTAAACGCGGCATGGAAGTCGCTGCAGCCGGGGGGCACAACGTTCTACTCACTGGCCCACCAGGGACCGGAAAAACTCTTATCTCAAAATCTTTACCCGGCATCATGCCCCGTATGTCAGTCAATGAAGCACTTGAAGTGACGAAGGTTTATTCTGTAGCAGGAGAGTTACCAGCTGATCGCCCTCTTGTTCTTGAACGGCCGTTTCGCTCACCCCACCATACGGTTAGCTATGCGGGTTTAGTAGGTGGGGGTGCGTGGCCACGGCCGGGGGAGGTAAGTTTAGCTCACAGGGGAGTGCTTTTTTTGGATGAACTTCCAGAGTTCGGCACAAAATTAATTGAAGTCTTACGCCAGCCACTTGAGGGGATACCGCGTGAGATTTCGATTTCACGAGCCACTGGGACAATCACTTTCCCAGCTAGTTTTATGCTTGTGGCAGCTCAGAATCCTTGCCCTTGCGGTTATTATGGTGATCCTAAACATGCTTGCTCATGCTCAAATAGTATGATTACCCGCTATCGCAAACGGATTTCGGGGCCGCTAATGGATCGAATTGATATTCATATTGATGTCCCTCGCATTGAATTCGAGAAACTGCACAACAGCAGTAGAGCAGAACCATCTGCAATGATTCGTGAGCGAGTGGAGGGGGCACGCCAATTACAAGAAGAACGTTTAAAAGAGAGCCAGTTGCAGTGCAATGCCGATATGGGGCCAAAAGAGGTGCGTGAGCAGTGCAAGCTGGATGATCCAGGAACTCGTTTGATGCAAAGCGCAATGGCGCAGATGAATTTGAGTGCGCGTTCATTTCATCGTATCCTAAAACTTTCGCGAACAATTGCTGACTTGGCACAGGACGATCAAATTAGCACGCAGCATTTAGCTGAGGCATTGCAATATCGGCCGAAGCCGATTATCTAAAAGGATGAAAAGTTACAATTTGTTTCACATTAGGCCGCTTGTCGCAGGTGATATCCCTGCCGTCGTTCAAATCGAGCAAGCAAGTCGCCCATCGCCTTGGAGTACGAGTCAGTTTTCAGCTGAACTTAGCAACACAAATAGTTGGCCGCTTGTACTCATTAATACTCAAAACGAATACCTTATTGGTTATGTGATTCCATGGATTGTTGCTGGTGAAATTCAGATTCAGAATATTGTGATAGCGCAAGCGCATCGTGGGCAAAGATTAGGCAAGTTATTACTTAATGTTGCGTTGACGGCCGGTTTAAATGCAGGTTGCGATCAAGCGATATTAGAAGTTCGCAAATCAAATCAAGCTGCCATCAGCTTGTATCAGCAATATCAATTCGAGATAGTCGGCCGTAGAGAAAACTATTATCATGACGGCGAAACCGCCTTGCTAATGACAGCTGGGCCGTTTGCAATTAAAGCAGATCTCGTTAAATACAGAGAGTTTGTTAGTAAAAAGACCACGGAATTACAGGATAAGCTACAATTCCAAGTCGTTAATCATCCATAGTGCCACGCTCAACTTCGTTTTTACAACGATTAGGCGTTCACAGTAAATCTCCTTAATTTTATGCACATTTTGATCACAGGCGGCGCCGGTTTTATCGGTAGCAATACAACTGAATTCTTTCTACAGCAAGGGGCCAAAATCACTATTTTTGATAATTTTAGTCGGCCGGGAGCAGCTGCAAATTTAGCGTGGCTCCAAACATTGCCACAGAACAAAAATCTAACTGTCATTAAAGGGGATATTCGAGACTCATCAGCTTTAGACAAGGCGGTTGTCGGTGCAGATGTAATCATCCACCTAGCCGGACAGGTTGCAGTGACTACATCTATTCATAATCCTCGTGAAGACTTTGAAATCAATGCCATGGGTACCTTTAATTTGCTTGAAGCGATACGTAATCATGCGCCTGAAGCTATTTTAATCAATGCCTCAACCAACAAAGTCTATGGCGGCATGGAACAAATCGTCATTGAAGAAGGTGAAACCCGTTACACTTATAGAGATTACCCTAACGGCATTCCTGAAACGTTCTCTCTTGATTTTCACTCTCCATATGGCTGTTCAAAAGGGGCGGCAGATCAGTATGTGATTGACTACGCACGTATTTATGGATTGAAAACAGTCACGCTTCGGCAGTCATGCATTTATGGGCCACGTCAGTTCGGGGTTGAAGATCAGGGTTGGGTCGCTCATTTTATCATCGCAATCTTAAAGGGAAAAAACCTGACTATTTACGGCGATGGAAAACAGGTTCGTGACATTCTTCATATCAAAGACTTAGTTAGAGCCTATGCGTTGGTAATAGATAATATCAATCAAGTCAGTGGCACGGCTTTGAATATCGGGGGCGGACCTACGAACACAATGTCAATTTGGGCAGAATTTGGCCCTTTACTCGAAGCTTTACACGAAGAAAAGATACCCATCAACCGCATGGATTGGCGGCCGGGAGATCAAAAGGTTTTTGTGGCGGATATCCAAGCCGCCCGGGAAAAGCTTAACTGGGCTCCTGCTGTTTCGGTTACCGAAGGAGTTAGCTCACTTTTCCATTGGGTATCTTCAAACCAAAATCTTTTTTAGTCTTCCGCCTTTTACATTTTCGTATCTTGAAAATACAGCATCACGGGCTACATCTCCTTTTAATTGAGCAGGTATTCGGCCGTAAAAGCACTGCATCCTAAGTAACACTTCAAAAAACAAGTCGCTTTACAATAAGCAGCAAGGTTCCCTGTAACGATTCAAAATGAAACTTACGAGCGAGTTTTGAATCAGCAGAGAAAGGCATCGTCACGAATAGCCCGATTAGTATTCTTCGGAAAACAACTATCGCGCTCAACTAGAATCACCTTTAGCTGGACTGAAGCATAATGACTATAAAACCCATTAATCAAACTGATCAAAACACTGAAATTCTAAATAATAGTCTGCACACTGATATAGAAACAAGCCTTAAGACAGATACTGATCGTGTCAGGCCTGAATTACCGCAAGCACTTATTATTGAAAGTGACTGCTCATTTTCAACGCTCTTTCATCAAGCACTTAGTTTGGCAGGGTATGCCGTCGAAGTCATTGCTGACGGCAAGGAAGCCCTAGCACATCTTACACGTTGCACCCCTCACTTACTTTTATTAGATCTGAATTTGCCCGGAGCAATGGGGGATGAGATCGTAGAAACTGTGCGCAAGAATCCTAGCTTTGGCAACACTCGCATTATTCTGGTCACGGCCGATGCACGCGTGGAAAATCATATTGAAAACCAAGTAGATATCGTTTTAATTAAGCCGATTCAATTTAGCACCTTGACAAGATTAGCCACTCGCTTTAATCCACGGCCGTTAGGTTAAGTATTTTTATTTCCCAATCATTCTTTTTACTCGGGAAAGGCTCTGCTTGGAATGTTTTACACATTTTGGGCAGGGTTTTTTATTTTAGCAACAACCTGCTTTACATGACATAATGTTATGGGTCTGCTAAACTGATCGACGATGAGTGGAACTGAAGAAAAGCCGGAAAATCAGGATCATAAGCAACCCAACAACTTTCAAAGTCGTCTCCGATATTTGGGACGACGTTTGCCAACTATGCGTTGGTTAGTGCTCGTTTTCTATCCATTTTGGTGGCTAATTACAACATTTAGAAATTTTATAGTGAACAAGTGGAACGCGACCCGGCCAAGCCGAATCCGGCGACGACGACGCTGGCGATCAAAACTTCGGGTTCGACGTGCTAGGTTCCAAGTTTGGATCACTCGCCGTCGGGCGCCGCTTAATGCCCATATCGCAAAAGCGGCACCCGCAATATCTCAGGCAGATGCTGAAGCGACTGTATCAAGGGGCTTTAGCAGAACAGTGACATTCACAGCTTTAGCCAGCGTAGCTGTTTTAACTATTTCAATCGCCTATCTGTTTAATTTCCGGCCGACCATTACCGTTATTGCTCAATTGACACCACCGGTAGATGGAACCATACTAACCGCGACCCCGATAAAAACTGCACCTGCTACAATTACCCCAACGCCCACACAAACGCCTACTCCAACACCGGTCATTATTGAGCTTTCGCCCTGGCCAACGCCTGATCCGCTAGCTGGGGGTGGCTCAGTTGTTTTTGAACTCCACAAAAATGGAAATAGTGATTTATATGGATTAGCCATCGGTCAGGAAAAACCGATTCGATTAACCACACATTGGGCGGCCGATAGTGATCCAGCCTGGTCACCCGACGGCCGGAAAATCGCTTTTACGTCGCGCCGAAGCGGAAACTATGATGTGTTTGTATTAGACATGCAGAGTGGTGAAATCGATCAAATTACAAGCCAAACTGGCTATGATGGAAACCCGGCTTGGTCGCCCGATGGCCAATGGTTGGTTTACCAGTCTCATCAGGGTGAGAATCTTGATATCTATATTATTCGGCTCGATTTAAGCCAGGGGCCTATTCGTTTAACTGAAAACCCAGGTCCTGACTATGCCCCTACATGGTCGCCCGATGGCCGTCACATTGCATGGAGTGGCATGCGGACTGGCAACGCTGACATTTGGTTGATGTCACTTGATACTGTTGGAGATAGTCAAGCGATTAACTTAACTCAATCAGCCGATATTGATGAGTCAAGTCCAGCTTTTAACCCGATTGGAAACCAAATTGCGTGGAGCAGTCGTGATAAAGTTGATAATAGCAGCCAGGTGAAAATGGCTGAATTGTTAGTCTCAGAAAACAAGTTTGCCGCACCCGTCTCAGTTGGAGCAGGACACAATCCAGATTGGTCCCCTGCGGGGGACGCACTGGTTTGGAGCCAGGAAACCGGATCTACTGGGGTCTTGCTGATTGGCACTGTCAATCGATTTGGCATTGTGCCGAAAAGCTTTTTACTGGATGGCATTGTCAATAACCCTGATTGGTCTGGGGTGTCGCTGGCAGCCGAACCGGCCGGTTGGCTGGCGCAAACGGGTACGGCACCGGAATTGACCCTTTTTACAGAGACTCTCTTCGATCAAACTGTAGACAATAACAATGGAGAAGCCGATATAGCCGCCACGGAAAACCCCCTCAATCAACCAATCTCCCTGCGTAAGGTCCTTGATGATGGAGAGTTGCCTTTTTTAAGTGACAATGTTGATCAGTCATTTTTGGCATTACGCGAGCGCGTAAAAGCAGAAACAGGAATCGATTTATTAGCAGACATCGATCGAATGTTTGTACCGATTAATGCAGCTTCACAGCCGGGAGAAAGTGATGAGATTTGGCACAAGGCGGGACGTGCTTTTGATCTGAACAGTGAGTTGGCACTAAGTTTTAGCCCGGTTCTAGAAGTCGTCAGGCGTGATGACAGTGATCAAACGTACTGGGAAGTTTTTATCCGTGCAAGCAGTCAAGATGGCTCTCAGGGGCGGCCTATGACTGATATTCCTTGGGATTTCAGGGCGCGTTTTGGCGACAACCCGGTTGATTATGATCAGGGTGGGCGATTAAAAGAGGCTGTGCCAACTGGCTATTATGTGAGCTTGACCGAACTGTCTAAAGATTATGGTTGGGAACCAGTTGCAGCCGACCGTAATTGGCGTACTTTTTATCCTGGTGTCCGGTTTTGGCAATTTGAGAAGCGGGATGAGCTAACTTGGATTCAGGCGATGTTAGAGATCTATTCTACTGAAGATCTTGAATAAATATCCAGCCTACATGCTCTATTTCAAATAAACGGCCGATTATTATGTTCCCACGAGTCTCGCAAAAAGGGCCGGACGGGGTAGCCGGTTTTACCCAGCGCAATTATTCCAGTTATCCCTGAAATCAATAAACTGCTCTGCAGAACCAGCATTCCTTTGCAGAACGATCAATCCCCCGGTCCGAAACGTTGCTCCATAATCGTCAGGTGCAAGACTCTGAATATACTCCTGAATCTGATCACACAAAATATATTGCTGATCATATAAGTTCAAGAAAATAATGTCAGGATCAATGGGTGCTTCTCGTTGAGACGGGATACCGATGATGTACAAACCCGGCCGGCGGGCCAAGTGGGAGGCGTAGTCGTTGGTGGTTACAAGTACACCGTCGGCCGGAACGCTGTCTAAGGCCATCTTAACCACCTCAGCATTCCCAATCTGTTCAAACGCAGATGGCAGTAGCGATGTTTCTTGAAACGGGTTTGATACCCAAAAACTTAAACAAGTTAAAACGATAGGGATAAGAGCGTACAAGCGCCAAGAACTACCTTCTGGTAAATGCTCTTTTATGAAGAGTAAGCCGAAAACTGTGGCGATAAAGATAATAGGGATGATAGGGATAGTGTAGTGACAATAAATTGTAGACTGGCAAAAGTGGTTAGATAGAAGATTAATGGCTAAGGCTGGCAGACCCAACAGAAGTTCTCTAAAACCGAATATTGCTAACAACCCAACCGGAAGTAAAAGTTGAAGAGCATAAAGCATATTTGCTTCAGTGAAAAGATGCTTAGCAACGGCGAAAGGCTCCATAAGCATCATTTGCATCATTTCAAGTGGATTTGAACCTAACCACGCATAACGGGAAAGCGTATCAATCGCTTCACCACGTACAAGTGGCAGCAACCAAAATGTCGTCAACCATGTAAATAGTATGCCTACAATGGCCCAGATCCCGCCCCATTTATATTTTTTCCAACGGAGGAGTGCATACAAGCCAAAAGTTGTGACGGTGAATCCCATATTCTCTTTACACAGCAGTGGGATAACTAAAAAGAAGGATGCCATTTGCCATCGGCCGGTTTCCATCATGTAAAAGGCAGCGATAAAGGCGGGAATGACAAATATCTCAATATGAAAGTCAAAGCGGACTACGAAACCGATTGCAGGATAAAGCAGATAGATCATCGCGAGTGCAGCGGCTACAACATCATCTTGTAATTTGAGTTTGGCCAGATAATAAATAGGAATAGCGGCCGATGCCAGCACTAGGACCTGAATAATTAGCAATGTTTGTGGTGTTTGGGAAAATGCGTATATAGGAACAAGAATGAGGAGCATCGGCCGGAAATGATCGCCAAAAGAATTGTCAACTTCAACCGAACTCGCAAAAAAGCGACCGTTTAGCGTATTCCAAACAATCTGTTCATTAATCGCCAGATCATAGCCTGTTGAATTAAATTGATCGTGTCGTGTTAGGCTCAACCATGTGTAAGCGCCTATAAAGAAAGAAATGGCCAAAGTAAGCGTTATCACTATAGACCACGTTTTGACAGCAAATCGACTTTCGCGTGTCACATTAGACCATCTAGCTCTAAGAATTGGCTCGGCGAGTGTCATCGTAAAAACACCAAACCAGCTCCCAGCAATAAGAAGCATCGAAACTAAACGAAATTTTTCAGGGTCAGTTGGCAGTAGCAATTTTTGTTTCTCTTTTTGGTAGTGTCTTTAGTGAAACCTGTCGTAAAGTTATGAAATACTAAAACGACACAGTTTAAAAGTGCGGGGTAGTGGTTGGTGTATGTAAAAGCAGGAGATGCAGGGGGCCGTGTTGTCTGATCAAATAACATCCTGACAAGCAATGCTATACATAGGCTAGCTCTATTATGTTTGAATAAGATCAGGATTCTATGGAAAAATTATGGAATTCTAAGGTTTCTACAAGACCTCAATCATTGTCGCTCTTTTCTAGACCAATATTTTCGTTTTTCACAGTGCTCTCACTCTCATCTTTTTCAATCGAAGCAATAAACTGCACATAGGCTTCTCTTAGCTGCTGCATTTCGGCCGAAGGCAATGTGATTTCTCCATAATGTGAATGCATATATCCAATAGTTAGCTGCTCTAAGTGGTCGGCTTGGCCTGGAAACGCATTCACTAAATCATCTAAATATTGATCAGGCGATTGGCTAATCCCCCTGGGAAAGCCACGTCTATCAGCTAATCGGCAAATATTAGCGTACATATCTTCAATTCTTTCTGGCGCAAGCAAAGGCTTTCTTCGGGTTCCTCTTAAATTATTAAACCAAGATCGCAACCGTGAAATGCCATCGCCTAAAGGATCAAAGTCTTCAGGAACTTCTTCTTCGCTTCGTTCTTCAACTCCATCTCGATACTGCTTCAAAACGGTACGATTAAGTACCACCAATACCACAGTCAAACCTAGCAAAATTAAGATGGTAATAAAAATATAGCGAAAGCTTGGATTAACAATCAGCTCATTGAAGGTCGGAAACTCTATCAATCCATCTGATTCTGTAAGTCCCTCATCGGCTCGAATCCCCTCCAATGGGTCAAACTGCCCGATCAAAGACTCGATAAAAGTAAAAACCCATATAAAGATCGGTTTAATGATCGCTCCTAAAAAGCGAAGGACTCCCCACAAAACAAACGCAATACCGTTGACTATAGGAGTAAAAAGGCGAAGGAACGAGTTGATTTGTTCAGGCAAAAGGGAGTTGGCAACAAAGATACAAATCAACACAAAGCCTATTATCGATGCGTTGAATTGCGTCCACATCGAATTTGAAAAACGAGCTCCCTGACTATGATAGCCTGCAGCCAGCTTTGCATCGATTTGGCTGAGAGCGAGGGCCGTTAGGCTACAAGCGATAAAGGGCAGAAACAAAAAGAAATTTGTCCCTCCAAAACCAACTAACCAGCTAATCGAAAATAGGTTCGAGAGAATGCCAATCTGAAAGAGTCGGCCGATGAGGGTGTAGTCCAATGCATTGCTAGTGACCCAAATAGCAAAAAGCCAGCAAACTACATAAAAAAAGATAAGGCTACTCTCAGGTCGTGCTCCCTCCGTAAAATTAAACAGCGTATGCAGAATTCCTCTCGCTGGTGTAAACATCGGCGCAGCGGCCGGAGGATAAAGCAACATCCGGTTAAATGGAAACAAAATAAGTACGATGAGGAAGACCATAACTGACCGCCAAATAAGTTGGTCTTCATCGTCGTCATTAAACCATTTATTGACCCAATCGAACAAAAATACAAAAAAGAGCAAAAGTAGCCAAATGGCTATAAAAAGAATAAGAAAAGGGGTGTTAACAAGCCTCACAAATCTAAAAGCTTCACCACTATATCGCGGGATAACAGCGGGAACATCGGCCCAACTACGGCCAATTAAAATCAGCCACGGCAAAATTGCCGAAGCACCCATTCCGATCACAAATAAGCGAATAAATTTGTAATATCGATGTGAAACAAAATGAAACATTAGCTTTGCCTCACAGGGGCAATGATATCGTCACGGCTAATATCAAAATATGGTAAATGGTAAACAGTTATTTGCGGTAAATACTCGGTAGGTGGCTCTTTTGCCAGTGAAATCAGGACAATAGGCCGGCCGGCCGCTGTCAAATCTAGCAGCGTTGCCAATAGTGCATCATGGGTAACGGCTGTAATCAAAATAAGGGTTGTTCCCCAAGGTATACCCGGCGTCTCTGATATAAGTAAGTCTTCAATAGATGAGGTTGCAAAAGAGGTCACACCGGCAAGCAGTTCCAAAATCAACATCAGTTGGTCGGGTGAACGGCCTGGCAATAGTTTGATCGCCAATTCTTTCCGAAATAACCGTCCATTGGCTATGAGACCCACCGGCAATCGTTTCTCAGAGAGTTCATATGCTAGGCTCGAAGCGACTCGGATCGCTTGCTCTTGAAGTTCGGGTATATAACCGTGCCAAAAATTTTCTAGCGTAGCGATATTCAAAAATATCATCGCTTTCTCTTCTTCAGCCGGTTCATATACGCGGCTAAAAAGCGTTTGATATTTAGCTGTCGCTTTCCAATGAATACGGCGTTGGCTATCCCCCATCTGCCAATCGCGTATACCAATCGTACGCATAGGGTCTTCAAACAAGCGGCCGACAGATCGAAACTCGCCAAATGGCTGGCGAGCAGGAAAGCTCATTTCATCAATTGGATAAACTTTTGGATAAATGATAAGCTCGAAGGTCTCCGGTAATGTCATCCGGCCGGAAAAGAACCCAAATGGATCACCCGTTTCCATATAGCCTGGCCCAATGTGGTAATAACCTCGATCGGTACATTCGATTTCAAATCGGCGCAAAACAGTTTGCCACGGATTTAAAAACCAATAAGAGCGTAAATACCCGCGCTGGGAAGATGAACTAATAGTCAGATCAATTTGTTTCATCTTTAGCCCCTTTGGTAATTCGTAAACAACATTGAGCCAAAATACGGGAAGATATTTTCGATTGGTCGTAATAATACGTAGTTCGACTTCTTCCCCTTCAAAAGCACGAATCTCACTAAACTCAAGTCGACTGGTCAATCCTATAAAGCTCAGTTTCCACCATACCCAAATCAACCCGTAGAGCATGATGAATAAAATGCCGGCCGAAGTTAATATCTGATTGTCCCGTGACAGCCCTATAAATAGACAAACAGTCACAACGATAGGAATGAAGCTATTAAATCGGGTGCTTAGCGGTTTAATTTCAGACATGGCTTGATAAAACTTCTAATCAGTCACAGGTACAGGGACGCTTTCAGCAATTTCAGCCACAATCTGAGCAGGTGAACGGCCGCGGAGCCGGGTTTGTGCACTCAAATGTATACGATGGGTAAGCAAAGCTGGGGCTAAATACTGAATATCACTTGGGATTACATAATCCCGGCCGCGTAAAGCAGCAAGAGCCTGGCTTGCACGATATAAGGCCAAGCTGCCTCTGGGTGATACTCCCAATTCAGTATATTGATGTTCGCGCGTGCTGCGAATTATTTTCAATAAATAATGGCGAATATCTTCGCTAACATGAATGCCTCTTACTTGTGCTTGAAGCTCAACAATTTGCCCCCCATCAACGACTGGCTGTATGTGTGTGAGTGGGTCATGACGTTGATAACGCACAAGAATCTCATCTTCTTGCTCAAAATCAGGGTACCCCAGTTTGATCTGTAATAAAAAGCGATCCAGTTGGGCCTCTGGAAGCGGAAAAGTTCCTTCTAATTCAATAGGGTTTTGAGTTGCTATTGTCATAAAAGGTGCTGGAAGTGGCCGAGTCACACCGTCAATCGTGACTTGTTTTTCCTGCATCGCTTCAAGCAGGCTCGACTGAGTACGCGGAGTTGCCCGATTAATCTCATCTGCCAAAACAATCTGATGAAAGATTGGCCCCGGCCGAAACTCAAATTCTTGGCTTTTTTGATTAAAAAGACTGCTACCGGTCACATCGCCAGGCAATAAATCAGGCGTAAACTGGATTCGTGAAAAGCTAGCCTCAATACTAAGTGCAAGTGCTTTTGCCAATGTGGTTTTACCTACACCAGGAACATCTTCAAGCAGTACATGCCCTTCACACAATAACGCAACCAGCAAAAGTTCAACCGCATCTCGCTTTCCTATGATGACTTGGGCCACATTGGTTTGGATTAAATCTGCAAATTCGGATATTTTCATCAACATTCCTCATTATCAACCGCTATTAGCTTGTCTCATTTTTATGGGGTAAGTTCAACTAATTATCTAAGCGATTAAATAAACCACAAATACGGAAACGGTTCAAATAAGATGGAAGATAAGGTAAGAGAAACATATGCACATATTCCAAAATGTTTAATCCTCTTGATTCAATTGAGTCGAGCATGAAAAAATCGTCTTAATTTGATGTAATCGCATTCTTATCATGGATTGAACCCAGAAATTAGTTGTGCTATACTTCTGAAAAGCTGAATACACTAATGACAAAAGTGGGCTCCCCCACTTTTTTTTGTTTTCAGGTAACTTTCCTTATTTGGAATCAAAATAAATCAGGCTTATCTTATCCAATTTATACCAAGATTAGTCGCAGCTCTGAAAAAATAGTAGGAACCAGAATGAAAAGTGAATTCCTTTTGGCATTCAACGAAATCTGCCAAGAACGTGGTCTTCCACCAGATACTGTAATCGACGCGCTTAAAACAGCGCTTGTTTCTGCCTATCGGCGTAATGCTGCTGTTAGCAGTATGCAAGGTGTGAATGTAGAAATCGACTCTGTAACTGGAGAACCAACGATCTACGCAGAAAAAGAAGTGGTTGATAGTATATTTGAACCGAAAACGGAAATTCTTCTAGAAGATGCCCATTCTCAAGGTTTAACTGATGCAAATTATGGCGATTTGGTGATGGCGATTAGTACGCCTCGCAATTTCGGCCGAATTGCTGCTCAAACTGCAAAGCAAGTGATTCTTCAGCGTGTTCGTGAAGCTGAACGCGACCAACTTTTTGATGACTTTGCTTCCCGCGATGGTGAAATCGTCAACGGAACGGTTCAAAGTACGAGTGGAACCAGTATTACCATCGGTCTCGGCCGAACAGAGGCTACACTCCCAGCCAGCCAACAGGTGAAAAGTGAGCGTTACCGAGCTCATGACAAACTTCGAGTATATGTGCTTGAAGTGCGTCGAACCAATCGTGGCCCAAGCATTATTGTGAGCCGTAGTCATCGCAATCTACTACGTCGCCTACTAGAACTCGAAGTTCCAGAAATTTATAATGGGCAAGTTGATATTAAAAGTATCGCTCGTGAAGCAGGGCAGCGCTCAAAAGTAGCAGTTGTAGCCCTTCAACCTGGGGTTGACCCGGTTGGAGCCTGTGTTGGTATGCGTGGTGTTCGTATCCAAAGCATTGTTCGCGAACTTAGCGATGAAAAGATCGATGTCATTGAATGGGATCCAAATCAACAAAGCTTTATTGCCAAAGCCTTAAGCCCAGCCCGGGTTTCAGGCGTGTATCTGGAAGAACATCCAGATCAAGGCAAAACGGCCATGGTAATTGTGCCAGATGATCAGCTTTCCTTAGCTATTGGACGCGAAGGGCAAAATGCTCGATTGGCCGCAAAATTGACAGGCTGGCGTATTGATATCAAGTCGCTTACTGAATCCGCAGTTGATTCACTCAAATCACTTGATCATCCTGATGCAGATCAAGCGATTGCCGCTGATACAGAACTTCATGCTTTGGCCAATGTTGTTATTGAAAAACGTCGGAGCAACCGGCCACTTACAAACGAAGATTACAGAACGCTTGAAAAACTTGTTTTGGGTGTTGAAGGTCGAATCATTTCAATCCGTGCGGCTAAGCATGACGAGATTCGGAAGGACCGAGCTGAGGTTCGTAAGCGCATTCCAGCGATCGCTTTTGAGCATGATCTTGAAGAACTTGATCTGATTCACCGCTATCACGCTATCTTATTGGCGGCCGATATGTCTAGTGTTGGCGATGCCATCTTCCAAATGCACATGGGTGAAGAAACTCTACTGGCTATGGATGGATTCGGTGATAAAGCACTTGAAGACTTTAGAAAAAAGATGAAAGAATATATGGCTCGTGAAGACGTAGAACTGTCTAGAGCCAATCTCAAGGCCGCTGAGAAAGCTGCTCAAGCAGAGGCTTCTGCAGTTGAAGCTTCTATAGTTGAGGCTTCTGCAGTTGAAGAGCCTATAGCTGAAGAGTCTGTGATTTCTGAAGAAGCTCCTGTAATTGCTGAATCAGAGACAATAATTGAGACCAATACTGATGACGTCACAAACGTCGTAGAAGAAACGGTTGAAGAGGAAGCAGATGAGATTCCGGCTGATAGCGAAGTCGCGGCCGAAATTGCAGAAGTTCTCCTTCCAGAAACAAAAGCAGAGATGATAGTTGAAGAAGTTGAGGTCCCGGTTGTAACTGAGGATCTATCCGAAGTTGTAGACGAAGAAGCCGTTGCCGAAGCTGTAACTGAAGTTATTGCTGAAGAAAAGCTCATCGTTGAAGCTGAACCTGTAGTAGTTGCAGAAGATGTAGCGGCACCAGCCGTAGCGGTAAAAGAAGAAATGGTTAAAGAAAGTGAAGAAAAACCAATAGTTGGGCTAGAGCCGATTATTCCCCTAGAACCGATCATCCCATTGAAACCGGTTGTCGAGAAGAAGGTAGCACCTAGAAAGAAAAAGGTAGTTGTTGCTCGTAAAACACGTGGCGAAATTCGTGCGGAAGAAGCCGCAAAAGAAGAAGCAAAGAAAAACACGAAGAAGTCTCGTGAACTGGTCTTTGATGAAGACGCCGGCCGTGTTGTGGCCGTACGTAAGCGCAAAAGCGGCCGCCAAGATGATTGGGAAGACGAAGAAGAATTCTAGTTTTGCAGATAAGTCGGTGTTCTATATGCGGAGTACGCAGCAGGTCGAATACTGAGTGCAAAACAAATTTGATACCGTCCTATGGTTACAATCAAAAAAACGAGGCAACCTCGTCGCCAAAAACATATTCCGCAACGCACCTGTGTGATTTGCAAGAATAAAATGGATAAGCGAGATCTGGTAAGGATTGTAAATAACCCTGATGAGGGGATTATCATTGACCTCTCAGGAAAAAAAACTGGCCGTGGTGCATATGTATGCACAAAATCGGCTTGCTGGGATAAAGTAGTTCAGACCAGCGTGTTAAACGGTGCATTACGCACCACCATAAAATCGGACATTAAAGAACAGCTTAAAAGCCGATTTGAGGATTTACGAAACGATATGGGCTCAACCGCATGAATCGCCGGTCGATAACCCGAATATTTCCGGAGCCGTGTATGTAGAAGATTACCTATCATCTCGATACAACCTCTTCACGCGTACATGGCTCAAGGTTTCCAAAACTGTTGGGGTATAAGCATCCTTTTGTTCTATAGGATGTTTATATAATGACCCACAGTTAATTGAGGAGTGAATGGCAGAAAAAAAGATAATCGAAATCCCTGATTTCATTACAGTGCGTGACTTGGCAACTTTAATGGCTGTCAGCCCAATCAATATCATCAAGGAATTGATGGGCAGTGGCATCATGGTCAACATTAATCAAGAGATTGATTTTGACACAGCATCAATTGTTGCTGAAGAAATGGGATTTGATCCCGTTGAATTTGAAGAAGAAGTTGAAGAAGATGATGGAAGTAATCGGCCGGAGTGGCGCAAAATTCTCTCAGCAGAGAGAAAGCGTGACCTTGTTAGTCGGCCGCCAGTAATCACAATGCTTGGGCATGTTGATCATGGAAAGACATCCCTACTGGATGTTTTCCGCCAAGCTAATGTGGCTGATGGTGAGCACGGTGGCATTACGCAGCACATTGGCGCCTATCAAACCAAATATCAAAACCATCTTATTACCTTTTTAGACACACCTGGTCATGCTGCGTTTACGCAAATGCGTGCACGTGGAGCACGCTCGACCGACATTGCTATTTTAGTAGTAGCCGCAGATGATGGTTTGATGCCCCAAACACTTGAAGCAATTGATCATGCTAAAGCAGCAAAAGTACCTATTATTGTCGCTTTAAACAAAATCGATTTGCCAGGTGCTCAACCTGACCGAGCGAAGCAACAATTGGTAGAGGCTGGCCTAGCACCTGATGATTGGGACGGAGAGACGCTGGTTATTGAAGTTTCTGCAAAAGAAAAAATCGGTATCGACGACCTGATGGAAGCGATATTGCTAACGGCCGAAGAGCTTAATCCTCAGGCGAATCCAAACGCAATGCCAAGTGGAACTGTCATTGAGTCAAAGACAGAGCGCGGCAAAGGCGTTACCGCAACCCTCCTAATACAAAACGGAACACTTAAAGTAGGTGACACCCTTTTAATAAATGACCATTATGGTCGTATTAAAGCGATGTTTGACCACACTGGAAAACGTATTAAAGAAGCCGGACCATCAGTCCCAGTTCAAGTATCTGGCTTAAATGGAACCCCTTCACCGGGAGAGCAGTTTAAGACGGTTGAAAGTGAAAAGGTAGCGCGCAGAATCGTATCTGACAACAATATTGTTAATGCAGGTTCGAAATCTACCCGCTCTACTTTAGACGCCTTTTTCGCAAATCTACAAACTGAAGATGCAAAACCATTGCGCCTTATTGTGAAAGCCGATGTTGAAGGCTCCCTAGAGCCAATTGTCTCCTCGCTTCGCAAGCTTAAGAATGAAGAGGTGGAACTCGAAATTCTACGGGCGGCTACTGGTAGTGTGACAGAAAGTGACGTCATGTTGGCTTCCGCCTCAGATGCGATTATCCTCGGCTTCAACACGATCACCGATCCAGCGGCGACCCTCGCCGCAACAAGCGATGATGTTGAGATTCGCAATTACACGATCATTTATCACCTGCTTGAAGATGTTGAAAAAGCGATGCGTGGTTTAATGGCTCCTCGCTTTGAACAAGTCATTATCGGCCGAGCAGAAGTGAGAGTAGTCTTCCCAATTCGAAAGATCGGGAACATTGCAGGTTGCTTTATGCGAACGGGTGAAGGGCGTCGCAATGCCAATGGTCGTGTTATTCGCGATAAAAAACTATTGCACGATGACAAGGTTTCTAGTCTTCGGCACATCCAAAGCGATGTGCGTGAGATTCGAGAAGGATTTGAGTTTGGTGTAAAAGTCGGCTCGTTCGAGGATTATCAAGAAAACGACCTCATCGAATTTTATATCACGAGACAAGTGCCGAATTAATTAAGAGATAGCGAATAGCAGGTAAAAACCGATCTGATTTAAGATTGGATTTGCCGGTTATTCGCTGTTTTTTATCAACCACGAAATCATGGGAAAAATTAAACAGCAGCGGGTTGCAGAACAGATTCGAGTCGCTATCAGCGAACTCATCCTCTTTGAAATCAATGATCCTCGTGTGCAAGGAACAACCATCACAGAGGTAAACATTGATCGGGAATTGCAGCATACCGATGTTAAAGTAAATGCACTTGGAGATGAATCACGCCGAAATGAGGTTTTAGAGGGTTTAGCAAGTGCCCACTCTTTCCTTCGGAGAGAGCTTGGCCGACGTCTAAAACTACGTAAAGTTCCCCAAGTTCATTTCCACTGGGACCATTCGTTGCAACAAGTTTTAGAGGTCGAAGATTTACTAAATAGTTTAGAGATTCCAATCGAAGTACCTTCTGAAGCTCTTTCTGAAGCCCCTATTGAAGTCTTAGCTGAAACCGTGACTGAAGCACCAGAAACAGAATAAACTGCCATCGCGAGAGTTTTCATCTCGAAATAGCTCAGGTCTGTGTATTTGCCTACACAAAAAGGAATTTTAATTGGATAGCACAATAGTTAAAAAAATTAGAGAGGAAATTGAACAAGCCTCCAATATCCTTGTAACAACTCACATCGGACCAGATGGAGATGCATTAGGATCATTGACCGCCATGGGCCAAATGTTACATGCAATGGACAAACAGTTCGACATGATCTGTGATGATGGCGTTCTACGAAAATTTGAATATTTGCCTTTAGCAAAAAAAGTTCGGCGTCGTGTAGATCGTAAAAAGATCTATGACCTATTGATTTCGGTTGACTGCGGGGATGAGCACCGGATGGGATACGTTTATAGCAAACTAACCTGTGAGCCGGTCATTATCAATATCGATCATCACATCAGTAACAATCATTTCGGTCATATCAATTTAGTGGTTGCTGACGTAACATCCACGGCCGAAATTCTAGCGAAGCTTATCCCTATGATGGGTGTCCCGCTTGACAAAGGTATCGGAACAAGCTTACTTACCGGCATGGTCACAGACACACTCGGCTTCCGTGTCACAGGCGTCACGGCTGAAACTCTAAAAGTAGCTGGTGATCTAATTGCGGCCGGAGCCAACATGGCAGAAATCACCCTTCAAGCTTTGGTTCTACAGGAATTCAACACGGTAAAAATGTGGTCAAAAGGGTTAAACCAAATGGCTGTCGAAGGCGGGGTGGCTTGGGCTGCAATATCAGTCGAAGATCAAAAAGCGGTTAGCGACGAGCCGGTCAGCAATCATGGTTTGGGCAATATGATCTCTGATATTCATGGGGTTGCAATGAGCGCCGTCTTTACTGAAAAAGAGGACGGAGAAATTCGGATCGGGTTCCGTTCACGGCCGCCATGGGATGTGGCTACTTTAGCAACGGAATTGGGCGGTGGTGGACATCGATTTGCATCTGGATGCTCTCAGCACGGTCCACTGGAAGATGTTGTTCAACATGTTGTAGCGCTTGCAAAAGAAACGATTGCCAAACAAAAAGCGGCACTCTAATTCCCCCTCTCAAATTTAATATGGTTGAAGGCATCTTAAATATCGACAAACCGGCCGGTATGACCTCACATGACGTAGTCGGCCGGGTTCGCCGGGTAGCTGGCATGCGCCGAGTAGGTCATAGCGGCACACTTGATCCATCAGCAACAGGTGTGTTAGTAGTTTGTTTAGGCCGAGCCACTCGCTTGGTCGAGTACATTGTTGGCCGCCCAAAAACCTATTGTGGAATCATCCGTTTAGGCCAAACCACTGATAGTTATGATGCAGATGGCCAGGTTCTATCAGAAAAACCGGTTCCAGAGCTAACGGCAGAAAACATCGAATCACTACTTGAGCAATTTAAGGGGGATATCTTACAAATCCCACCAATGGTTTCTGCTATTAAAAAAGATGGCAAAAAACTATATGAGCTTGCTCGTCAAGGGATAACGATCGAACGTCCTCCACGCCCTGTCACAATTTATCAACTCGATCTGCTTGACGTCAATTTGCCAGAACTTACGGTACGTATCCAGTGTAGCGCAGGCACTTACATTCGCTCAATCGCTTATGATTTAGGTGAATTATTGGGATGCGGCGGTCATCTAGCGGGTTTGCGGCGTGAGCAAGTAGGTGAATTCGGGCTTGATTTGTCCGTGCCTCTCAACTCTCTTACATCTGAAAATATTCAAACCTACTTACAACGCCCCGAGCTTGCGGTATCTCATTTGCCTAGACTAGAAGTCACACTTGATGAAGAGATTGACTTGCTGCATGGAAAGCTTATTTCTCAACAATCTAAAACCGAAGATGGCACATTGATGCAGACATTTAACCCATCCGGCCGCTTTATCGGATTGGTTACTGCACAGGGAAACTATTGGAAAGCAAAAAAAATGTTCCAATGATCATGCATTTCTCAATAGAGAAGGTGCATTTTTGGCTCTAATCACCAATCTTCGACCCGCATCTTGTGGGCTATAATTTCAATATGCAACATTTCCTTCAAATCAACGAGCTAAATAATCCTCAACCGACAGCGGTCGCTTTGGGCATGTTCGATGGCGTTCATTTAGGACACCAGGCTCTGTTAAAAAATATGGCGGAGCAAGCCCGCGCTAAAGGGTTACGAACTGCCGCACTTACTTTTTTCCCTCATCCTCGGGCCGTATTACTAAAGCGATTTGGGCGGCAATACCTAACTACTGTTGATGAGCGGGCCGAATTAATTGGAGATTGCGATATTGATCAGGTTGTAACGACTCCATTTAATGAAACGACACGCAATATTCGAGCGGCCGACTATGTCGAGCTCATGCAAAAACATCTAGGCATGGTTGAGATTTGGAGCGGGGATTTCGGATTTGGGTATCAGCGAGAAGGGACAGCTGACTATCTGCGCTCACTTCAAACCACAACAAAAACACCATTTCAAGTATTTGAGTATGGAGACAAGCTTTCGGCCGGGGGTGATGCCGTCAGCAGCAGTCGGGTTAGAAACAGCCTTGATGCAGGCAATATCACTGACGCGGCGACATGCCTGGGGCGTAACTACAGCTTAAGTGGCAACGTCATAGTTGGAGACCAACGTGGACGCACCATCGGATTCCCAACTGCCAACCTCGACGTATGGGAAGAAAAAGTAATTCCAGCAAATGGCGTGTATGCTGCGTGGGTTATATTGTCAGATGGCAGTCGCCATATGACAGCCACCAACGTAGGCGTACGCCCAACGGTTGATGGGCAGAGTCTACGCGTCGAAGCACATCTTCTTGATTTTTCAGGGGATCTTTATGGGCAAGAATTGCAATTAGAGTTCGTAGATCATATTCGAAGCGAAAAGCGTTTTTCAGGTTTAGAAGAGTTAAAGAATCAAATCAATACCGATGTCGAATTGATTCGAGGGATGCTTCAGTCAGGCCACCAGTAGAACAAAATCTAACACCAATCGGTCAAATAATGCTTGAATGATTATCCTGGATAATTCTAATAGAAAAGGGGTTGACACATTATGACGCAATGTGTCATAATAGTTTTTAACGCACTGCGTTACGAGCG